>JAGHZW010000168.1:8104-34349 GCA_017745195.1 Pseudoxanthomonas sp. | reverse complement strand
CACGTGGCCAGCGCGCTCGCCGCGCATCGCGGCGATGAATCGCTGTCGGCGCGCGGATCCGCAGGATCGCCGGCTGATGCTGCTGCGAGGAAAGCTGACGCCGCGTCGCAAGCTGCTGCTGGCCATCCTGGCGGTGGCACTGCTGGCAATCGGCTGGGCCGGCTGGGTCGGCATGGCGGCGACGCGTGGCATCGAGGTCCGCGACATGGACTGGAACGAGGACGGCACCGTGTCCGGCCTCGAGATCGCCCAGTCCTTCTTCGCCGTCACTGCCGCGCGCGAGCACGACGGCCGGCGCGAGTGCACCACGTTCCGCCGGTTCCCCGGCGGCGAGGTGATCCGGGTCGACTGCAGGACCGTGTTCGGGCCCGCGGAACCGTCGGAGTAATGCCGGCGCGGCGCGTGCCGCCGCGCCAGACTGGGCTCAGTGCAGCGCGCGGATCGTCAGGTCGATGGTGTCCGCGCCGTTCTCGCGCTGCAGGATGCGCGCCGGCACCGGCATTCCGGGGACGATCCACGCGATGGTCTCGCGCTTGTCGTCGCGGCGCGCGACCTTGGTCGCTTCCTTGCTGGCGCCGGCCACAGTGATCTGTTCCTTGCCGATCACGTCCCACTGCAACGACTTGACCCGGCCTTCGTCGACCATGCGGTAGGCCAGCGGCTTGCCCGCGGCCAGGTCGCGGGCGACGGCCAGGTTGATCAGCAGCGCGTCCATGTCGCCGGCCTGCAGCTTCACCGGGCCGCGGCGCTCGGGCTTTACGTCGCCGGTCCAGGTGGCCTGCGCCGCGTTCCAGTCGTACCTGGCGTCGACCGATTTCTTCTTGACCAGGGCCACGGCGCGGTCGCTGCTGGTGAGCGGGCGCAGCTGGCCCTGGTGCTCCTCGAACACCGTGCTCTGGCTGAGCGTGGCCAGCGGGTTGCTGATGTCGAGGCTGTACTTCCAGCGGTTCGCACCCTCGGCCTTCAGGGTCATGCTGCCGGTAGCCTGCATGCCCAGGTAACTGGCCTGGTAGTCGGCGGTGAACGGCTCCAGCGCGGCAGCCTGCGCGGCGCCGCCGATCAGCGCCAGCAGCACGGCGGCACGGGAAGCGATACGGGTTCGTGCACTCATGATCTTCAGACTCCTCGGTATTCGACCAGGCGCAGGTCGATTTCATCCTCGCCGTCCTTGCGCTGCAGGATGCGGATCGGCGTCGGTACGCCGCTGGCGACCCACAATACCGTCTCGTCGCCGGGCTTGTCGCTGCGCGCCACGCGCAACGCGTCGTAGCTCATGTCGCCGACGGCCATCGTTTCCGGGTCGGTCGACACCTGGTAGGTATGCTCCCGCGCACGGCCAAGTTCGACCAGTCGGTAGTGCAGCGTCGCGCCGGGCCGGGCGTCGCGCATGATCGCCAGGTTCAGCAGCAAGGCGCTCATGTCGCCCGGCTTGAGTTCAAGTGGCTTGCGCCGGTCCTTCTTGACCGAGCCATCCCACTGGGCCTGCATCTTCGACCAGTCGTAGGTGCCGGTGGCGCGCTGGTCGAACAGCAGCGCCTTGCGCACGGTGGCCTGGCTCAGCGGCCGGTACACGCCGTCGGGGGTGTCGAACGCGGTGCTCTGCTCGATCTTCAGTCGGGTCATGCCGGCCAGACCGCGATCGCCGAGGATGGACAGGTCGATCCTCCAGCGGTCGTCGCCTTCATGGACCAGCTGCATGCTGGCGTTGCCCGCCGGCTTGCCCTGGTAGTAGGCCTCGTAGGTCGCGACGAACGGCTCGAGCACCGGCGTCGGCGCGGCCTCGGCAGGCTCCGGCTGCGCGGGGGGCGGGACCGCCTGCGCGATGGCCTGCCACGCGGTCACGAGGCACGCGGCGAAGAATGCGAAGCGGAGGGCGGGGCTTCGGGGATGCATGCAGGCGGTTCGGCAATGGGGTTCCAGCATGCCCGGGACGCGATGTCAGGAGTGTGATCCCGGGTGCAGGATTCCGTCGGAATCTAGTTCCAGCGGTTTAAACAGGGTCTGACCATCGAGCTGGACCTGACCGCCGTGTTCAGCCAGCCGGCCGGCGCTGGCCAGCGCCAACACCGCGACGACCAGCCGGTGTTCCTCCGGCAGCAGGCGCATGGCCAGGTCTTCGGCGCTGTCGCCGGGCAGCACCGGGATCCGCGCCTGCGCCACCACCGTGCCGGCGTCCAGTTCCGGCACGACGAAATGCACGCTGGCGCCATGCTCGCGGTCGCCGGCTTCCAGGGCGCGGGCATGGGTATGCAGGCCCTTGTAGCGGGGCAGCAGCGACGGGTGCACGTTGAGCAGGCGGCCATCGAAGCGCTGGACGAAGGCGTGGCCGAGGATGCGCATGTAGCCCGCGCAGAACACCCAGTCCGGCGCCACCGCGTCCACCGCATCGGCCAGCACCGCATCGAAGACGGCGCGGTCGGCGAAGGCGCGCGCCTCGGCGCTCCAGCGCAGCGCCAGCGGGACCCGTTCCAGCGCTGCAGCGCCGGGCCGGTCGGAGAACACGCCCACGATCTCGGCATCGAGCCGGTCGTCGGCTATCGCATCGAGCACGGCCTGCAGGTTGCTGCCGCGGCCGGACACCAGCACCGCCAGGCGCGGCTTGCGTCCGGTCGAAGGGCTCATCGCAGGCAACGCCGTCGGGTCGAGGTCAGCCGATGTGGACGCGTTCGCCGTCGCCGGCGGCAGCCACGACCTGGCCGATCGCGCGGTGGGCCAGGCCCTGCGCGTCCAGGCTCGCCGACACCGCGGCGACCGAGGCCTGCGGCACCACCAGCACGAAGCCGACGCCGCAGTTGAAGGTGCGCCACATCTCCGCGTCGGCCACCGCGCCCTCGCGCTGCAGCCAGTCGAACACCGGCGGCAGCACGATCGCGGAGGCCTCGATCTGCAGGCCCAGGCCATCGGGAATCACGCGGATGATGTTCTCGGTCAGGCCGCCGCCGGTGATGTGGGCCATCGCGTGGATCGCCTCGCCGTGCTCGCGCAGCAGCGCCAGCACCGGCTTCACGTACAGCCGGGTCGGCGCCATCAGCGCGTCGGCCAGGGCCACGCCGCCGACCTGCAGGTCGGCCGGGCGGCCGGCGCGGTCGTAGATCCGGCGGATCAGCGAATAGCCGTTCGAATGCGGGCCGGAGGAGGCGATGCCGATCAGCACGTCGCCCTCGCGCACCTTGGCGCCGTCGAGCAGCTGCGACTTCTCCACCGCGCCGACCGCGAAGCCGGCCAGGTCGTACTCGCCCGGCGGGTACATGTCCGGCATCTCGGCGGTCTCGCCGCCGATCAGCGCGCAGCCGGACTCGGTGCAGCCCGCGGCAATACCGCCGACCACCGCCACGGTGGTGTCCACGTCCAGCTTGCCGGTGGCGAAGTAGTCGAGGAAGAACAGCGGCTCGGCGCCCTGGACCAGGATGTCGTTGACGCACATGCCGACCAGGTCGATGCCGATGGTGTCGTGGCGACCCAGCTGCTGGGCCAGCTTTAGCTTGGTGCCGACGCCGTCGGTGCCGGAAACCAGCACCGGCTCGCGGTACTTGTTCGACAGGTCGAACAGCGCGCCGAAACCGCCCAGGCCGCCCATCACCTCCGGACGGAAGCTGCGCTTGACCAGCGGCTTGATCCGCTCGACGACCTCGTTGCCGGCGTCGATGTCCACGCCCGCGTCGCGGTAGGTCAGGGGGGCGGGCGTCGGGGTCTGGCTCACGTGCGGGGCCTGCGGCATGGAGTCGGGGGAACGCGCATTCTAGCAGCCGGCCCGTGCGCGGCCGTTGTCGCCGGGTCGATTGGCGCGATGGCGGCATTCGGGCAACAATTCCCCGTGACTCCGAATTCCCTCCATCGAGGAATCCGCATGCGATCCAGCCGCGCCTTCATCGGCCGCGCCTTCACCGGTCTGCTTCCGTTCCCCCGGCTGTGCCTGGCGCTGCTGCTGGCCGCCGGCCTGGCGGGGCACGTCCAGGCCCAGGACGGCCTGCGCACCGAGGGTGACGTGGCCGCTGCGCAGGGCCTGTACGACGCCGAGGTGCCGGTCAACAGCCAGACCGACCAGGCTCGCGAGGCCGGCTTCGCCCGCGCGCTGGCGCAGGTCCTGGAGCGGCTGTCCGGCGATGCCGGCGTGCTCAACCGGCCCGGCGTGGCGCAGGAACTGCGCAATGCCCGGGCCTATGTCGACAGCTACGATTTCCGCCAGGACCAGGGCACCTCGCCTGCCGGTGCGCCCACCTTCCGGACCATGCTGGTGGTGCGCTTCGTGCCCGAATCGGTCGATTCGATCGCCGCCGCGCTGGGCCTGCCGGTCTGGCCGCAGCCGCGGCCCAAGCCGGTGCTGTGGCTGGCCATCGACGACGGTACCGGTCCGCGCCTGCTGACCACCGCCCAGGTCAACGCGGCGCGCAGCGTGCTCGATCGCGCCCAGGAGCGCGGCTTCCGCCTCGGCCTGCCGGCCGGCGGTGCGGCCGAGCAGGCCACCGTCGGTGCGATCTGGCGCAACGATCCGGCCGCGGTGGCCCGTGCTTCCGCCCGCTACAGCCCGCCGATGCAGCTGATCGGCAAGCTGTACCGCAGCGGCGATGGCTGGACCGCCGACTGGACCTTCGTCGACGCCGGCAAGGTGCTGGCGACCCGCACGGTCAGCGACGGCGACGCGCGCCGGGCGATGGCCGTCGGTGCCGACGTGGCCGCCGACGCCCTGGTCCAGCGCTATGCCAAGGTGCAGCCGTCCGAACCGGCCGGCACCTACCGGGTGGCCTTCACCGGCCTGCGCAACGCCGAGGACTACCTGCGCATATCGGCGATGCTGCAGAAGATGCCGGTGGTGCGCCGGATCGCACCGGCGCGCGCCGAAGCCGGGCGGGTCGAGTTCGACCTCGACCTGCTGACCGGCATGGCCGGCTTCCAGCGCATGCTGGGCGCCGACGCGCCGGTGGTCGCGGTGGACGGCGTGCCTGCCGAGTACCGCATCCGATGAGCGAAACGCCCGAGTACGAGATCGCCCGTTTCCTGCGCCAGCTCAAGTGGCTGGCGGTCATCGCGGTGGCGGTCTGGCTGGTCTGGCTGCTGGCGCCGATCCTGACGCCGTTCGTGCTCGGCGCGCTGCTGGGCTGGGTCGGTGACCCGCTGGCCGACCGCCTGCAGCGCCGCGGCTTCTCGCGCAACCTGGCCGTGGCCGTGGTGTTCGGCGCGATGGCACTGGTGGTGGTGCTGGCGCTGGTGATCCTCGCCCCGCTGCTCGAACGCCAGGTGGTGACCCTGGTGGAGGCGGCGCCGGAATACCGCGACTGGATGCTGCAGACCGCGCTGCCCTGGCTGGAGCACAGGACCGGGCTGGACCTGGTCGGCTGGCTCGACGCCGGACGCCTGAGCGAATGGGTCCGGACCCACTGGGAACAGGCCGGCGGTTTCGCGGCGACCCTGTTCGGCTACCTGTCGCGCTCGGGCGTGGCGATGGTCGCGTGGCTGGCCAACATCGTGCTGCTGCCGATCCTGACCTTCTACTTCCTGCGTGACTGGGACCTGCTGGTCGAGCGGGTGGCCGCGCTGGTCCCGCGCAACCAGATCGGCACGGTCACCCGCCTGGCGCGCGAGTCCAACGAGGTGCTCGGCGCGTTCCTGCGCGGCCAGTTCGTGGTGATGATCGCGCTGGGCCTGATCTACGCGGTCGGCCTGTCGCTGGTCGGGCTCAAGCTGGGATTGCTGATCGGCCTGATCGCCGGCCTGATCAGCTTCATCCCGTACCTGGGCGCGACCACCGGCGTGGTCCTGGCGGTGGTCGCCGCGCTGGTCCAGGCGAAAGGTTTCGACGTGCAGCTGCTGGTGCTGGTGGGCGTGGTGTTCGTTGTCGGCCAGATGCTGGAGAGCTACGTGCTGACCCCGCGCATCGTCGGCGACAAGATCGGCCTGCATCCGATGGCGGTGATCTTCGCGATCATGGCCGGCGGCCAGCTGTTCGGCTTCGTCGGCATGCTGCTGGCACTGCCGGTGGCGGCGGTGGCCAACGTGCTGCTGCGCTTCGCCAAGGAGCGTTACCGCGAGAGCGGCCTGTATACCGGCGAGCACGCGGCGGTCCCGCTGGATCCCTACGTCGATCCCGATTCGGTGGAGCAGGCCGCCAGCCGGGAAACGGAAGCGCCGTGAGTGGCGTGTCCGGGGCCACGCCCCAACTGCCGCTGTCGCTGCGCTATCCGCCGGACCAGCGGCTGGACAGTTTCGTCGGCGCGCCGGACGGTGCGCTGGCGCAGCTGCGCGCGCTGGCCCGCGAGCCGGGCGCCGACTGGATCTATGTCGAGGGCGGTGCCGGCACCGGCAAGACCCACCTGGGACTGGCGGCGTGCGCCGAAGCCGAGCAGGCCGGCCGACGCGCCGCCTATCTGCCGCTGCGCGCGGCGGCCGGGCGCCTGGGCGAGGCGCTGGAGGCGCTGGAGGCGGCCGACGTGGTCGCGCTGGACGGGCTGGAGACGATCGCCGGCGACCGTGGCGACGAGGTCGCCCTGTTCGATTTCCACAACCGCGCCCGCGCTGCCGGGCGCGGCGTGCTCTACCTGGCCGCGGCCGCGCCGGCGGTGCTGCCGCTGGTCCTGCCCGACCTGCGTTCGCGGCTGGGCCAGTGCGCGCGGGTGACCCTGCACCTGCTGGACGACGATGGCCGCCGCGAGGTGCTGCGTGATCGCGCCCAGCGGCGTGGGCTGGTGCTGGAGGACGCGGCGATCGACTGGCTGCTGACCCGGACCGGCCGCGACATCGCGCAGCTGGCCGCGCTGCTGGAGCGGATCGACCGCGAGTCGCTGGCCGCGCAGCGACGGGTGACCGTGCCGTTCCTGCGCGCGCTGTTGGCTGGCGCCGGCTGAGCAGGCCTCAGGGGCAGGCCTCGGGGCGCTGTTCCCAGACCACCGGTTCCCAGTAGAGGTTGTCGCGGATGCTCTGCACGTCGAGCCGGTCGCGCAGCAGGCGCGCGCCGATGGCGTAGCTCACCCCCGGCTGCACCTCGATCGTGAAGGGCTTGTACGCGCGCTGCATTTCCAGCCCTTTCATCTTGTCGATCTGGGCGACCGCAGCGCCGGGCAGCCGGTGCGGGTCGATGCGGTCGGTAACGGTGAGGGTGCGGGTGCCTGGCTGGACCACGTGGCGGTTCCTCGGATCCAGTGGCGTGCTCCTGCCATCGATCCGGGTGATCTCGACCGGGAAGATGTCCTGACTCTTCGGGATCGTCGCGCGCTGGTCGGTGACGAACGCGCAGGTGCTGCCGGGTGCGCCGGCGACCGGGGCGGCGTTCGTGGCCGCGCTGGCCTGGGCCATGGGGACGAGCAGCAGTGTCGACAGCAGGAGGGAGCGTGACATGGTCTTCTCCGTCAGGTGGATGTCAGGGGTACATCACTACTTGCACGGCTCCGGGCGCATGTCCCAGACCACCGGTTGCCAGTAGGCGTTGTCGCGGATGCTGTCGACGTCGAGCCGGTCACGCAGAAGCTTGGCGCCGAGCGCGTAGGTCACGCCGGGTTGCACGTCGAGCTCGACCTTCTTGTACGCGCGCTGCTGTTCCAGGCGCTTCATCTTGGAGATCTGGGTGTTGGCGGCCGCCGGCACGCGCTTGGGATCGATCCGGTCGGCGAGGGTCAGCACGTGCACGCCGGCTTCGACGCGGTAGCGGTTGGTCCGGCTCATCGGCGTGCTCTTGCCGTCGATCTGGGTGATCACCGCGTCGAAGATGTCGCGGGTTTCGGGAATCTCGCCCTGGTTGACGGTGAGGTAGGCACAGCTGCTGGAGGGATCCCCCGCGACCGGCGCCTGGCTTGCGGCGGGCGGCGTCCCGGGCGTGCCGGAGGTCGGGCCGGCGGCCTGCGCGCCGGCGATCGCGGTGGAAGCAAACAGAACGGTCGACAGCACGGTCATGCGCCACATGGTTCGTTTCTCCTGGGTGGGTAATCCCGGCATCCGGGAACCGCTGCTCGTGCGGTTCGATCATCGGAGCCGGGCGCCTTAATTACGCGTGAAACAGGCGCCGCGGGAAATACGCCTTGCGGTCAATGGCATGGCTCGCGCAGGGTTTGCCAGACGAAGGGTTCCCATCCGTCCGCACCGCCGCCGGCGAGCGGGCGCGCGCCCAGGAAGTAGGTCGAATCCGCTTCGACGTCGAGCACCAGCGCCTTGGAGGCGAAGGTCGACAGGGGACGCGAAGGCGCAGCCGGCACGTGTTCGCGGACGATCACGACGCGGGTGCCCGCGGCGACAGGGTGTCGTGCCGCCGCCGCCACTGGCGCCCGCAGCCCTTCGACCTGGACGATGTCCACCGGCCGCACGTTCGCCACCGCGGGCAGGCCGTCGAGCCGGTCGGTGAGTTGCCCGCATCCGCCGCCGCCGGCGGAGCGGCCGGGCTCCAGAGTGCCACTGAGCGACAGCGGCTGCGTCCCGCGCAGCACCTCGACCCGCAGCCGGCCGCCGCCCGCGCGCAGTGCCTCGTCGAGGAGCGGGGCCGGCCGTTCCGCACCGGCCAGCGCGCGGCCGTTGACCGACTGGAGCCGGTCGCCGGCACGCAGGCCCATGCGGTCGGCCGCACCGCCGGGGGTGACCGCCATGACCCGCGGGCCCTCGGCGCTGGCGCGGCGCACATCGACCACTGCGTCCAGCTCGTAGCCGGCCGGCGCCCGGCCGGACCTGGGCTGCGCCGCGGCGATGCAGGGCAGGGCCAGCAGGACGACGAACAGGAGACCGGTGGCGTGGACCCACCGTGCCGCGTGATGGCGCACCGTCGGCACGGGCACGCGGTGCGGTGTCCTGGCCACAGTGCCGGTCATCGACAGCTCCTTTCGACTTCTTCCCAGACCACCGGCTCCCAGTACGCGTTGTCGCGGAGGCTGGCGGGATCGAGGCGGTCGCGGCGCAGGCGCACGCCGACGCGCTGCAGCGTGTCAGCCCGCACTTCGACCACCAGCGGCTTGTAGTAGCCGCTGAAGTCCTTGCGCCGCTGCATCTTGACGATCTGCGCCTGTTGCGCGGTGCCGAGGTGGGCGCGCGGGATCGACTCGGCGACGACCAGCACGTGCCGGCCGGGCTGCAGCCGGTAGGCGTCGCGGCGCAGGCTCGGGCGTTCGCCGTTGATCTGCATGATCCGGCCCGGAAAGATGTCCAGGGCTTCGGGCGTGGGTGCGGTGTTGGCGCCGACCAGGCCGCAGGCGTGCCCGGCGCCCGGAGTGTCGGGATCGACCGCCGGCGCCACGGCCGGGACGATCGTGGCGTCGGCCTGGAGGGCAAGGGCGCCGGCCAGGAGCAGCAGCGCGGGGCGTGCACGGAAGAATCTCGGCGAGGCTCGCATCGTGGCTCCGTCAGATGTCGTTGATGTCGCCCGCGCCGCCGCGCGGAGCGTGGGTGCTGGCGAGCAGGGCGTGGCGTGCTTCCCACATCGGCGCCACTTCCGCGTCGCTGGCGCCGCGGTCGTAGGCGGCTTGCAGTGCGCGGTCGAGGGCGCGCACGCGTTCGTCGACGTGCCGGCCTGCGGGATCCGTCGCGGCCTGCGTCGCGGTTTGCGGAGCCGGTTGCGGCGGCGTCCACGGCCGCAGCATCACCACGCACAGCGCGAGGACCAGGCCGGTCGAGACGGAAGCGGCCAGCGCGCGCCGTCGGCGCAGCTGGCGCTGGCGCGCTGCCCGCACCTGCGTCCACAGCGAGGCCGGTGGAAGCGGTTCGCGCAGCGCCTGCAGCGCATGATGGATGTCGTCAGGGGTGTTCATCGCTTGCTCCCGGATCCAGGTCCTGCCGCAGTCGTGCCAGCGATCGCGACAGGATCGATTTCGACCAGCTCGGGCTGCGACCGAAGCGGCGCGCCAATTCCTCGTGCGACCAGCCTTCCATCTCGTGCAGCCATACGAGGGTACGGGCCAGTGGCGTCAGCCGTCGCAGCAACCCGTCCGCTTCGGCCACGGTGGCCGGCGCGGAGGCCTCGTCGAGCACGTTGAACAGCGCTGCGTCGTCGGCGTGGCGCCGTTCGCGGCGCAGCCGGTCGATGGCCAGGTTGGCGGCCACGCGCTTGAGCCACGGCCGCAGCGGCGTGTCGTCGCGCAGGCCGGAGAGGAAACCGAACATGCGCAGGAACGTCTCCTGGGCGATGTCCTCGGCCGCGGCCGGGTTGCCGGTCAGGCGCAGCGCCAGCGCATGGACGGCGCGGGCGTGGTCGTGGTAGATCGCCTCGAACGCGGCTTCGTCGCCGCGTCGCGCGCGGCGCAGTCGTTCCGCTTCGGTTCCGTCGTGCCGGCTTTGCTCATCCATTGGCAGCACTACGCACCGGCGGGACGTTCCGTCGCAGTCAGGCCGGGGGCGTCGCCAGTTGCCGGTCCAGCGCGGCCAGCCGTTCCGGCGTGCCGACGTCGGTCCAGCGCCCGGGATGATGCTCGCCGCTGACCGCGGCCCGCGCCATCGCCGCGCGCAGCAGCGGTGCGAGCCTGAAGCGCGGCGGCGTGCCGGGATCCCCGTCCACGGTGTCGTGCCAGCCGTCGAGGATGCGCGGGTGGTATACGCCGATGCCGGAGAAGGTCAGCCGGTTCGCGCCGGTGTCGGCGACGCGCCCGTCCGCCTGCAGGCCGAAGTCGCCCTGCGGGTGGTGCACGGGGTTGTCGACCAGAATCAGGTGCGCGTCGCCGCGTGGTTCGCGCGGCAGGCGGGCGAAGTCGTAATCGGTCCAGATGTCGCCATTGACCGCCACGAATGGCGCGTCGCCCAGCAACGGCAGCGCGTGCAGCATGCCGCCGCCGGTTTCCAGCGGCGTCGGCCCTTCGTAGCTGTAGTGCAGGCGCAGGCCCCAGCGCGCACCGTCGCCGAGCACTTCGGGAAAGCGCGCCGCCAGCCACGAGGTGTTGACCACGATCTCGCGCACGCCGAGCGCGGCCAGTTTTTCCAGGTGCCAGACGAGCAGTGGCTTGCCACCGGCCTCGAGCAGCGGCTTGGGGGTGTGGTCGGTGAGCGGGCGCATGCGCTCGCCCAGGCCGGCAGCGAATACGAGCGCGCGCACCTCAGGCTTCCCGCGGCTGGGTGATGTCGCGGCCGCCGATCGCGCGCTCGAGCAGCTCGACCATAGGCCGGATCTCCTCGTGGCGGTTGCCGACCTCGCGCACGTACTTCCAGACCAGCGGCAGGTCGGCCAGGTAGCCGGGCTTGCCGTCGCGATAGGCCAGCCGGCAGAAGATGCCCAGCACCTTGATGTGCCGCTGCAGGCCGGTGAGGTCGAACCAGCGCGCGAATTCCGCTTCGCCGGCGTCGGTCAGGCCCTGCGCCACGGCGCGGCGGCGATAGTCCTCGCGCCACGCCGACACGCGCTCCTCCGGCCAGGCGATGTAGCAGTCGCGCAGCAGCGAGGCGAGGTCGTAGGTCAGCGGCCCGCGCATCGCGCCCTGGAAGTCGATCACGCCGGGCATGTTCTCCGCCACCACCAGCAGGTTGCGCGAGTGGAAGTCGCGATGCATGAAGCGCTGCGGCTGCGCGTGGGCCGCATTGAGGATCGCGCGGAACGCGAACTCGATCGGATCCCAGTCCTCGCACTCGGGCTGGAAGCCCAGGTGGCGGCGCAGGAACCATTCCGGCATCAGTTCCAGCTCCATGACCATCCACGGCTCGTCGAACGCGGGCAGGCCGTCGGTGGACACGCCGGCCTGCATCGCCAGGATCGCGTCGACTGCCGGCGCGTACAGCGCGTCGGCGCTGCTTGCGTCCAGCTCGGGCAGGTACAGGCGGTCGCCGAGGTCTTCCATCAGGATGAAACCCTCGGCGGTATCGGCGGCGCGTACCGCCGGCGTATGCAGGCCGGCATCGGCCAGCCGCGCGCCGATCCGCAGCCACGGCTCGATGTCCTCGCGCCCGGGCGGCGCGTCCATCACGATCCAGCTGCGCCCGCCGCTGGTGGTGCGCCAGTAGCTGCGGAAGCTCGCGTCGGCCGAGGCCACGTGCAGCACCGCGTCGGGATCGGACAGGGCCCGGCGGGTCCAGGCCAGGCGTTGTTCGGTGCGGTCGATGGCGGGCATGCAGGCGTTGTTCGGGAGCGGACGCACAGGGTAAACGGCGTCGCCGGTGGCAGGCGAGCCCGCGTCCTGGTCGTGTGTTCCGGTACCGGAAACGACGGAGCCCCGCGGGTGCGGGGCTCCGGATGCGTGCCGCGACGGGTCAGGCCTTCTTCTTCCTGGCCAGCCCGTACAGGAACAGCAGGACGATGGCACCGAGCACCGAGGCGACGAAGCCGGCCGGTTCACCGGGGCCGTACCAGCCCAGCGCACCACCGACGAAACGGGCGAGCAATGCGCCGGCGATGCCCAGGACGATGGTCCACAGCAGGTTGAGCTTGTCGTCGCCGGGCTTGAGCGCGCGCGCGAGCAGGCCGGCGATCAGGCCGATGAGCAGGGTCCACAGGATGCCGCCACCAAAGATCTGTTCCATCTGAACGCTCCGGTCGGGTTGGGTGGGGTGCGCGGAGCGTAGCGCAACCGGGTTGCCGGGGGGGCGACCGCCCCCAAAGCGAAAGGCGCCGGTGCAAGCCGGCGCCTTTCTTCCGATCCAGACTGCTGTCCGGCGTGCTCAGCAGCAGCCGTGGTCCCCGTGTGCCTGGCCGCCGGCCACCGCACCCACGCCTGTGGTCTCGCCACGCGCGCTGGCCAGGTAGTGCTCGGCGATCACGTGCGAGACGCATTGGGTCACGCGCTTGCCCATCGGGATGTGCAGGAACTCGTTCGGGCCATGCGCATTGGAATGCGGACCGAGCACGCCGGTGATCATGAACTGCGCGCCGGGGAACTTCTCGCCGAGCATGCCCATGAACGGGATCGTGCCGCCTTCGCCCATGTACATCGCCGGCTTGCCGAAGGCGGCCTGCGAGGACGCCTCGATCGCCGCGGTCAGCCACGGCGACTGCGCCGGCGCGTTCCAGCCGGTGGAGGCCTTCTCCAGTTCCAGCTCGACCTTGGCGCCGTTCGGCGGATCCTTCAACAGGACGTCCTTGAGCAGCTCGCCGGCGCGCTTGCCGTCCAGGGTCGGCGGCAGCCGCAGCGACAGCTTCACCGAGGTGTGCGGGCGCAGCACGTTGCCGGCCGACGACAGCGGCGGCATGCCGTCCACGCCGGTCACCGACAGCGCCGGCCGCCAGGTCCGGTTGAGCACCAGCTCGGTGCGGTCGCCGGACATCGGGGTCATGCCATCGAGGAACGGGAACTTGCTGAACACCTCGTCGCCGAGCACGCCGGCGACCTTGCCGGCCTGCTCCTGGCGTTCGGCCGGGACTTCGACGAACAGGCCCTCGACCTTGATCCGGCCGGTGTTCTCGTCCTCCAGTCGCGACAGCAGCTGGCGCAGCAGGCGGAAGCTGGAGGGAACGATGCCGGAAGCGTCGCCGGAATGGACGCCCTCGCTCAGCACCTTGACCGTGAGGTTGCCGCCGGCCAGGCCGCGCAGCGAGGTCGTGCACCACAGCTGGTCGTAGTTGCCGCAGCCCGAATCCAGGCACACCACCAGCGAAGGCTTGCCGATGCGGGCGGCGAGGTGGTCGACGTAGGCGGGCAAGTCGTAGCTGCCGGATTCCTCGCAGGCCTCGATCAGCAGCACGCAGCGCGCGTGCGGCACGCCCTGCTGCTGCAGCGCCTGGATCGCGGCGAGCGAGCCGAAGATCGCGTAGCCGTCGTCGGCGCCGCCACGACCGTAGAGCCGGTCGCCCTTGAGTACCGGGATCCACGGGCCGAGGTCGGCATCCCAGCCGGTCATCTCCGGCTGCTTGTCCAGATGGCCGTACAGCAGCACGGTGTCATCGCCCGCGTCCGGACCGCTGGCCGGGACCTCGGCGTAGATCAGCGGAGTGCGGCCCTCCAGGTTCACCACCTCGACCTGCAGGCCGGGAATGGCCTGCGCCTTGGCCCACGACTCCATCAGCCGCACGGCGGCATCCATGTAGCCATTGGCCTGCCAGTCCTTGTCGAACATCGGCGACTTGTTCGGGATGCGGATGTATTCGACCAGCTGCGGGACGATGTCGCCATCCCACTTCTGGTCGAGGAATTCTGCGGCGGCGCGGGAATCGAGCCGGGTAACGGCCATGTCGGATCCAGGGGAAATTTTGATGGAGGCCATTCTACGCCCCGGCCAGCAGCCAGAAATTTCCTACACGTGAACAAGGGCTTGCCATGTCGTTGCAGGGCGGAGTGGCGATTGGCGCGGGCACGGCGGCGCGCAAGACTGCGCATGCCCGGGGATGGAAGGACACCGGAACCGGCGAGTCCCGAACAACAAGGAGCGTTGCCATGAAGTCGTTTTCCGTTCTGTTCCAGACGTTGCTGCTCTCGATGCTGCTGCTGGCCGGCAGCGCGTTCGCCGCCGACAGGGTCGACATCAACACCGCCGATGCGGCACAGCTGGAGAAATCGCTGGTCGGGATCGGCCCGTCCAAGGCCGAGGCGATCGTCGCCTATCGCAAGGCCAACGGGCCGTTCAAGAGCGCCGACGAGCTGGCCCTGGTCAAGGGCATCGGCCTGAAGACGGTGGAGCGCAACCGCGATCTGATCGCGATCGGTGGGCCACGTCCGGCCGCGGTGAAGGGCAAGCCGGTGCCGGGCAAGCAGGCCGTCGCGGCGCCGGCCAAGCCGGTGGCCCGGCGCTGAGCCGACTGTCCGCTTTCTGTCGCGGGTTGCGTAACAACAACTGGTCCGCCCCGGCACGGAAGCCCCAAGGACCCGCACCAGGTGCGTTGGCAGGAAGCAGTGGAGAGGCATCGGTACGCGCACGGAGGCGCGGCCGGTGCCCGCCGGCAGGGACGCGGGGAACCAGGCAGGACGCCGACAGGGATGTACCTCATCGCCCGGTTTCGCACAGGACGTGCGGCCGGGCGATGTCTTGTCCGGGATCCGACTGCACCTATGCGGCAGAATGAACGCATGAACGAGCATGGCGTACTCGCGATTCCTGCCACCGAATACCGGCGCCGGCGCTGGCGCAACGGACGCGGCTGGACCCGGGAGGTCCTGGCCGTGCCGGATTCGGAAGGCTGGCATCTGCGCCTGTCCATTGCCGAAGTCGATGCAGTGGCCGATTTCTCGCCGTTCCCCGGGGTCGAGCGCGAGCAGGTGTTGCTGCACGGCAATGGCCTGAGCCTGCATTTCGACGATGGCGAGCGGGTCGACCTGTTGCCGCCGCACCAGCGTGCGCGCTTCGAGGGCGCGCGCGCGGTGACCGGTATTCCGATGGATGGGCCGGTCCAGGTGTTCAACCTGATGTGGCGTCCGCAGGAGATGGAGGCCACGCTGCTGCACCGTCCGCTGGTGGGCGGCATGTGGTGTTTCGGCGATGAAGCCACGTCGTGGGCGTTGTACGTGCTGGCCGGCGCGGCGCGGATCGGTGCCGACGGTCGCGAACAGGCTGCGCTGGCGCAGGGCGACAGCGCCTGGCTGGCGTCGGTAGCGGGACGGCGGCGCTACTCGATCGAAGGTGCCGGCGAGTTGCTGCTGATCCAGGCACGGCGCGGCGAACCGGTCGGATCGCTGGAGGCAAGCCGCGCCAACGCGCGCGATTCCCTGTAGTGCGTCGTCAGTAGACGTCGCGCCGGTAGCGCCCCGCGGCACGAAGCGCATCGCGGCCTTCCTCGCCCAGGATGGCGGCCAATGCCGCATCGACGGCCGGCGCCATGCCCATTGCGTTGCCGCACACCAGAATCGAGGCGCCGTTGCCCACCCACTCGTGCAGAGCGCCCGCAGCGGCCGACAGGCGGTGTTGCACGTACGCCGGATCGAGTGGCGCGCGGGAGAAGCCCAGGTCGAGGCGTTGCAGCCAGCCCTCGGCCTGCCAGCGGCCGATTTCCTCGCCGTAGAACCGGTCGTGGTCCGGGCTGCGCTCGCCGAACAGCAGCCAGTTGTCGCGTGCGCCGGCGGCGATGCGCGCCAGCAGGTGTGCGCGCAGGCCGGCGATGCCGGTGCCGTTTCCAATCAGTACCAGCGGCAGCGCCGCTGGCGACGGATGGAAACCCGGGTTGCGGCGCAGGCGCAGGTCGATGCTGTCGCCCGGCGCGGCGTGATCGCAGAGCCAGCCGCTGCCCAGGCCCGGCGTGCCATCCGCATGCGCCATGCGCCGGACCAGCAGGCGCACCCGGCCTTCGCCCGGAATCGAGGCGATCGAGTACTCGCGGTGCGGCAACGGCTGCAGCCGGTCGGCCAGCTGCTGCGCGGTCAGCCCACGCACCGTGGCCGCATCCGGAAGCCGCATGCGCGATAGCAGCACCGGCAGGGATTCCTCGCCGCGGCCGGTGGCCACGCGCGCGTCCGGCGAAAGTGCCAATGCATCGAGCAGGGCCTGGACCTGCCGCGGCGGATTGCGTGGTCCCACCTCGGCGATGTCGCCTGCGGTCCACTCCGGCAATGGGCCGTCCACCGGCACCAGCGCCAGGTCGAACACCGGCGCGCCGGGGCTGCCCTCGTTCACCCGGGTGCGTGCCTGCAGGCGCCAGGGTTCGTAGGCGGGCGGGGTCCAGTCCGGAAGCGCGTCCAGGCCGCCGATCCGTCCCACTTCGTACTGCCAGTGGCGCAGCATGGCCTGGTCGGCATTGTCGACTTCGATGCGGTCGAACAGCGGGCGCGCGCCGTGCGCGCGCAGCCATCCGTCGAGCTGGCGCCCGAACGCGCAGAAGTCGTGGTATTCGCGGTCGCCCAGTGCCAGCAACGCGTATTCGAGCCCGGCCAGCGCAGGGGACTGCGACATCGTCCGCCGCAGGAAGGCGAGTGCGTGGTCGGGCGGGTCGCCCTCGCCGGTAGTGCTCACGATGAACAGCGCACGGCGGCTGCGCGCGAGCAATTCGGCGTCCACGCTTTCGAGCGGCAGTGACAGCACCGGCGCGCCCGGCGATCCTTCCTGCAGCATCGTCGCGCTGCGTTCGGCCAGCAGCCGGGCGAAGCCGGTCTGGCTGGCCCACGCCAGCAGCACCGGCGGCGTGTCGCCGGCCTGGGTCGATGTCACGGTCGCAGCGCGCCGACGCGACAGGAACCCGGCACAGAAACCCAGGTAGGCGACTGCGACGCCAGCGGCCAGCCACCAGCGCAGCGGTCGCGGTGCGGCCATCCACCAGGCGTCGTCGTGCAGCGCCAGCAGCAGCGCGGCCGCGAGCAGCAGTACGGCGATCAGCACCAGGTTGCCCGGCAGCGCGCGGGGCATGTCGCGTTTGCCGGTGGCAGCCATCCCGTTCATGCCGCGAGATGCGACTGGAAGGCGTCGGTCATCGATTCGCGCAACCGCGCGCCGGCGCGCACGACGAAGCGCGCGGCAAGGCCATGGGTGCGGGCGAACTCCAGGCCGGCGGATGCTCCCATCACCGTCAGCGCGGTCGCCCACGCATCGGCGTGCATCGCATCGGCGGCGACCACGGTGACCGAGGCGGCCGCGTCGCTCACCGGCACGCCGGTGCGCGGATCGATCGTGTGCGCGTAGCGGCGGCCGTCCTGTTCGAAGCGGTGCCAGCGATCCCCGGATGTCGCCACCGCGGCGTCGTCCAGGCACAGCACGCGCGGCGGCAGTTCATCGACGGACGCGTCTTCCTCGGCCGCCGATTCGACCAGTACGCGCCACGGTTCGCCGTCGGCCTTGCGGCCGTAGCCGCGGATCTCGCCACCGACTTCCACCAGCGCGGCCTCGATGCCTCGCCCGCGCAGGTGCGTGGCGACCAGGTCGGCGCCGAAACCCTTGGCGATCGCCGACAGGTCGAGCTGCAGGCCGCCGGGCTGCAGCAGTTCGCGTCCGCCATCGCGTCGCTGCAGGCGCGACCAGCCGCTGCGGGCGCGGGCGTCGTCGATGGCGTCCAGCGCCGGCACGCGACGCGGCGTTCCGGCGCTGCCGAAACCCCACAGGTCCACCAGCGGGCCGAGCGTGGGATCGAACGCGCCATCGCTGCGGCGGGCGACTTCGATCGCGCAGTCCAGCACGCACGCGAACTCCCGGGGCAGGCGCAGCCAGCTGCCGGCCGGTGCATTGCGGTAGCGGCTGATGTCGGAGCCGGGATCCCAGGTGCTCATCTGCGCCACGACCTGGTCCAGCGCCTGCTGGATGGTGACGTGCAGCGCATGCAGGTCCGCGCCGGGACGCGCGGACAACCGCACGCTCCAGCGCGTCCCCATCGTCTCGCCGCCGAGGCTGGCGAGGTGGCCGGCTGCCGCCTGTTCCATGCCCGGTCGACCGTTCTTACTGCGGCAGCACTTCCAGCGTGGCCACGTAGCTCAGGCGACGCTGCCTGGCCTGCGGCACGCTGACCTTCTCATCCTGCGTCGATGCTTCCAGCCAGTACATGCCCGCCTCGGGCCAGGTGACGGTGAAGCTGCCGTCTGCGGCGGTCTTGAGCGTGATCTCCTGCTGCGCGTTGCGGTAGCGGGTGGCACCACGCACGATCTCGACCTCCAGCCCGGCGGCGGGCTGGCCGTCGATCGTCAGCCTGAAGGTGGCTTCTTCGCCGGCGAACAGGTCGTTGGGATGGGTGACCGGCACCAGTTCCAGCCCCTTGCCGCTGGCCTTGAGCGCGCTGGTCGCACCCTTGGTGACGAAGGTCTCGACCCGGCCGATGCCCTCGGTGACCTGCACGTTCAGCGCGTCCTTCGGGATTTTCGTCGTCAGGTCTTCGACCGTGGCGTTGCGCAGGAAGCCGCCACGTCCACCGCCGGGACCACCCGCGCCGCCCATGCCGCCCGCCGGCGCCGGCTTGTCCTTGCCTGCCTTCGCCGCGGCCAGGCTTTCCTTCGTATCCCAGCGCGCGGACAGGCCGGCATTGACGTTGGCGATGCGGTAGGTGCCGTCCTGGTCCAGCTGCACGTCGAACACGCTGCGGTACTTGCCGGTGGCCGGGTTCTGCGGACTGGCGGTGCTGCCGTCCGGAGCGGTGATGACGATGTTGTCCAGCCGCATCGGCACGTGGTCCGGGTAGTACAGCTGGTTGGACACCGCCGCGTCGACCGTGACCCAGGCCTCCTTGCCGGCGAGCACGGTGGAGGAGGGCAACAGCCACTGCTTGTGGGCCAGGGCCTGGTGGGGAATGGCGATGGCGACCAGCGCGGCGAGGATCAGGGGACGCTTCATGTTGGATCTCCGGAATGTCCGCAGCGGCTGCGGAGGGAGTCGTGCATCGGGACGGTATTCGGCGGGATTCAGGGCTTGACCGACAGGCTCACGGCGCCGAGTTCGGTGCTGCCCTGCGCGCTGCCGGCCTGCGCGGTTTTCGCCGGCCAGGAGAAGGGGACTTTCACCAGCTCGCGGCCGCCGACCTCGCGCACCGCTTCGACCACCAGCGTGTATTCGCCCGGTGCAAGGTCGCGGAGCTGCGGCTGCGTGCCGGCGATGTCGAGCGTGTGCTTGCCGGCCGGCCTGGTCGGGCCGGTCACGCCGTCGACCGGCACCTGCAGGGTGCGGCCGGACTTGCGCCACCACTGGCGCAGGTCGGGCAGCCACTTGGTGCCATGGCCCTCGGCGGTGTCCTTCAGCTGGTACCAGACCGCCAGGTTGGCCGCGACCTTCTGGTCGGCGCCCTCCAGCCAGATCGCCACGTAGGGGCGGTGGTACTCGGCCACGTTGAGTCGGGGGATCTCGACGTTGATTTCGAGTTCGGCCGCATAGGCCGGCAATGTCAGCAGGCCGCTGACCGCGATGAACAGCTTGGCGCGCATGGAACGGACCTCGTCAGTGGATGAAGATCAGCATGAGCAGCAGCGGCACGACCAGGCCCAGGCCGACCAGCGGCCAGGTCAGGCGGCGCTGTCGCGCATGCAGGTGCAGGAGGAACAGGCCGCTGATGCAGAACACCAGGCAGGCGATGGCGAAGACATCGATGAACCAGCCCCACGCCGGCCCGGCATTGCGGCCCTTGTGCAGGTCGTTGAAGTAGGCGATCCAGCCGCGTCCGGTGCGCTCGTATTCGACCGCGCCGGTCGCCCGGTCGATGCTCAGCCAGGCATCGGCGCCGGGCGAGGGCATCGAGATGTAGGCCTCTTCCGGCGACCATTCCGCCGGGCGCCGGCCCAGCGCAATGTCCAGCGTATCGCCGAGCCAGGCCGCGACTGCCGGCGGCAGCGGCGCGTTGCCTTCCTCCGGCGAGTCGTGCAGCTGCGCGATCATCGGCGCGGGCAGTCTGGCGGTGCGGTTGTCCACCCGCGGCGCCGCTTCGATCCTGGCAGCGTGGTTGAGCGTGATCCCGGTGGCGGTGAACAGCAGCATCGCCACGAGGCAGACCGCCGAGCTGATCCAGTGCCACTGGTGCAGCTGGCGCAGCCAGAAGCCGCGGCGCTGCTGCGCGGAAACCGGATCGTGGCGGGAGGACTTGGCGGACACGGGCGGGATGGGCGGCTCTGTTCGATGGATGTCCCGACCGTGTCGGGATCCGGTCGTGGGGATGTCTGTCGGGAAACGCGTGCGGCAGTCGGTGGTTGACCGTAAGCCTTATACCTCGGCCCATTGCCGCAACAGGTTGTGGTACACGCCGGTCAGCTGCAGGACCGCGCTTTCGTCGGCTCCGCTGGCGCGCAGCGCCTCGATCGCCGAATCCATCTCGAACAGCAGGCGCCGGCGGCCGTCGTCGCGGACCATGCTCTGCACCCAGAAGAACGAGGCCACGCGTGCGCCGCGGGTCACCGGGGTGACCTGGTGCAGGCTGCTGGACGGATACACGATCATGTCGCCGGCCGGCAGCTTGGCCATGTGCTCGCCGTAGGTGTCGGCGACGACCAGCTCGCCGCCCTCGTACTCGTCCGGATCGCACAGGAACAGCGTGCACGACACATCCGAGCGCAACTGTTCGCCCTGGGCGAGGTTCATCACCGCGCCGTCGACATGGAAGCCGTAGGTGCCGCCGCCGGTGTAGCGGTTGAAGCGCGGCGGCAGGTACTTGAACGGCAGGGCGAAGCTGAAGAACAGCGGATTCTTCGCCAGCGCCAGGAGGATGGTTTCACCGAGCTCGCGCTTCAGCGGCGAGGCGTCGGGCAACTGCTCGTTGCGCTTGGCCTGTGCGCCGAGGTGGCCGACGGTTTCGCGCCCGTCGATCCAGGAGGTTCCGTCGAGCCTGCGGCGGAAGTCCGCCACCTGTTCGCGGCTCAGTACTCCGGGGATGTGCAGCAGCATGCGGGTTTCCTCAGCTCGCCTGATGCGAGACCAGTTCGCGGATCTGTGGATGCGGCGATGCCGCCAGCTCAGGCACGATGTGGGCCATGAACGATGGGCTGCCGTGGGCGAGCGCCTGCCGCAGCCAGTGCGTGGCCTGCGCCACCTCGCCCTTCTGCAGCAGGATCGAGGCGTAGTTGGCCTGGCCGCGGAAGTCGCCGGCCTCGGCCGAGCGCCTGTACCAGTCCAGCGCGGCCTGCGGGTCGGCGCCGGTTTCCAGTCCGTCTTCCAGGTGGCGGGCCAGCAGGTTCATCGACTTGGCATGGCCCAGGCCGGCGGCACGGGTGTAGAGCTCGAGCGCGCGGGCCTCGTCGCGGGCCACGCCGCGGCCGGTGGCCAGCAGGTTGGCATGGTTGTACATGCCCCAGTCCAGCCCGGAGTCGGCGGCGCGGCGGTACCAGGTCGCGGCCAGGACGAAGTCGATGGCGGTGCCTTCGCCCAGTTCGTGGCAGCGGCCGAGCATGTTCATCGCCATCGCGTCGCCGTTGTTGGCGGCGACCGCGTACCAGAGCAGCGCCGCCTCGGCGTCGCGGGCGACGCCTTTGCCTTCCATGTACATCTGCGCCAGCAGCGACTGGGCCGGAACCTGTCCGGCCCGCGCCGCTTCCAGCACCGCGCCGAAGGCGCCCTCGGGCGTCGTGCGCAGGCGGCCGGCCAGGTCATCGACATCGGTATCGGGCGCGAGGGAGGATCCGGGCGTCATCGGTCGTGGCTTAGCGGAGCTGTCCGTCCCCGCTCAGAACGCGGCGGTGAAGGTCAACGTGGCCGAGCGACCCGCCGCCATGCTGGCGTAGTGCGAGGCATAGGCCTTGGTGAAGTACGCCTTGTCGGTCAGGTTCTGCACGTTCAGCTGCAGGCTGTAGCGCGGGCTGAAGGCATAGCTGGCCATCGCGTCCCAGCGCGTGTAGTCCGGGATCCACTTGATGTTGGCCACGTCGCCGTACTGCTTGTCCGAATAGGTCGCGCCGCCGCCGATGGTCAGGCCGAACGGAAGGACGTAGGTCGTCCACAGGGTGGCGCTGTTCTCCGGCGTGTTCGGGAACTGGTTGCCGTTGTACGGCGACGGCACGTAGATGCCGCTGGGGCAGGTGCGTCCGGCGACGGCGCAGACATAGCCGTTGTCGTCGATCACCGCGTCCAGGTAGGTGTAGCCGCCATACATGCTCCAGTCGTCGGTGAGCTGGCCGTTGAAGCCGATCTCGATGCCGTCGACGGTCTTCTTGCCGGCGTTCTGGGTGGTGCCGTTGTCGATGATGATGCGGGCGTTGTCCATCACGGTGTGGAAAGCCGCCGCGGTCAGCGCGAGCTTGTCGTCCAGCAGGTTCCACTTCACGCCCAGTTCGAGGTTGGCGGTTTCCTGCGGCTCCAGATCCTGGATCGCCACGCTGATGCCGTCGGAGCCGTCGCCACCATCCATGCCCGGCGGCGTCGACGAGGTGCCGTAGGACAGATAGATGCTGCCATCCTCGGTCGGCTTGAACACCACGCCGGCCTGGTAGTTCACGAAGTCCGACTTGTTGGCCAGCCGCACCGGCGCAGCGGTCGCCGACGGCGTGACCTGCACGGTCTCGTAGTCGTCGTAACGCACGCCCAGGTTGAGCAGCCACTGCGGCGCCAGTTCGATGGTGTCGAACGCATACACCGACAGGGTCTTGGTCTGCTGGTTGACGTCCAGCGCCTTGTTGCTGCGGTACACCGTCTGGCCGACCGACCACGGGTCGTCCGGGTTCGGGTTGTCGAAGTCGGTGCAGTTGTAGCCGGTGGCGGCGCCGGTGGTGGCGCAGACCTGGTTGCCGGTCAGGAAGTTGTTGGTGCCCGGGGTCATCAGGTAGCTGCCGCGGCTGGTTTCCTCGTCGCTGTACTCGATGCCGGTGCTGTAGCTGTGCCCGATCGCGCCGGTGTTGAAGACGCCGGTCAGGCTCAGCTGGTTGATGAAGCTGTCGGTGTCCGCGGCGCGGGTGTTGGTACGTCGCCACAGGGTGCCGTACAGCAGCGGGTTGCCCTTGCTGTCGTCCGGCTGGGTCCACAGGTAGTCGTTGCTGGTGTTGCCGATGCGGACGACATTGCGCAGCTTGTGGTCGTCGAAGGCGTAGCTGGCGTCAACGGTGCTGATATCGGCGCGGGTACGCTGGAAATCGCGATCCTTCAGGCCGTAATAGTTGTTGCGGTCGGGCACCAGCGGGCTGCCGTCACCGTTGAGTGCGGCATTGGCGCCGGTCAGCGGGTTGCTGTACGGGAAGCCGCCGGCGTCGGGCAGGTCGTCGGTTTCCATGTGGTAGTGGCTGACGATCAGCTGCGCGGCGCCGTTGAGGCCGAACGCGATCGAGGGGGCGATGCCCCAGCGACTGACGTTCGCCGCATCGCGACCGGGAATGTCGGCGTCGTGACCCATCAGGTTCACGCGCGCGGCGATGCCGTCGCCCAGGACGAAATTGGCGTCGGCGGTGGCGCGCAGGTAGCTGTCGGTGCCCGCACCGAGGCTGACCGAGGTCGCGTCCTTCAGCTTCGGCGTCTTGCTCACCAGGTTGATGCTGCCGCCGCCGGAATCGCGGCCGCCATAGGCGGAACTGGGGCCCTTCACCACCTCGACCTGCTCGAGGTTGAACACCTCGCGGGTCTGCGAGCCGGCATCACGCAGGCCGTCGACGAAGGTGTTGCTCTGCGAGTCGAAGCCGCGGATGAAAGGGCGGTCGCCGGTCGGGTTGCCGCCTTCGCCGGCGCCGAAGGTGATGCCCGGCACCATGCGCAGTGCATCCTGCAGGCTGGTGGCGCCGGTCTGGCTCAGCAGCTTCTGCGGAATGATGGACACCGACTTGGGCGTGTCCACCAGCTCGGCGGTGAACTTCGAGGACGACGCGCTGAACCAGCTGCCGCGCACTTCCACCTTGTCCAGGTCGGTGGCGTCCGGCTGCGGACTGGCAGAGTCGAGGCTGGTATCCGCATTGGCGGCATGCGCCGGCAGGGTGGGAAAGCTCGCGGCGAGGGTGGCGGTGGCCAGCACGGTGGCGCGCGGAGCGTACTTGCGTGTCCTGACGTAGTTCATGGAGGTCCGTTTGACGAAGGGAGTGACCGCCTGACTGGCCGCCCGGGGCAGGTGGCGACATGCAGTCGCCGCGCCTCCGTATGCCTGCAGCGAAGCTGGTTTGGCGGGGAGCGGCCTGCATGTTAATGATAAACGTTATCAACTACAAGCCAAGCAGCGAGCTATGGCCCGGTTGCCGGGCAAGGCTGCTGACAGGGCTCGGATGTCGGGGTGCCGCTGTCAGCCGCGGTCGTCGCGGGTCCAGATCCCGCCGTGCTCGAGCTTGACCGGGAACTTGGGCACCGGCGAATAGGCCGGTGCGCAGAGCGCGCGGCCGTCGCGGATGTCGAAGCGGGCGCCGTGCAGGACGCATTCGACGCTGCCTTCGGCGGGGTCGACGGTGCCCGAGGACAGCTCGAAGTCCTCGTGGCTGCAGCGGTCTTCCAGTGCGTAGAGCTCGCCGTCCAGGTTGACCACCAGGATCGGCGTGCCGGTGACCTCGTCGAACACGGGCTTCATCTCGCCGGGAAGCAGTTCACCGGCGGCGCACACGAACGTCCAGGCCTCGCTCATGCCGCGATTCCCGCTCGCAGTTCCTTCTCGAGGACCTCGAAGCGCAGGTCGTCGCGCAGCGGGATGCCATAGCGCTCGTCGCCGTAGGGAAAGGGCTTGCGGATGCCGGTGCGGACATAGCCGCGGCGCTGGTAGAAGGCGATCAGTTCCTCGCGGACGTCGATCACGGTCATGCGCATGGCCGGCAGCTGCCATTCCTCGCGGACGACGCGCTCGGCCTCGGCCAGCACCGCCTTGCCCACGCCGCCGCCCTGCAGGTCCGGGCGCACCGAGAACATCCCGAAATAGCCGGCGCCGTCCTCCTCGGCCACGTGCGCGCAGGCCAGCAGCGTGCCGTCGCGTTCGGCGAGCAGGACCCGGCTGCGCGGCCGGGCGATGTCCTCGCGCAGCACGTCCGGGTCGATGCGCTGGCCGTCGAGCATGTCGGCCTCGGTGGTCCAGCCGGCGCGGCTGGAATCGCCGCGGTAAGCGGAAGTGACCAGCGCGACGAGGGCCGGGATGTCGGCCTCGGTGGCCGTGCGGAAGGCGAGGGAATCCATGCCGGACATTCTAGGTCGTCTCGGTGTCGTCGATGCCGTCGTCGAGGCGCAGGCCGGAACCCGGAGGGGCCGGCTGTCTCGTCGACGGGGCGATGCAGGGGCGCCGGGTCCCGACGGATGCCGGGACCGCGGAGGGCTCAGGCCACCAGCAGGCGGCGGGTCTTCTCCAACGCGGCGACGAAGCGTTCGATCTCGTCGTGCGTGTTGTAGAAGGCCAGCGAGGCGCGCAGCGTCGCCGCCACCCCGAAGTACTGCAGCAGCGGATGCGCGCAATGCTGGCCCGAGCGCACGGCCACGCCCTCGAGGTCGAGCAGGGTGGCCAGGTCGTGGGCGTGGGCGCCCTCGACCAGGAACGAGATCACCGCGGCCTTGCGTGGCGCGGTGCCGAAGATGCGCAGGCCGGGGATCTTCTGCAGCGCTTCGGTGGCGTGGGCCAGCAGCTCGGCCTCGCGCGCGGCGATGTGCTCCATGCCCACCGATTCGAGGTAGTCGACCGCGGCGCCCAGGCCGACGAAGCCGGCGATGTTCGGCGTGCCGGCTTCGAAGCGGTGCGGCGGGTCGTTGAACACCGTGCCGTCGAAGCTCACTTCCTTGATCATCTCGCCGCCGCCGAGGAACGGCGGCATCGCCTGCAGGTGCTCGCGCCGCGCCCACAGTGCGCCGGTGCCGGTCGGGCCGGCCATCTTGTGGCCGGTGATCGCATAGAAGTCGCAGCCGATCGCGGCCACGTCCAGTTTCATGTGCGGCGCGGCCTGGGAGCCGTCGACCACGGTGACGATGCCGCGGCGGCGCGCCTCGCGGCAGATCTCGCGCACCGGGTTGACCGTGCCGAGCACGTTGGAGACATGGGTGACCGCGAGCAGCTTCACGTCCGCGGTCATCGCCTTATACAGCGCCTCCAGGTCGAGGCTGCCATCGGGCAGCATCTCGGCGACCCTGATCGTGGCGCCGGTGCGCTGGGCGACGACTCCTCCGGCGAGTTCCACTCGGT
>JAGHZW010000168.1:6538-8066 GCA_017745195.1 Pseudoxanthomonas sp. | reverse complement strand
GGATGTTCTCGGTGCGCCCGGACCTGCAGGGCGGCGTCATGGACCGCGGCCGGCTGCGTGCTCATGCCGGCTCTCCATCGAGGGCATCGCCGCTGCCGAACGCGGCGGCCAGCGCCGCGTCCAGGCGGGTGAGCAGGAACTGGCGCAGGCCGTCGTCCTCGAGCGCCAGCAGCGGTTCGCGACAGAACGCCACGGTCAGCAGGCGGCGCGCCTGCGGCTCGGAGATCCCGCGCGAGCGCAGGTAGAACAGCGCGTTGGCGTCGAGCTGGCCGACCGTGGCGCCGTGCGCGGCCTTGACCTCGTCGGCGTCGATCACCAGCACCGGTTGGCTGTCGATCTCCGCATCGGCCGACAGCAGCAGGTTCTTGTTCGACAGTGCCGCATCGGTGCCGTCGGCGCCGGCGCGGATGTCGATGCCGCCGTGGAACACGACCCGGCTGCGGCCATCGGCGATGCCGCGCCAGAGCAGTTCGCAGGCGGTATCGCGGGCGATGTGCTCGATGCCCAGGCGGGTGTCGACATGGCGGCGACCGTCGCCGAGCAGCACGCCGTTGGCGACCAGCCTGGCGCCGTCGCCTTCCAGGCGCACGTTCAGTTCGTGACGGCTGAGGCCGGCGCCCAGTTCCAGGTCGAAGCGCTGGTAGTCCGCCTCGCGCGCCAGCACGACGTCGGTGCGGGCGAAACGCGTGGCGCGGGCGGCATCGGCCTGGATCCGCGCGTGGCGGACCACGCCGCGCTGGCCCACGTACAGGTGCAGCACGTCGTTGGCCAGGTGCGCATGGTCGCCATCGGCGAGCTGGTGCTCGACGATGTCCAGCCGCGCATCGTTGCGCAGGTCGAGGAAGTGGCGCAGGTGCCAGGCGCGGTCGCCGGATTGCGGCACGCCGATGAAGACCAGGTGCAGCGGCGCCTGGACCTGCACGCCGGCGTCGACGCGCAGGATCACGCCTTCGTCCGCGAGCGCGGCATTGGCGCGGGCAAAGACTTCGCTGCGCTGGTCGTAGCGGCGCAGGATGAAGTTGACGTCGCGCGGCTCGCCGCTGGCCAGGGTGCGTGAGAGCGGTTCGACGACCACGCCGGCCGGCAGGCCGGACAGGTCACTGTGCGCGGCGTCGTGACGGCCGTTGACGAAGACCAGGCGCGGCGCGGGGATGCCGTCGAGCAGCGCCGCGTCGAACGCGGGCGCCGTCGCGTCGGCGGCAGCGAACGCACGCCGTTCCAGCGCACGCAGCGGGGTGTATTTCCAGGCCTCCTCGCGCGGACCAGGCAGGCCGTCGGCGAGCAGCGCGTCCAGCGCCTGGCGGCGGCCGGCACCCAACTGTTGCGAATCGGCACCCGGCAACGCGGCGAAGGCGTCCCGGAACGAATCGAGCAGGGCGCCCATCAGGCCACCTTCTCGGGCGGCACGCGGTCCTTCAGCCAGGCGTAGCCGTGCTGTTCGAGCTCGAGCGCCAGTTCCGGCCCGCCGGTCTCGACGATGCGGCCGTCGGCCAGTACGTGGACCACGTCCGGTTTGATGTAGTCGAGC
>JAGHZW010000168.1:2260-6527 GCA_017745195.1 Pseudoxanthomonas sp. | reverse complement strand
CCATGATGGCGTGCACCTGGCCCGGCTTTACTTCCAGCGACAGGCCCTTGAGGATTTCCTTGCCGGCGATGCTGGCGTGGAGGTTTTCGATCTTCAGCATGGTGGTTCCTGATCCTGTTTTGTTTTTGCGGCGCGTGCGGACTCAGCCGACGCTGCCTTCCAGCGACACTTCCAGCAGCTTCTTGGCCTCGACCGCGAACTCCATCGGCAGTTCGCGGAAGACCTGCTTGCAGAAGCCGTCGACGATCAGCGACACCGCGTCCTCGGCGGAGATGCCGCGCGAGCGGCAGTAGAACAGCTGGTCGTCGCTGATCTTGGAGGTGGTGGCCTCGTGCTCGACGGTGGCGCCCGGGTTTTTCACCTCGATGTAGGGGAAGGTGTGGGCGCCGCACTGCTTGCCGATCAGCAGGCTGTCGCACTGGGTGTAATTGCGCGCGCCCTCGGCATTGCGGTCGACCTTGACCAGGCCGCGGTAGGTGTTCTGGCCGTGTCCGGCGCTGATGCCCTTGGACACGATCTTCGACTTGGTGCGCTTGCCGACGTGGATCATCTTGGTGCCGGTGTCGGCCTGCTGGCGGTGGTGGGTCAGCGCCACCGAGTGGAACTCGCCGGAGGAGTCGTCGCCCAGCAGCACGCAGGACGGGTACTTCCAGGTGATCGCCGAGCCGGTCTCGACCTGGGTCCAGGTGACCTTGCTGCGCGCGCCACGGCACTCGGCACGCTTGGTCACGAAGTTGTAGATGCCGCCGCGGCCTTCCTCGTCGCCCGGGTACCAGTTCTGCACGGTCGAGTACTTGATCTCGGCGTCGTCCAGCGCGACCAGCTCGACCACCGCCGCGTGCAGCTGGTTCTCGTCGCGCATCGGCGCGGTGCAGCCTTCCAGGTACGAAACGTGGCTGCGCTCCTCGGCGATGATGAGGGTGCGCTCGAACTGGCCGGTGTGGCCGGCGTTGATCCGGAAGTAGGTGCTCAGCTCCATCGGGCAGCGCACGCCGTTCGGGATGAACACGAAGCTGCCGTCGGAGAACACCGCCGAGTTCAGCGCGGCGAAGTAGTTGTCGCCGTGCGGGACCACGCTGCCCAGGTACTTCTTCACCAGCTCGGGATGTTCGCGGATGGCCTCGGACATCGAGCAGAAGATGATGCCCTTGTCAGCCAGCTCCTTGCGGAACGTCGTGCCGACGGAGACCGAGTCGAACACCGCGTCCACCGCCACGCCGGCCAGCTTGGCCCGCTCGTGCAGCGGCACGCCGAGCTTGTCGTAGGTGTCGAGCAGTTCCTGCGGCACCTCGTCCAGCGACTTGTACTTCGGGCCCTTGGGCGCGGAGTAGTAGCTGATCGCCTGGAAGTCGATCGGCGCGATCTTCAGCTTGGCCCAGTGCGGCACCGGCATGTCCAGCCAGCGGCGGTAGGCTTCCAGCCGCCATTCGGTCATCCACTCCGGTTCGTCCTTCTTCGCCGACAGGGCGCGGATGGTGTCCTCGTCCAGGCCCGGCGGCAGCGAGTCCGATTCGATCTCGGTGACGAAGCCGGCGTCGTAGCGCCGGCCCAGCCGCTCGAGAATCTCGGCGTTCTGCGGCGGGGCTTCGGTGGGGGTGTCGGTGACGTCGGTCTGGGTGGCCATGGGGGCTGCCTGTGGATTCAACTGGCGACGCGCACGGCGATCTCGCGCCGGCGCGTCGGTTCGGGGGAGGGTTCGGTTGGGGGCGCGGGGCGCAGCATCTGCGCCAGGGTCACCCCGCGCAGTGCGTCGGCGACCACGTCGTTGATCAGGCGCCAGTTGCTGCGCACGCCGCACTGGTGGGCGATGCCGCAGTTGCTGTCGTGCTGGCTGCACTCGGTCATCGCCAGCGGGCCTTCCATCGCCTCGACGATCTCGATCAGGGTGATCCGGTCGGCTTCGCGGCTGAGCCGGTAGCCGCCGTGCACGCCGCGCAGGCCCTCGACCAGGCCGGCCTGGGCCAGCGGCTTGAGCAGCTTGCTGACGGTGGGCTGTTCCAGCCCGGAGTGTTCGGCCAGCTCGGCCGCGCTCAGCACCTGGCCCTGGCGCGCGGCAAGCACGGTCAGGACGACGGTGGCGTAATCGGTGAGCTTGGTGACGCGGAGCATGGCGGGGCGAGGGGCCTTAAAGCGTACCGAAATTGTACGCTTTCGCCCCCGCCCGGGCCAAGCCGGCCGGTGGATCCGGCCGACGTCGGGCTTCAGCGCGGTTCAGCCGCGGCCGGCGGAGCGCCTGCCGGCGCGGGCGGAAGAACCAGGGCCAGGTACGGCGGCGGCGGGGTCTGGCCGGGCGGCAGGGCGTCGGGGGCGCGGGTGCCGGCCGGGCCGAGGCTGCGGATGAAGCGGTGGATCGCGCGGCGGTCCTCCTCGCTCATTGCCCGCACCGAGAAGTCCGGCATGATCGGACGGGTGTGCAGGTTGGCGCTGTATTCCAGCCATTGCGCCTCGTCCAGTTCCTGCATGCGCAGGCGCAGGTTGGTCGCGTAGGTGGTGCCCCAGGGGCCGAAGTAGCCCAGCGGCGCCGAACCGGTCAGCCACTGCGCCTTCGGTACGTCGCCCTGGCGTTCGGCATAGCCGGCGGTATGGCAGTCGTTGCAGCCGGCGACGCGGACCAGGTATTCGCCGCGGGCGAGCAGGTCCGCGACCGGCGCCGCGGGCGCGGGGGCTGGCGAGGTGGAGGGGGAGGGCGCGGCCGCGGTGCCCGGCTGGCAGGCGGCCAGCAGCGCGGTCGAGAGCGAAAGGCCGGCCAGGGCGGCGCGGCGGAGGTGGCTGGATCGCATCGGAAAGCTCTTGGGTGGTGGACAACAGAGCCGGAGAACGCCGGCAGCGGTCGCTTCCGGTCACGCGGTCCTCACGCCGTGGCGGCGGTCATGCCGACTTCCGGCACGGGTGCGACGGGTTCGTGCGTCGCCGAAGCGTCCCGTCAACCGCCTCCGGGCTTGGGCTGCGCGTTCGCATCGGCGAGAATCGCCGGGTCCCCACCCATCCGGAACAGGCATGCCCCGCAAGATCGCCGCCCGCAAGTCGCCCATCCACGGCAATGGCGTATTCGCCGTCGCGCCGATCCGCAAGGGCGAGCGGGTCATCGAATACAAGGGCCGGCGACGCACCCACGAGCAGGTCGACAACGACGTTGGCGGCGACATCGACAGCGGCCACACCTTCCTGTTCACCCTCAACGACGACTGGGTCATCGACGCCAGCTACGAGGGCAACGACGCGCGCTGGATCAACCACAGCTGCGATCCGAACTGCGAGGCGGTGACCGTCGAGAACGAGGACGGCGACAACCGCCACGACAAGGTCTTCATCGAGGCGATCCGCGACATCGCCCCGGGCGAGGAGCTGTCCTACAACTACGGCATCACCCTGGCCGAGCGGCACACGCCGCGGCTGAAGAAGATCTGGGCCTGCCTGTGCGGCTCGAAGAAGTGCACCGGGACGATGCTGCAGCCCAAGCGCTGAGTCCGCTGGAGCCGCCGCCTCGCGGTGGCGGCTCCCCGTCGGGCGGCGCGGTTCGCGGTTCGTATCCATGATCGCGCCGGCGCCACTGGCCCGGCACGGGTCGGTCGATCGGGCTGCGCCCGTGCGCCGGTCCGCGTCCGCACCTCCGTCGGCGCAATGGCCCGGTCCGCATCTGGCGTTCCAGGAGCGCTGGTGGCGCCCGGCCCGCGTCTGTCATTCCGTCGGCGCCAGCGCCCCGGCGGCCGCGCCCACGTCGCGGTTGAAGGTCACCACCAGGCGGCCGTCGCGCACGCCGGCCGACTGCACGTCCAGGCCGCCGAGCAGCGCGGCGATGGTCGGGTCGATCCGGTACACCGGCTCCTTGCGCGCGTAATCGGCCAGCCACAGGTTGAGCAGCTCGCGGCTGTCGTCATCGAGGCCGCCGCTGCCGCCGGCCGGATGGAACGCATCGATCCGCGGCTGGTCGAGGAAGAACGCGCGCTGGGCGGCGTCGTAGCGCAGCGCGCTGGTCAGGACCATCTGGCCCATCGGCACTGGCGCGCCGCCGGCGGTGGCCAGGGCCAGGTCCATGCCCAGCTGCAGGCGCGTGCCCGGCGGGATCGCCAGCTGCGGCTTGCTGACGGTGACTTCGAACAGGCCGCCGAGCACGTCCTGCCGATGCGGGAAGCGGCCTTCGAGGAACTGCTGCGCATCGCCGGCCGCGATCGAGACCTCGCGCCCGGCCACCTGCGGCGCCGCCGATGCAGCGAAGGTAGCGAGGACGAGGCAGAGCGCGAACAGCGACGAGGCAAAAAAAGGCGCG
>JAGHZW010000168.1:1556-2226 GCA_017745195.1 Pseudoxanthomonas sp. | reverse complement strand
CCCGCGAGAACGGCGTGTACTTGAAAGTTGTCAAGAACACGCTGGCCGCGCGCGCAGCCGGTAGTGGCCCTGCATCCGCAGTGGGCCGGTGTCGGTGTCCAGCCGCAGCCGCACCGGAATCTCGAATGCCCGCGGCGGCGATTCGCGGTCCAGCGCGTGCGGTGGATCGTTCTCGATGCGCATGCCGCGCAGGCCGGTCAGCCCGCGCAGCAGCGCGTCGTCGGCAGGCGTTCCCGGCCCGCCACCGGACCAGTACGCGTCGGCGCGGCTGCGATCGGGATCGGGCAGCGCGCCGAGGTAGGCGTGCAGGGTGGAGGCAGCGAGCGTGGCCGCCTCCGCGTTCGCACGGGCCTGCGCGGCGTCGCGTGCGGCATTGTCGGCGCCCGTTTCGTCGCTGCCGGACAGCGTCGCGTCGGCGGCGACTTGCGGCATGGTTTCCACCGCCGGCTGGCGCTGGCAGGAACAGTGGGCGAGCGGCAGGACCAGAAGCGCCGGCAGCAGCAGGCGCGGTGACGGCAGGTAGCGCATCGTGTTCCGCCGGTGGGGAGTGGCGGGGAGGATAGCGCGCGGTGCGGCGTGGACGGGCGCGCGGCCCGTCCGCGAGGTCAGGCCGGTTGCCCGTCGATGCGTTGCAGCAGCGAGGCCAGCGGCGTGCGCAGGTCGGCGAGCG
>JAGHZW010000168.1:0-1507 GCA_017745195.1 Pseudoxanthomonas sp. | reverse complement strand
TAGGCATAACCGCGGAAGTCGACCATGCGCGCGCGGCGGGCAAGGCCGTCGAGCAGGCGCAGGCCGATCACCAGCGCGGTGCGTTCGTCGCCGCTGAAGCCGTGCAGGCGCTGGGTGCCTTCGACCATGCGCATCCAGTCCTCGCTGCAGGCCTGGTCGAATTCGATGCTGCAGCGGCCGCGGCAAGGCAGGCCGTCGCGCTCGATCGGGGTGACGGTGACCCGGTAGCGTTGCGGGGAGGAAGACATGACATGGAACCCTGTTGCGGACTGACACCGCCAAGGTAGGCCCGGCGCTGCACGCGAACGAGGGGGCCGGCCACGATGGTCCGTTCCACCGGGGGGCGGATGCGGTTCAGCGCCCGGCACGTATCCGCGGCAGCGGGTCCAGTGCGCCGTCGCCGCCATAGATGCCGTAGTGCAGGTGCGGTGGCGTGGTGCGCGCATTGCCAGTGTTGCCGACCGTGCCCAGCGGCGCGCCCGCCTCGATCACCTGGCCCTCGGCCAGTGCCGGCGCCCAGGCGTCCAGGTGTGCGTAGTAGTGGCGTTCGCCGGCCGGTCCGAACACCCAGACCTGGCGCCCGCCCAGGCCGCGATCGCGGATCGCCAGCACCACGCCGCGGGTGGTGCTGCGCACCGGCGTGCCGCGCGCGGCGAAGATGTCCAGCCCTTCATGCCGGCGGTCGCTGCCCCGCGGTGCGCCGAAGGTCGCGGCGATCTGCGGCGGCGCCACCCCCTGTACCGGGACCGGCAGCGAGGTGGGCGGCGGCATCCGCGACAGTTCCCATAGCGCGCGCGGGCGAGCCATGAACGGCTGCTGCCAGGCCCAGGCCGCCAGCACCAGCAGTGCTGCGACCAGCAGCAGGGTCAGCAGCCACCGGGCCAGCGCGTCGGCGCGGCCGGGACGGGGGCGGGGGCGGGGCGCGGGGCTGATGGCCATAGGTGCGAATATCCGGGGCGTGGCGCTAGGGTGGCGTGACCCGGAAGGGGTGTCGGGGTTGGCGAACGGCGACGATATCGCCATGAATGCCGACGTTCGGCGACGAACGGCGCGCGTCACGTCCCGATCGCTAGGCCGGGAGCCTTGCGCGCAACGTCTGGAGCCTTGCGCGCAACGCAGAAAGCCTCGCGCGCAAGGCTCCGAGCCCCGTGCGTCGGGCAAAAAGCCTTGCGCGCAAAGCGCCGAGGCTTGCGCGCAAGGCAAAAAGCCTTGCGATCAGGGCTCTGGAGCCGCGGCCGCGCGGCAAAAAGCCCGGCGCGCGGGGAAAAAGGTCGCGTGGACGGGGCTGCGGGCTCCATTCGCAAGGCAAAAAGCCTTGCGCGCAAAGCTCCGAGCGCGAGGCTTTTTGCTTTGCGCGCGAAGCTTTTTTCCTTGCGCGCAAGCGCCGGAGCCTTGCGCGCAAGGCAAAAGACCCCGGCCGTGGGGCTTTCTGCTTCGCGAGCGGGATCCAGGTGCTGCGGGCGGCTCGACCGGATCGAAGCGGCCGTAGGTGAGCGGATCACTGGCC
>JAGHZW010000167.1 GCA_017745195.1 Pseudoxanthomonas sp. | reverse complement strand
GGGTCCCGGTTACGCTGAGCATCGGCGTGGCCGAACTTGCGCGGGGCATGGAAACGATCGAGGACTGGACCGGCGCGGCGGACGAGGCGCTGTACCGGGCCAAGGGCGATGGACGCGATTGCGTCCGTGACTGACCCGCAGCGCCCCTATCCGGCGTAGGGCCGGCAGCCGAGCGCGGCCAGCGGCCCGTGCAGCGCCGGCACCTGCATCAGCCAGGGCGCCGACACGGTCAGCAGGCCTGCAGCCAGGACCATGCCGCCGAGCGCCATGCGCAGGCCCGGCCGTTGCAGCCAGCGGTTCATGCGCGCGCCCGACCAGGTCAGCGGCAGCATCACCGGCAGCGTGCCCAGGCCGAAGGCGGCCATCACCAGCGCGCCGCCGCCGGCGCTGGCCTGCAGCCAGGCCACGGTGAGCAGGCCCAGGCTCAGGCCGCACGGCATCCAGCCCCATAGCGCGCCCAGCGCGATGCGCCGCCAGGCGCGGTCGGCCGGCAGCAGGCGCCGGTGCAGCGGTTGCAGCCAGCGCCAGGCGCGCACGCCGGGACGTGCTAGCAGGTCGAGGCGGCCGCCACGGTCGAGCAGGCGCAACGCGACCAGGATCAGCGCCAGGCCGGCAGCCATGCGCACGCCGACAGCGAGCGCTTCGATCCGCAGTACCCGCAACAGGCCGCCGCCGAGGCCGCCGGCCAGCGCGCCGGCGATGACATAGCCGCTGATGCGGCCGAGGTTGGCCTGCCAGGCGACTGCAAGCGGGCGGCCCGGCGCCGCAGCCGGGAAGCTGGCGGCGATGCCGCCGCACATCACCGCGCAGTGCAGGCCGCCGAGCACTCCGGCCAGCGCGGCGGCAACCAGGGTCGGCAGGTCGACCGGCATCTCAGGATCCGCGCGGCTCGCGCGGCGCCGGCGCCGGCGGCGGGGCGGGGCGATCGTCGTCTTCGAGGATGTCCAGCGCCGGCGTGTCCAGGTCGTCGAACTGGCCGCGCTTGACCGCCCAGACGAAGGCGGCGATCGCGATGCCCAGCAGCACCAGGCTGATCGGGATCAACAGCAGCAGGATGTTCATCGCGCGACCTCCACGGGAAGGGTGCCGGCGACGTCGGTCCCGCGCGCTGCAGGTACCGCGCGCGCCAGGCGCAGGGCGTTGAGGGTGACCGCCAGCGACGACATGGCCATGCCCAGCGCGGCGATCCACGGCGTGACCATGCCGGCGGCGGCCAGCGGCAGGGCCAGCAGGTTGTAGCCGGCGGCCCAGGCCAGGTTCTGGTGGATGATGCGCCGCGTGCGCCGGGCCAGCGTGATCGCTTCGGGAATGCGCTGCAGGGAACTGCCGGTGGTGACCATGTCGGCGGCGCGGTGGGCCAGCGACGCGCCGTCGCCCATCGCGATCGAGACGTCGGCACCGGCCAGCACCGGTGCATCGTTGAGGCCGTCGCCGACCATCGCCACCACCTTGCCTTGCGCCTGCAGTCGGCGCACCAGCGCGAGCTTGTCCTCCGGTGACTGGCGCGCGTGCACGTCGTCCAGCGCAAGTGCGGAAGACATCCGTCGCACCGCCGCCTGGCCATCGCCGCTGGCCAGATGCAGGCGCAGGCCCAGTCCGCGCAGCTCCTGCAGCGCGCCGACGGCGTCCGCACGCGCACGTTCTTCGAGCACGAAGCGGGCGAAGGCCCGGCTGCCGTCTCCGAGCCACAGCGCGCCGTCGTCTTCGCGGCCGGCGGCGAAATCCGCACGGCCCAGGCGCCAGCGGCGACCTTCGACCACGCCCTGCACGCCGCGTCCGGGCACGGTCTCGACCTGCGTGGCCGGCGGCGGCAGGCCATCGCGGCCGGCGAAGGCGACTGCCAGTGGATGGCCGCTGTCGCGCTCCAGCGCAGACGCAATCCGCAACGCGCCGTCGCCGTCGAGGTCGAAGAATTCGCTCGCGGCGACGACCGGCCGGCCATCGCTGAGCGTTCCGGTCTTGTCGAACACGATGTCGGTGGCGCGGCCGAGCGTATCCAGCGCATCCGGACGCAGCGCGAGCAGGCCTATCCGCGCCAGTCCGCCGTGCGCGGCGGCCAGCGCCGCCGGCACCGCCAGCGACAGCGCGCACGGACAGCTGATCACCAGCAGGGCGAGGGTGACTTCGAGCGCGCGCGCCGGGTCGTGCTGCCACCACCAGGCGAACACCGCGAGCGTCACCGGCAGCAGGAACAGGACAAAGCGGCCGGCGAGGCGATCGGCCACCCGCGCCAGTGCCGGGCGATGCGCCTGCGCCTGTTCGACCAGGCGGGCCAGCTGCGAGATCCGCGTCGCCGCGCCGGTGCAGGTCACCCGCAGCCGCGCCGGGCGCTCGCGGCAGACCGTGCCGGCGTAGACCTCGTCGCCTTCGTGCTTGCGCACCGGCGCCGATTCACCGGTCAGCAGCGCTTCCTCGAACCAGGCCTCCGCGTCGACCAGCACGCCATCGGCCGGCACCGCTTCGCCGGCGGCCACGCAGGCCACGTCGCCGGGCTGCAGCGCGGCCAGTGGCACGGTCTCGCGGTTGCCGTCGCCGCATTCGCGGGTGGCGAAGGCCGGGCGCGCCCGCGCCAGTGCGTCGACCTGGGCGCTGGCGACGCTGCGCGCGCGCTGCTCGAGCATGCGCGCGGCCAGCAGCAGGAACACGAACATCACCGCCGCGTCGTACCAGACGTGGGGTCCACCGCGGATGGTCTCGAACAGGCTGGCGAAGTAGGCCAGCAGGGTCGAACCGGCGACCAGCACGTCCATGCCCAGGCGGCGTTCGCGCAGTTCGCGCAGCGCGCCGGCGATGAACGGCCAGCCGGAATAGAACACCACCGGCGTGCACAGCAGGAAGGTCAGCCAGCGGAAGAAATCGCGCGTGGCCACCGGCATGGTGTCGTGGAAATCGAGGTACAGCGCCTCGGCCAGCATCATCGCCTGGAGCATGCCGAGCCCGGCGACGCCCAGGCGCAGCAGCCAGCGCCGGCGTTCGCGCACGCGTTCGCGTTCGAGCGCTTCGCTGCCGGCGAGGTACGGCCGATAGCCGAGCATGGCCAGGCGCCGTAGCGGCGCCGACAGCGCCGTGCGCGCCGGGTCCCAGGCGATGCGGATGCGGCCGGTGACCGCGTTGGCGGTGCAGTCGGTCACGCCCGGTTCGCGCGCCATCGCCCGGTCGATCAGCCAGGCGCAGGCGGCGCAGCGCATGCCGTCGGTCAGCAGGGTGATCTCGCGGCCGCCGGCGATTTCGCGGCTGTGTTCGGCCTGCACATCGCTGCGGTCCCACACCGACAGGTCCGGCAGGTCATCGCCGACGCGACCGCTGCCGGCGCTGCGCAGGCGGTAGTAGCCGCCCAGTTCGGCGCGTCCGATCCACTCGGCCGCCGCGGCGCAGCCGTGGCAGCAGAACGCCCGCACGCGGCCATCGACCTCCTGCAGGCAGGGATGCGCCGGCAGCGCTTCGCCGCAGTGGTGGCAGGCGCCGGCGACGACCGTGGCCGCGGGTTCCATGGCCAGGTCGACGGACATGTCGGCTCAGCCTCCCGCGTCTGCGGCCGGCCCGCCCAGCGAAGGAGCCAGGCGCACGGCGTGCTGCTGCCTGGGCAGTCGCCCGTGCAGGCGCCAGCTGCCGTCGGCGGCGAACAGCTGGACGACCCAGTCGTGCTGCGCGTCGACCGCCTGCTGCGTGCGCCAGCCGGGGCCATCGGGCTGCAGTTCGAGCTGCAGGTCCTCGGCCTCGCGGGTGGGATGCTGCAGGAGCAGTCGCAGCGGCCGCTCGTGGCTGAAGCTGCCGGTGGCCGGGAGGACCTCGACGATGCCGTCCTCGACCCGCAACACCGCGCTCAATCCCTGCTTCTTCGCCGCCGCGTCAGGACCCAGGTCGGTGGTCTGGATCTGGGCCACGCGGCTGACCGGGTCGCTGACCGTGTCGGCCCCGCCCGAACGCACCGCGAGCACCACCAGTCCGACGCCGGCGACGATCGACAGCAGCGGCAGGCCGACCACCAGCCACATCACCGGATTGCTCCACTTGGAGCGGCTGGTTGCAGGGGACGGGAGGTCGTTCATGGCGTCGGTCCGAAGAAGCTGCTTTCGATGGTGTGGCGGTCGCGGCCGTCTTCGCTCTCGACGATGAAACGGATATCCCGGCGCCCGCTCACGCCCGGGTCGGCGATCACGGTCAGGGTGACCGGCAGCACCTGTTCGGGGCCGGCTTCGACCGTGGTCGGGCCGGACAGGCGCAGGCCGGCGTCGGCCGGTTCCAGGCTGATCCGGTAGCGGCGCGTTTCCTGGCTCTTGTTGACCAGCTTGAGCGTGTAGTCGTTGCCGATGTGGCCGTCGGCGGTTTCGCGGTACAGCGCGTTGCGGTCGCGCAGCACCTCGGCGATCAGGTCGCTGCGATGGGTCACGCCCCACGCCCAGGCGCCGCACAGGCCGAGCAGCAGCAGGCCGTAGACGAAGATGCGCGGGCGCGCCACCTTGGTCGACTTGCCGTCGATCGCGTTCTGCGTCGAATAGCGGATCAGGCCACGCGGGTAGCCCATCTTGTCCATCACCTCGTCGCAGGCGTCGATGCAGGCGCCGCAGGCGATGCACTCGTACTGCAGGCCGTTGCGGATGTCGATGCCGGTCGGGCAGACCTGCACGCAGATCGTGCAGTCGATGCAGTCGCCCAGTTCCTCGTAGGCGAACTTGGGCAGCGGCTCGGGCTTCTCGCCGGCGCCACCGAGTGTGATCGTGCCGTGCGCCTGCAGCCGGTTGTCCGCCGCGGTGGGATGGGCGCTGGCGCGGAACACGTAGTCGTAGGCGACCTTCGGATCGAGCAGGCCACGCGCGCGCTCAAGCACGCTGCCGAGGCCGCGCTTGCGCGGGCCACGCGGTTCGCCGCGCATCGGGTCGTAGGCGATCAGCAGGGTGTTGCGGTCGAACATCGCGCTCTGGAAGCGGGCGTACGGGCACATGTACTTGCATACCTGCTCGCGCAGGAAGCCGGCGTTGCCCCAGGTGGCCAGCGCGTAGAACAGCACCCAGAAGGTCTCCCAGCCGCCCCACGCGAATGGCACCAGTCGCGAGGCCAGGTCGGTGATCGGGGTGAAGAAGCCGACGAAGGTGAAGCCGGTCCACAGCGCGAACACCGCCCACAGCGCGTGCTTGGCGCCCTTGCGCAGCACCTTCTCGCGCGTCCACGGGCCGGCGTCGAGCTTCATCCGCTTGCCGCGGTCGCCTTCGGTCCAGCGCTCCATCCACAGGAACACTTCGGTCCACACCGTCTGCGGGCAGGCGTAGCCGCACCACAGGCGTCCGGCCAGCGCGGTGAAGAAGAACAGCGCCATCGCCGCGATGATCAGCAGCAGCGCCAGGAACAGGAAATCCTGCGGCCAGAACACCAGCCCGAACACGTAGAACTTCCGCGCCGGCAGGTCGAACAGCACCGCCTGGCGGCCATCCCAGTGCAGCCACGGGAACACGTAGAACATGCCCAGCAGCCAGACCACGGCCGCCACGCGCAGCCGGTTGTAGCGGCCGGACACGTCGCGCGGATAGACCTTGCGCTCGCTGACGTAGAACGAATTGCCCTGCGCGTCGACGACGTCGATCGGGATGCGCTTGCTCATGGCTGGTGCCGTCCTGGCTGCGGCGTCGCGCGCACGCGGGTGCGCGGGCCGGTACGGTGGGATTGGATTGCGTTCATGGTGTCGGCTGGGCCGCGATGCGGCGTGGCGGTCGGATCCTGTGTCCTGCCTCGCCAGTATCCGCCGATTGCACCAGCGCGCCAGACGACAAATTGCCGCAGGGGTCCCGCGCGGGACGCGGCGTTACTCCGGCGGCAGCGCGCGGTTGAAGCGGCTGGACGGGCGCAGCAGGATCCAGGTGAACAGGCTCGAGGACGCGGTGGCCAGCCAGAACACGAAGAAGCCCAGCGTGTAGCCGAGCTCCCGGGTGATCTGCAGGTTGGGGAACGTCATGTCACGCAGCGCCAGCGGGTCGACGAAGGCGAAGAACACCATCGTCGCCACGCCGGCAGCGAAGAAGCTGGGCCAGGCGATGGCCCCCACGCGCTGCGCGAGCGGGCGCGGGGGGTGGTCGAAGCGTGGCTCGCTGAAATCGGTCACTTCGTGGCGGGCTCGGCAGCTGGCGTGCCCCCATTATGCGACAACGACCAGACATAGGCGGCGGCCAGGCGTACCCGGGTTTCGCCGAGCAGTTCGCGGTGCGCCGGCATGCTGCCGTGGCGGCCGTGGGCGATGGTCTGGTACAGGCTTTCGCGGCTGCTGCCGTACAGCCAGTAGTTGTCGGTCAGGTCGGGGGCGCCCACGTCCTGGTTGCCCTTGCCGTCGACACCGTGACAGGCCGCGCACACGCCTTCGAACAGCTTCTGGCCACGGGCGGCCATGTAGTTGTTCTGCATCGTTTCCGGCGCCGACAGGGTGCGGACGAAGGCGATCGTGTAGTCCACCGCGTCGGGGCCGCCCATCCCGGTGAGCACGGTGCCCCATTCCGGCATCACGCCCTCGCGGCCGTCCAGCACGGTTTCCAGGATCCGCTCGGGGGTGCCGCCCCAGTGCCAGATGTCGTCGGTCAGGTTCGGATAGCCGACCGCGCCCTGGCCGCTGGAGCCGTGGCAGGTGGCGCAGGTGTTGCTGAAGATCGAGCGGCCCAGGGCCAAGGCCTTCGGGTCCTTCGCCAGCTGGTCGATGGCCTTGCCGGCGAACGGCTTGAAGGTCTGTTCAAGCTTGGCGTCCTCGATCGCCTTGGTCGCCGCGTGCTCGCCGGCCGAGGTCCAGCGGGCGTAGCCGGGGATGGTGCCCAGGCCGCCGAACCAGAACAGGTAACCGACCGCGAAGATGATGGTCAGGTAGAACAGGTTGATCCACCACTTCGGCAACGGCTTGTTGTACTCGGTGATGTCGCCGTCCCAGACATGCGAGGTGTCTTCCGGCTTGGGATCGCCGGGACGGCGGCGCGCGGTCCACCACAGCAGCCAGACGTAGCCGCCGATGTTCAGCACCACCAGGGCGATGATGTACAGGATCCATCCGCTGCTCATGCCGCTTTCCCCCTCTTGTCCTGCGCTACGGCCTCGTACGCGCCGTCGTCTTCCAGCGGCAGCGCCGCCGCTTCGTCGAACGCGCGCTTGCGCTTCGGGCTCCAGGCCCAGATCCAGCCGCCGATGAACACCACCAGCAGCACCGCGGTCACGATCCCGGCGATCATGGCTGGCCTCCGCGCGGCGCGTGCCGTCCCAGTCCCTGCAGGTAGGCGACGACCGCGTCGAGCTCGGTCTTGCCGTCGACGTCAGCCGCGGCCTGGGCGATCTGCTCGTCGGTGTACGGGTCGCCGATGGCCTTCAGCGCGGCCATGTGCCGGGCGATGGTGGGGCCGTCGACCTTGTTCTCGGCCAGCCACGGGAACGACGGCATGTTCGACTCGGGGACCACGTCGCGCGGGTTGTGCAGGTGCACGCGGTGCCAATCGTCGGAGTAACGGCCGCCGACGCGGGCCAGGTCCGGGCCGGTGCGCTTGCTGCCCCACTGGAACGGATGGTCGAACACCGATTCGCCGGCCAGCGAGTAGTGGCCGTAGCGTTCGGTCTCGAAGCGCAGCGTGCGGACCATCTGCGAGTGGCAGTTGTAGCAGCCTTCGCGCACGTAGATGTCGCGCCCGGCCAGTTGCAGCGCCGGGTATGGCTCGACGCCTTCAAGCGGCTTGATCGCCTCGGCCTGGAACATCAGCGGCACGATCTGGGCCAGGCCGCCGAAGGAGATGGCCACCGCGATCAGCACGGCCATCAGGCCGACGTTCTTCTCGATCTTCTCGTGGGGATTCTGGTTGTGTTCGCTCATTGGGAGGCCTCAGGCGCGCACTTGGGAAGCGTCGACCGGCAGCAGCGGCTGCGGCTCGATCGCGGGGGCGGCGCGGTAGGTGCGCACCACGTTCCAGGCCATCAGGCCCATGCCCGACAGCACCAGCAGGCCACCGAACAGTCGGATCAGGTAGTACGGGTAGGTCGCGCTCAGCGCCTCGACGAAGCTGTAGGTCAGGGTTCCGTCGGGGTTGGTGGCGCGCCACATCAGGCCCTGCATCACGCCGGCGATCCACATCGAGGCGATGTAGAACACCACGCCCAGGGTGTGCAGCCAGAAGTGCAGGTCGATGGCCTTGACCGAGTACATCTGCTGGCGGCCGAGCAGCTTGGGCAGCAGCGCGTAGATCGAGCCGATCGAGATCATCGCCACCCAGCCCAGCGCGCCGGCGTGGACGTGGCCCACGGTCCAGTCGGTGTAGTGGGACAGCGAGTTGACCGTCTTGATCGACATCATCGGCCCCTCGAAGGTGGCGATCATGTAGAACGAGATGGCCACGATCAGGAACTTCAGGATCGGGTCGGTGCGCAGCTTGTACCAGACGCCCGACAGGGTCATCACGCCGTTGATCGCGCCGCCCCACGACGGGGCCAGCAGGATCAGCGAGAACACCATGCCCAGCGACTGCGCCCAGTCCGGCAGCGCGGTGTAGTGCAGGTGGTGCGGGCCGGCCCACATGTAGACCGCGATCAGCGCCCAGAAGTGCACGATCGACAGCCGGTAGGAGTAGATCGGGCGCTGCGCCTGCTTGGGCACGAAGTAGTACATCATGCCGAGGAAGCCGGCGGTCAGGAAGAAACCGACCGCGTTGTGCCCGTACCACCACTGCACCATCGCGTCGACCGCGCCGCTGTAGACCGGATAGGACTTGGTCAGGCCGGCGGGGATGGAGATGTTGTTGACGATGTGCAGCAGGGCGATCGCCAGGATGTACGCGGCGTAGAACCAGTTGGCCACGTAGATGTGCTTGACCCGGCGCTTGGCGATCGTGCCGAGGAACAGCACCGCGTAGGCCACCCAGACCACCGCGATCAGGATGTCGATCGGCCATTCGAGCTCGGCGTATTCCTTGCCCTGGGTCATGCCCAGCGGGAGGGTGATCGCCGCCGAGACGATCACCAGCTGCCAGCCCCAGAACACGAAGGCCGCCAGCTTGTCCGAGATCAGGCGCACGTGGCAGGTGCGCTGGACCACGTGCAGGCTGGTCGCGAACAGCGCGCTGCCGCCGAAGGCGAAGATCACCGCATTGGTATGCAGTGGCCGCAGCCGGCCGTAGCTGAGCCACGGTATGTCGAAGTTCAATGCCGGCCAGTACAGCTGGGCGGCGATCAGCACGCCCACGGCCATGCCCACGATGCCCCAGACCACGGTCATCACCGCGAACTGGCGCACCACCTTGTCGTTGTATGTCCCCTGCACGCTTTGCATGCGGTCCGTCCCTCAGTCTGAACGGGGGCGATCATCCCCCGGTAAGTTGAACCGGGCATTGATTGTGATCAATGCCCGCTCGCCGACACCAGGTTATCCCTTGAAACTGGAGCATTCCGTGCCTGCGGCCCCGGGCGGGACGGCCTCCGTCCCCCGCCTGGTGGCGGGTGGCCCTCGGGGCGGAAGCATAGGCCGATTGGGGTGCGTTGTGGCTGTGTCACATTGTCCCGGGGGTACGTGCACCACCATGGTCGCGGTATCGTGGTGTGGCGATGACAGCAGGGGTATCGAGGCATGAGTACCTACGCCCTGGAAGCGGTGTTCCGCCCGGGTTCGGTCGCGGTGGTCGGCGCCAGTCCGCGCGAGCGCTCGGTGGGGCGGGCGGTGGTCGCCAACCTGCGCGCGGCCGGCTTCGCCGGGCCGGTCGGGCTGGTCAATCCCAAGCACCGGCAGATCGATGGCATGCCGGCGGTGGCGCGGTTGGGCGACCTGCCATTCAAGCCCGAGCTGGTGGTCATATCCACGCCGGCGGCGACCATCCCGGGGGTGATCGCCGACGCGGTGGCGGCCGGCGCACGCGCGGCGGTGGTGGTCTCGGCCGGACTGGGGCAGGGACCGGGCTCGCTGCTGGAGAAGGTGCGTGATATCGCCCGGCCGCACGGCCTGCGCATCGTCGGCCCCAACTGCCTCGGGGTGATGGCGCCGCACGCCGGGCTCAACGTCAGCTTCGCCGCGCGTGGCCCGCTCAAGGGCGACTTGGCGCTGGTGTCGCAATCCGGCGCGGTCGCCTCCGGCCTGGTCGAATGGGGCGTGGCGCGCTCGATCGGGTTCTCGGCGGTGGTCTCGCTGGGCGACGCGCTGGACGTGGATTTCGGCGACCTGCTCGACTGGTTCGCGCAGGACCCGAAGACCCGCGCGATCCTGCTTTACATCGAATCGATCCGCGACGCGCGCAAGTTCATGTCCGCCGCGCGCGCCGCTGCCCGCGCCAAGCCGGTGGTGGTGGTCAAGTCCGGCCGCCATGCGCAGGGCGCGAAGGCGGCGGCCACCCATACCGGCGCGCTGGCCGGTTCCGACGCGGTGTACGACGCGGCCTTCCGCCGCGCCGGCCTGCTGCGGGTGCATGCGCTGGACGAACTGTTCGCCGCGGCCAAGACCCTCGGCCACCTGCGCAGCGCGCCGGGGCGGCGGCTGGCGATCCTGACCAACGGCGGCGGCATCGGCGTGCTGGCGGTGGACCGGCTGGTCGACCTCGGCGGCACACTCGCCGCGCTGGACGAGGCCACCGTGCGCCGGCTGGATGGCGTGCTGCCGCCGACCTGGTCGCGCGCCAATCCGGTCGACATCGTCGGCGACGCCGACGCATCCCGGTACACGGCGGCGCTGGAAGCCCTGCTGTCCGACAGCGAGAACGACGCGGTGCTGGTGATGAACGTGCCCACCGCGCTGGCCTCCTCCACCGAGGCCGCCGATGCGGTGACCCAGGTGATGGCGCGACGGCCGCGCCCGGGTGCGGGCAAACCGGTGCTCGGCGTCTGGCTCGGTCGCGAAGCGGCGGCGCTGTCCTCGCTCGAGGCTGCCGGCGTGCCGACCTACACCACCGAGGCCGGCGCGGTGCGCGGCTATACCTACCTGGTCCGGCATCGCGAGGCGCAGCAGGCGCTGATGGAGACGCCGCCGAGCCTGCCGGAAGACTTCGTGGTCGACAGCGCAGCCGCGCAGGCGGTGGTTTCGGCCGCACTGGCGCAGGGCCGCGAGTGGCTGGATCCGCTCGAGGTGACCGCGCTGATGGCCGCCTATGGCATCCCGATCACGCCGGTGACCCTGGCCCGCGACGCCGAGGCCGCGGTGGCCGCGGCTGCGCCGCTGCTCGCGCAGGGATCCCAGGTGGCGCTGAAGATCCTCTCGCCCGACATCCTGCACAAGTCCGACGTCGACGGCGTGCGCCTGAACCTGGCCAGCGAGGCGGCGGTGCGCGAGGCGGCGGCCGCGATCCTCGCCCGCGCGCGCGAATTGCGCCCGGCGGCGAAGATCGAGGGCGTCACCGTGCATCCGATGATCGTGCGCGCGAAGGCGCGCGAGCTGATCGCCGGCCTGGCCGACGATCCGACGTTCGGGCCGGTGGTGGTGTTCGGCCGCGGCGGCACCGCGGTGGAAGTGATCGACGACAAGGCGCTCGCGCTGCCGCCGCTGGACCTGCGCCTGGCCCACGAACTGATCGCGCGTACCCGCGTGTCGCGCATCCTCAAGGCCTACCGCGACGTGCCGGCCGCCGACGAACGCGCGGTGGCGCTGGTGCTGGTCAAGCTGGCGCAGCTGGCGGCCGACATCCCGCAGGTGCGCGAACTGGACATCAACCCGCTGCTGGCCGACAAGGACGGCGTGATCGCGGTCGATGCGCGGGTGGCGGTGGCGCCGCATCCCGGACCGGCGCAGAAGGGGCCGTGGCACTCGCGCTTCGTGATCCGGCCGTATCCCAAGGAGTGGGAGCGCGAGGTCGAGCTGGCCCACGAGCGGCGCATGTTCGTGCGCCCGGTGCGGCCGGAGGACGAGGCGCTGTTCCGGGAGTTCTTCGCCAAGGTCAGCGACGAGGACCTGCGCCTGCGCTTCTTCTCCGCGGTGCGCCACTTCAGCCACGAATTCATCGCCCGCCTGACCCAGATCGATTACGCGCGCTCGATCGCGCTGGTGGCCATCGATCCGGACAGCGGCCAGATGCTCGGCGCGGTGCGCCTGCTCGCCGACGCCAACTACGAGCGCGGCGAGTACGGCATCCTGGTCCGCTCGGACCTGAAGGGTCTCGGCATCGGCTGGCAGCTGATGCGGACCATGATCGAGTACGCCGGCACGATCGGGCTGAGGATGATCGAGGGCCAGGTCCTGCGCGAGAACGTGACCATGCTGGCGATGTGCCAGCAGCTGGGCTTCCGCGTCGCGGTCGACCGCGACGATGCAACGGTCATGCACGTCACCCTGGAGCTGGCCGCGCGCTGATCCCGCCGGTCGCCGGCCGGCCATCACGCCGCTGGCACCTGCGCGCCGCCTAAGGTGTCGGCGTGGCGGATGCGAGGACGGCGGATGGACCGCAGCGGCATCGATGACGTACTGGTGATCGGAGGCGGACCGGCGGGCCTGACCGCCGCGACCTACCTGGGTCGCCTGCACCGGCGCGTGCGCGTGCTCGACGCCGGGCAGAGCCGCGCGCGCTGGATCCCGGAAAGCAACAACTGCCCCGGATTTCCCGACGGCATCGCCGGCAACGACCTGCTGGCACGGATGCGGGAGCAGGCGGGCGGATACGGCGCGCGCTTCGAACGGGCCACCGTGACCGGACTGCAGCGCGAAAACGGCCGATACGCGGTCACCGCGGACGATGGCCGCCGGTGGCAGGCGCCAGCGGTGATCCTGGCCACGGGCCTGGCGGACCGCCTGCCCGACATGGAGCACGGCGACGCGGCCATCGCCTGCGGCGCGCTGCGGCTGTGCCCGGTGTGCGATGCGTACGAGGCCACCGACCTGGACGTGGGCATCTTCGGGCCCTGGCGCGACATCGTCGCGCACGCGCGCTTCCTGCGCGGTTACACCGCGCGCCTGTCACTGCTGCCCACCGACGCGACCGGCGCCGTGGAAGAACTCGAAGACGTCGACGCGCGGGTGTTGCCGGCCGGTGGCCGCCTGCTGTTCGATGGCCGCCGCTGCGGCTATCGGCCCGATGGCCAGGAAAGCCACTGGTTCGACGTCGTCTATCCATTCCTGGGATGGGACAGCAGCGCCGGCCTGGCCAGGCAGGCCGGCGTGGTGCTGACCGGCCGGGGCGAGATTCCGGTCGACCGCAGCCACCAGACGACCGGCGTGCCGGGCCTGTACGCCATCGGCGACGTGGTCAGCGGGATCAACCAGATCTCGGTGGCGGTCGGCCAGGCCGCGGTGGCCGCGCTGGACGTGCACGCGCGGCTGCCGTTCGTGCCACGCGCCTAGCGGTCGGCACCGGCGCGCAAGATCGCCGCCGGCACGCGCACCTGGCCTTCCATCAGCACCCGCGCGCTGCGACTCATCACCGCCCGGGTCACCGTCCACTGGCCATCCACCAGGCGGGCTTCGGCGCCCACCCGCAGCGTGCCGGACGGATGGCCGAAGCGGACCACGCTGCGCTCGCCGCCACCGGCGGCCAGGTTGACCAGCGTGCCGGGAATCGCCGCGGCGGTGCCGATGGCGACGGCCGCGGTGCCCATCATCGCGTGGTGCAGCTTGCCCATCGACATCGCGCGCACGCGCAGGTCGATGTCGCTCGCTTCGACCTGCCTGCCGCTGGACGCGGTGTAACCGGCCGCCGGGGCGACGAAGGCGAGTTTGGGCGTGTGCTGGCGCCTGGCGGCCTCGGCGACCTCGGCGATCAGGCCCATGCGCAGCGCGCCGTGTGCACGGATCGCCTCGAAGCGGGCCAGCGCCGCAGGGTCGGCGTTGATGGCGTCCTGCAGCTCGCTGCCGGTGTAACCGAGGTCGGCGGCGTCGAGGAAGATGGTCGGGATGCCGGCGTTGATCAGCGTGGCCTTGAACGTGCCGACACCGGGCACGTCCAGCGTGTCGACCACGTGGCCGGTGGGGAACATGCTGCCGCCATCCTCGCCCTCGTCGGCCGGATCGAGGAACTCCAGCTGCACTTCGGCGGCCGGGAAGGTGACGCCATCCAGCTCGAAATCGCCGTCCTCGACCACCTGTCCGCCGGCCATCGGCACGTGGGCGACGATGGTCTTGCCGATGTTGGCCTGCCAGATGCGCACGGTGGCGATGCCGTCGGCCGGCAGCTGCGCCGCATCGACCAGGCCGGAGGAAATCGCGAACGGCCCCACCGCCGCCGACAGGTTGCCGCAGTTGCCGCTCCAGTCGACGAAGGCGCTGTCGATCGAGACCTGGCCGAACAGGTAGTCGACGTCATGCCCGGGTCGCGCGCTCTTGGCCACGATCACCGTCTTGCTGGTCGAGGACGTTGCCCCGCCCATGCCGTCGATCTGCTTGCCATAGGGATCGGGCGAGCCGATCACCCGCAGCAGCAGCGCGTCGCGCGCCGCGCCGGGCGAACGTGCCGCTTCGGGCAGGTCCTGCAGGCGGAAGAACACGCCCTTGGACGTGCCGCCGCGCATGTAGGTGGCGGGAATGCGGAGCTGGGGAAGGGGGCGTGTAGGCGTCATGTCGATTCGTCCGGCGGAAGATGGCTCAACCCAGCAGGTCGAGCTGGGTTGGAGGCGGCGCGGCCGGGGGGCGTAGCGGAAAGGCTTCCACCACCTCGTAGCGGTAATCGCTGCCACGTCCCGCGACTTCCACCAGCTCGATGGTGTCGATCCGCCATGGCACTGGCGCAATGTCGAGCGGCGTGATGTGAGACGCAGCGTCGTAGCTCACCGTGACGTGAGGACCGAATCCCGAAACCTCGGCGATACCGTGCTGGCGCAGACGGCTGCGTACAGCACCCGCCAGCGTGGTCACCCCGTCAAGCGTGCCGAGCCTGGGCACGTACATCCACAGGATCCTTGGCGGGCGACCCTTGACGCTCTGCAGTCGTTCGAGCTTCAGGGTGAATGCATGTGCCTCAAGCTCCGCGCAGGCTGCACGGAGCGCCGCGCGCTCCCTAGATGGATACAGGCTGGACAGCGTCTGGTGAAGATTCCGAAGCGGGGACAGACGAGTGCCGGGCATCGCGTCCAAGCCGTTGTCCACGATCGGTCGCCACAGCGGTTCGTGCAACGTTTCCGGCACCCGCGCCATCACGAACAGCGTGCCCGGCGCCGCCATCAGGCCGCCTTCGCCGCTTCGAGGAAATCCTGGGCGAAGCGTTGCAGCACGCCGCCGGCCTCGTAGATCGATACTTCTTCCGCGGTGTCCAGGCGGCAGGTGACCGGCACGTCCACGCGCTCGCCGTTGCGGCGGTGGATGACCAGGGTCAGGTCCGCGCGCGGACGCCGCTCGCCGACCACGTCGAAGGTCTCGCTGCCATCGATGCCGAAGGTATTGCGGTTCTGCCCCGGCTTGAACTCCAGCGGCAGCACGCCCATGCCGATCAGGTTGGTGCGGTGGATGCGCTCGAAGCCTTCGGCCACGATCGCCTCCACACCGGCCAGGCGCACGCCCTTGGCGGCCCAGTCGCGCGAACTGCCCTGGCCGTAGTCGGCGCCGGCGATGATCACCAGCGGCTGCCTGCGCTCCATGTAGGCCTCGATGACTTCCCACATGCGCATGACCGAGCCTTCCGGTTCGAGCCGGGCCAGCGAGCCCTGGCGCACGTTGCCTGCCTCGTCGCGGACCATCTCGTTGAGCAGCTTCGGGTTGGCGAAGGTCGCGCGCTGTGCGGTGAGGTGGTCGCCGCGGTGGGTGGCGTAGGAATTGAAGTCCTCTTCCGGCAGGCCCATCTTCGCCAGGTATTCGCCGGCGGCGCTGGAGGCGAGGATCGCGTTGGATGGCGACAGGTGGTCGGTGGTGATGTTGTCGCCGAGCACCGCCAGCGGCCGCATGCCGCGCAGCGTGCGCTCGCCGGCCAGCGCGCCTTCCCAGTACGGCGGGCGGCGGATGTAGGTGCTCTGCGGGCGCCAGTCGTACAGCGGGTCGACCTTGCCGCCATGCTCCACGCGCACGTCGAACATCGGTCCGTAGACCTTGCGGAACTGCTCGGGCCTGACGCTGGCCTTGACGATCGCGTCGATCTCCGCGTCGTCCGGCCAGATGTCCTTGAGCCGGACCTCATTGCCCTGCGCGTCCACGCCGAGCACGTCCTTCTCGATGTCGAAGCGCACCGTGCCGGCGATCGCGTAGGCGATCACCAGCGGCGGCGAGGCGAGGAACGCCTGCTTCGCGTACGGATGGATGCGGCCGTCGAAGTTGCGGTTGCCCGACAGCACCGCGGTCGCGTACAGGTCGCGCTCGACGATCTCCTGCTGGATCGCCGGGTCCAGCGCGCCGCTCATGCCGTTGCACGTCGTGCAGGCGAAGCCGACGATGCCGAAGCCGAGTTTTTCAAGTTCGGGCAGCAGGCCCGATTCCTCCAGGTACAGCTGCACCGCCCTGGAGCCGGGCGCCAGCGAGGTCTTCACCCATGGCTTGCGCAGCAGGCCGCGCGCATTGGCATTGCGCGCCAGCAGGCCGGCGGCGATCACGTTGCGCGGGTTGGAGGTGTTGGTGCAGCTGGTGATGGCGGCGATGATCACCGCGCCGTCGGGCAGCAGCCCGCGTGACTCCTCGTCGCGGGCGGCGTCCAGCTTGCTTTCGTCGGCGATGCCGCGCTCGGCCAGGGCCGACGTCGGCAGGCGCCGGTGCGGGTTCGACGGCCCGGCCATGTTGCGCACCACCGTCGACAGGTCGAACTCCAGCACGCGTTCGTATTGCGCGTCGGCCAGGTCGTCGGCCCACAGGCCGGCCGCCTTCGCATAGGTTTCCACCAGCTGCACCTGCTTTTCCTCGCGGCCGGTCAGGCGCAGGTAGTCCAGGGTCTGGTCGTCGATATAGAAGAGGGCGGCGGTGGCGCCGTATTCCGGGCACATGTTGGAGATGGTCGCGCGATCACCGATGGTCAGCGCCGCGGCGCCTTCGCCGAAGAACTCGAGATAGTGGCCGACGACCTTTTCCCGGCGCAGGAACTCGGTCAGCGCCAGGACCACGTCGGTGGCGGTGATGCCCGGCTGCGGCCGGCCGGCCAGCTTCACGCCGGTGATGTCGGGCAGGCGCATCCACGAGGCGCGGCCGAGCATCACGTTCTCCGCCTCCAGGCCGCCCACGCCAACGGCGATCACGCCGAGCGCGTCGACATGCGGCGTATGGCTGTCGGTGCCGACGCAGGTGTCGGGGAAGGCGACGCCATCGCGCGTGTACACGACCGGCGACATCTTCTCCAGGTTGATCTGGTGCATGATCCCGTTGCCCGGCGGGATCACCTCCACGTTGCGGAACGCGTGCCGGGTCCATTCGATGAAGTCGAAGCGGTCGGCGTTGCGGCGGTCCTCGATCGCCCGGTTCCGTTCGAAGGCCTGAGGGTCGAAGCCGCCGCACTCCACCGCCAGCGAGTGGTCGACGATCAGCTGCACCGGCACCACCGGATTGACCTGGGCCGGATCGCCGCCCTGCTCGGCGATGGCGTCGCGCAGGCCGGCCAGGTCGACCAGCGCGGTCTGGCCGAGGATGTCGTGGCAGACCACGCGCACCGGGAACCAGGGGAAGTCCAGGTCGCGGCGGCGCTCGACCAGCTGGACCAGGTAATCGTGGAGCCGGGCCGGTTCGGCGCAGCGGACCAGGTTCTCCGCGTGCACGCGCGCGGTATAGGAGAGCGTGGCCCAGGCGCCGGGCCGGATCGCGTCGACCGCCTCGCGGGCGTCGAACCAGTCCAGTGGGGTTCCGGGGAGGGGCTTGCGGTGCTGGGTGTTCATGGCGGGCCTGGCGCGCTGGCGTCGTGGGCGGCCGTCCTGCCGGGTGCCGGAGTGGCAGCGGGTGGCCGCGAAGAAGGGCAGTTCCGATCTTACGGCGCGGGCATGGCGCCGCCGTCCCCGGAACGCGCGCGGACCGGCCAATCCGGCCGGATCGCCGGGCATGCATTGATGCAGGCGATCAACGCATGGCGGCCGTCGCCGGGTCCGGGCACCGCAGACCGGCGTTCCGGAGGCGTCGCAAAGCGGCTGCGACAGGGTCGCGAGGCGCGTGGAAACCGGCCGCTGCGGTCTCGATTGCGCAGTGCAGCAAGCCATTTTCCGGGGGGCTGGTACAGTCCGCATTTGCCATGGCCGTCGGAACATCGACGTCGCCGTGGCCAGCAACGGGCCAAGGAGCCCGTTTTTCCCTGAACGTTATGGTAGCGCTAACACAAGCGGGCGGAATGAGCGGAATGGACCGGAACAACCCGATCGTCATCGGACTGGATGTAGGCACCCAGAGCGTCAAGCTCGTCGCCTACGATCCGCACGCGCGGCAGGTCGCCGCCACTGTCGGCCAGCCACTGGACCTGGCCTCGGGTGACGACGGCAGCCGCGAGCAGCGCGCCGAATGGTGGATCGATGCGATCCGCTCCTGCTTCTCCCGGCTGGACCCGGCCTTGCGCGCACGCACGACCGCGATCGGCGTGTCCGGCCAGCAGCACGGCTTCGTCCCGGTGGACCGCGACGGCAACGTGCTGGCGCCGGCCAAGCTGTGGTGCGACACCAGCACCGCGACCGAGTGCGACCTGATCATGGACGCGGTCGGCGGCGCGCAGGGCGCGATCGACACCGCCGGCAACCCGATCATGGTCGGCTACACCGCCTCCAAGCTGCCGTGGACCCGCGAGCATCGCTCGCAGGCGTACGCGCAGCTGGCCACGATCATGCTGCCGCATGACTACGTGAACTTCTGGCTCACCGGCGAGCGCTGGATGGAATGCGGCGACGCGTCCGGCACCGGCTGGCTGGACGTGCGCACCCGGCAGTGGTCGGAGGCGATGATCGCCGCCACCGACAAGGACCGCGACCTGGGCGAATGCCTGCCGCCGCTGGTCGAGGCCGATGCGCTGTTCCCGATCGCCCCGGCCATCGCCGACGAGCTGGGCCTGCCGCGCGAAGTGCGCGTGTCGGCCGGCGGCGGCGACAACATGATGGCCGCGATCGGCACCGGCAATGTTTCGCCCGGCGTGCTGAGCATGAGCCTGGGCACCTCCGGCACGCTGTTCGCGTATGCCGACCGCCCGATCGTGGACGACGCAGGCCGCTGGGCCGCGTTCTGCGATTCCACCGGCGGCTGGCTGCCGCTGATCTGCACCATGAACTGCACCGTGGCCACCGAGGCGGTGGCCGGCCTGTGCAGCTTCTCGACCCGGCAGGGCGACGAACTGCTGGCCGGTACCCGGCCCGGCGCCGCCGGCCTGCTGATGCTGCCGTTCTTCAACGGCGAGCGCACCCCGAACCTGCCCAACGGCCGCGGCAGCCTGTTCGGCATGACCGCCACCAACCTGACCCCCGCCAACCTGTATCGCGCGGCGATGGAAGGCGCGGTGTACAGCCTGAAGAACGGCTACGACGCCTTCGTCGACGCCGGCATGCGTTTCGAGGCGATCCGCCTGACCGGCGGCGGCAGCCACAGCGCGGTATGGCGGCAGATGGTGGCCGACGTGTTCGGCCTGCCGGTGGACGTGCCCGAGCAGGCCGAGGGCGCCGCGTTCGGCGCGGCGCTGCAGGCGCTGTGGGCGACGCAGCGCGCCAGCGAACCGGGCGCCGACCTGGCCGCGCTGGCCGCCGCGCACGTGCGCCTGGACCCGCGCCTGTCCGCGCACCCGCACGCCGAGGCCACCGCCGCGTACGCGGCCCAGTACCAGCGTTTTCTTTCCCACCTCGACGCGATCCGGCCGCTGTACGCCTGATCGCCTCCCGTACCACCCACTGCAATCCCAACTCCCTCGACGGAAACACAGACATGAGCACCAAGCCCTTCATCGGCGCCAAGGAATATTTCCCCGGCATCGGCTCCATCCCCTACGAAGGCCCGGGTTCGGACAACCCGCTGGCATTCAAGGTCTACGACGCCAACAAGGTGATCGGCGGCAAGACCATGCGCGAGCACCTGCGCTTCGCGGTCTGCTACTGGCACACCTTCTGCAACGCCGGCGCCGATCCGTTCGGCCCGGGCACGCGCCACTTCCCGTGGGAGCGCGACAACGCGATGGCCACGGCCGAGGCCAAGGTCGACGCCGCGTTCGAGTTCTTCACCAAGATCGGCGTGCCGTACTACTGCTTCCATGACGTCGACCTGGCGCCGGACGCCGAGGACGTGGGCCAGTACGAGAAGAACCTCAAGCACCTGGTCGGCCTGGCCAAGGAGCGCCAGAAGGCGACCGGGGTCAAGCTGCTGTGGGGCACCGCGAACCTGTTCTCGCACCCGCGCTACATGAACGGTGCTTCGACCAACCCGGACTTCAATGTGGTGGCGCGCGCCGCGGTGCAGGTCAAGTCGGTGCTGGACGCGGTGGTCGAGCTGGACGGCGAGCACTACGTGTTCTGGGGCGGTCGCGAAGGCTATGCCTCGCTGCACAACACCATGATGAAGCGTGAGGTCGAGCACTTCGCCCGCTTCCTGACCGCTGCCCGCGACTACGGCCGCAGCATCGGCTTCAAGGGCCAGTTCTTCATCGAGCCCAAGCCGATGGAGCCGATGAAGCACCAGTACGACTTCGACAGCGCCACCGTCGCCGGCTTCCTCAAGGAGCACGGCCTGGAGAAGGACTTCTCGCTGAATATCGAGGCCAACCACGCCACCCTGTCCGGCCACACCTTCGAGCACGACCTGCAGGTCGCCGCCGACCACGGCCTGCTGGGCAGCATCGACGCCAACCGCGGCAACGCGCAGAACGGCTGGGATACCGACCAGTTCCCGACCGACCTGTACGACACCGTCGGCGCCATGCTGGTGGTGCTGCGCCAGGGCGGCCTGCCGGGCGGCCTGAACTTCGACGCCAAGCCGCGTCGCGAGTCGACCGACATGGAAGACCTGTTCATCTCGCACATCGGCGGCATGGACGCGTTCGCCAAGGGCCTGGAAGTGGCGCACAACCTGCTCACCGACTCGCCGTGGGAAACCTGGCGCAAGGAGCGTTACGCCAGCTTCGACAGCGGCGCCGGCAAGGACTTCGAGCTGGGCAAGCTGTCGCTGGCCGACCTGGCCGCGCTGGGTGCCAAGAATGGCGAGCCGAAGCAGATCAGCGGCAAGCAGGAGCGTTACGAGAACCTGCTCAACCAGTACCTGCTGCGTTGAGTCAGTACGTCGCCCCCGCAGCCCGTGCCCGCGTCCCAGCCTGAGGGAGGCTGACGAGACGCGGGCCGCCAGGGCGCGGGGGCGGCGTGTTTCACCCGTATTTGAGGAGGGGACCGATGGGCGAAAGCGCCCGCAACGCGCTCATCGTCATCGGAGTGGATACTGCCCGGCCGGCGTGGTCAGCCGCGCTTGCCCGGCGCGCTGACCGAGCCGCGCACGATCAGCCGATGCGGCACCACCTGGTCGACCAGCACGCGGGTACTGCGGTCCTTGCGGCGGATGGTGCGCAGCAGGATGTCGATGGCCGCGTTGGCCATCGAGGCGATCGGCTGGTGGATCGTGGTCAGTTCCGGCCACACGGTCGTGGCCGCGGAGGTGTCGTCGAAGCCGACCACCGCCAGGTCGCGCGGCACTTCCAGCCCGTGCCGGTGGGCGACCGAAACCGCGGCGGCGGCCATGTCGTCATTGGAGGCGATGATCGCGGTCGGCGGATGCTTGTGGCCGAGGATCTTCTCGGCTGCCTTCAGTCCCGAGCGGTAGGTGTAGTCGCCCTGCTGCACCAGCGCGGTCTCCAGCGGCAGGCCGGCTTCGTGCAGCGCCGCCTGGAAGCCCTGGTAGCGGTTGGAGCTGGCGCTCAGGTCCGGACGGCCCTTGATGAAGCCGATCCGGCTGTGGCCCTTGGCGATCAGGTATTCGGCCAGTTCCTTGCCGGCGCGCAGGTCGTCGATGCGCACGCAGGAAATCTCGTCGCTGGAGCGCCCGGCGGCGATCGCCACCACCGGGATGTCGGCGCGCACGAACTCGCTGACTGCTGCATGCGACTCGCATACCGGCGGCGGCAGGATCACCCCGTCGACCTTGCCCGACATGGCGCGCGCGGCCTTGCGCTCGGCGTCCGCGTCGAGGTTGTCCCAGTAATCGATCACCAGCTGGATCGACGTGCGCGAAGCGACGCGCAGCAGGCCGACCAGCATTTCGCGCAGGTACGCGCCGCTGGGGTTGGTGTAGACCAGCGCGATGCGCGTGTGCTGCGCCGCCGCCAGCGAACTGGCGGCCAGGTTGGGCGTGTAGTCCAGCTCGCGCACCGCCTGCATCACCCGGTCGCGGGTGGCATCGCGCACCTTGCCCTGTCCGTTCATCACCCGCGACACGGTCATCGGCGAAACGCCGGCGAGGGTCGCGACTTCATCGATGGTGACGCCGCGACTCTTGCGGCGCACCGATTTCCTCGGCTTCTCCAACGTGGGTCCTTTCGACGGATCGGCGGCAACGGGGACCGGGTTGCCGCGGCATCTGCCGCGACCGGGGTGGTGGATCCCCATCCAGCACCCGTATTCCGGAGATTTTGATGGTATCGCTAACACGTGGGACTGGCGAGATTCGTACGCGCACCGGCCTGGGCCGCGGCTGGCGCCTGGTCGCCTGCTGGCTGGCCGTGTTCCTGCCGGTGGGCCAGGCCCTGGCCGAGGACGGCCATGATCTGTGGCTGCGCTACGTGCCGGTGCAGGAGGCGCAGGCCGCCGCCTACCGCGCCGATATCAGCGAACTGGTGGTTACCGCGTCGACGCCGACCGCCCGCGCCACCCGCGACGAACTGCAGCGCGGCCTGCAAGGCCTGCTCGGTGCTGCACCGCCGCAAGCGGGCAAGGTCGGCCGCGATGGCGCGCTGCTGGTCGGCACGCCGGCGAGCTCGCCGCAGCTGGCGGCGCTGAAGCTGGACCTGAAGGCGCTGGGCGAAGAGGGCTACCTGATCCGCAGCGTGCGCATCGGTGGCCACCCGGCCACCGCGATCGCCGCCAACACCGACGTCGGCGCGCTGTACGGCGCGTTCCATTTCCTGCGCCTGATCCAGACCGCGCAGCCGCTGCAGGCGCTGGACATCCGCGAGGCGCCGCGGCTGAAGGTGCGCGTGCTCAACCACTGGGACAACCTGGACCGCCATGTCGAGCGCGGTTATGCCGGCGAATCGATCTGGGACTGGCACCGGCTGCCCGGCTGGAAGGATCCGCGCTACACCGACTACGCCCGTGCCAACGCCTCGATCGGCATCAACGGCACGGTGCTCAACAACGTCAACAGCAACGCGCAGTCGCTGACCCCGATGTACCTGGAGAAGGCCGCGGCGCTGGCCGGTGTGTTCCGCCCGTACGGGATCAAGGTCTACCTCAGCGCCCGCTTCAGCGCGCCGATGGAGATCGGCGGGCTGAAGACCGCCGACCCGCTCGACCCGGCCGTGCGCCGCTGGTGGAAGGCCAAGGCCGACGAGGTCTACCGCGCCATTCCCGATTTCGGCGGCTTCTTGGTCAAGGCCAATTCCGAGGGCCAGCCCGGCCCGCAGGACTACGGCCGCAGCCATGTCGATGGCGCCAACATGCTGGCCGAGGCGCTGGCGCCGCATGGCGGCATCGTGATGTGGCGCGCCTTCGTCTACTCGCACGAGCAGCCGGACGACCGCGCCAAGCAGGCCTACAGCGAGTTCGTGCCGTTCGACGGCAAGTTCGCGCGCAACGTGCTGGTACAGGTCAAGAACGGCGCGATCGACTTCCAGCCGCGCGAGCCGTTCCATCCGCTGTTCGGCGCGATGCCGAAGACGCCGTTGATGATGGAGTTCCAGATCACCAAGGAGTACCTGGGCTTCGCCACCCACCTGGCCTACCTGGGGCCGATGTACGAGGAGACGTTGCGCGCCGACACGCAGGTGCGTGGCCCGGGTTCGACCGTGGCACGGGTGATCGACGGCACGCTCGACGGGCATGCGCTGACCGGCATGGCCGGCGTGGCCAACATCGGCAGCGACCGCAACTGGAGCGGCTCGCACTTCGACCAGGCCAACTGGTTCGCGTTCGGCCGCCTGGCCTGGAATCCGCACCTGGGTGCGGAGGATATCGCCCGCGAGTGGGCGAAGATGACCTTCTCCACCGACCCGGCCGTGGTCGAGCCGGTGGTGGCGATGATGATGGGTTCGCGCGAGGCGGTGGTCGACTACATGACTCCGCTCGGCCTGCACCACCTGATGGGCCGCGGCCACCACTACGGCCCGGCGCCGTGGGATGCCGGCAGCGAGCGCGCCGACTGGGACCCGGTGTACTACCACCGCGCCGACCGCAACGGCATCGGCTTCGACCGCGGCTCGCACGGCAGCAATGCGGTGGCGCAGTACGCGCCGCCGGTCGCCGCGCAGTTCGACGACGTGGCGCAGGTGCCCGAGCAGTTCCTGCTCTGGTTCCACCATGTGCCGTGGGAGCACCGGCTGAAATCGGGACGCCCGCTGTGGGACGAACTGATCGCGCACTACGACCGCGGCGTCGACTACGTTGCGGGCATGCGCCGCACCTGGGACGGCCTGGCCGGCAAGATCGACCCGGAACGGCATGCGCAGGTCGCCGCGTTCCTGGCGATCCAGCAGCAGGAGGCGCAGTGGTGGCGCGACGCCAGCATCGCCTACTGGCAGAGCCTCAACGGCCTGCCGCTGCCGGCCGGCCACGCGCCGCCGCCGAAGCCGCTGGACTACTACCAATCCCTGAAATTCCCCTATGCCCCGGGGAACGGTTGATGACGAACATGAAGAAAACAAGATCCGCGGCGTTGGGCCTGTCCCTGCTTGCGTTCGCATCGGTTGCCTCGATCTGCGCGGCCCAGGCCGACGAACTGCCGCTGTTGCACGAGATGTTCCAGGACCACGCGGTCCTGCAGCGCGACCGGCCGATCCCGGTCTGGGGCAACGCGCAGCCGAACGCCGAGGTGAAGTTGTCCTTCGCCGGCAAGCAGGTGCGCGCGCGTGCCGACGCCGCCGGCCGCTGGAAGGCCATGCTGCCTGCGCAGAAGGCCGGTGGCCCGTACACGCTGGTGGCGACATCCGGCGCCCGGACCCAGAGCGCCGGCGACGTGCTGGTCGGCGACGTGTGGCTGTGTTCGGGCCAGTCGAACATGGAGCTGCAGGTCAAGCGCACGCTCAATTCGCGCGCCGAGATCGCCGATGCCGGCAACGACCGCATCCGCCTGCTCAAGGTCGGGCTGAAGGAAGCCACCACCCCGCGCGAGCACTTCCCGCTGCCGGTGCAGTGGCAGAAGACCACGCCGGAGAACGTGCCGGAGTTCTCCGCCACCTGCTACTACTTCGCGCGCGAGCTGCAGAAGACCGTCGACGTGCCGATGGGCCTGGTGAACTCGTCGTGGGGCGGCTCGCGGATCGAGACCTGGATCAGCGCCGACGGGCTGCGCAAGCTCGGTGGCTTCGACGCCGCGCTCGACGTGCTGGCGCAGTACGCCTCCGATCCGCACGAGGCCCAGCTCAAGTCCGCCGCCGCCAGCTGGGGCGCGATCTGGAGCGACTGGTGGCGCGCGAATCCGGCCGTCGCCAGCGGCGACGAGCCGTGGAACCCGGCCAGCACCGCCGGCGACTGGCACGCGGCGCCGAAGGAACTCGGCGCGTGGGAAGGCTGGGGCGTGCCGGAGCTGGCCGACTTCAACGGCATGGTCTGGTACCGGACCACCCTGCAGCTGAGCGCCGAACAGGCCGCGCAGCCGGCGGTGCTCGAGCTGGGCGCGGTGGACGAGGTCGACATGACCTGGGTCAATGGCGTCGGCGTCGGCAGCGCCTACATCGGCGAACCGCGCAAGTACCCGTTGCCGCGCGGCCTGCTCAAGGCCGGCGACAACACCCTGGTGGTCAACGCGCTGGACACCTATGCGACAGGCGGCATCATCGGGCCTTCGTCCACCCGCACGCTGCGCTTCGCCGATGGCAGCTCGATCCCGCTCGACGGCGCGTGGCAGTACCGGGTCGTGCCGGCGGACGTCGGCAGCCCGCCACGCGCGCCGTGGATGTCGGCGCAGGGCAAGACCACGCTGTTCAACGGCATGATCGCGCCGCTGGCCGGCTACGGCCTGCGCGGCGCGCTGTGGTACCAGGGCGAGTCCAACACCGAGGAGGCGCAGGCCTATCGCGGCCTGCTGCGCGCCTACCGCGACGACCTGCGCGCGCACTTCGGCAAGGACCTGCCGCTGCTGGTGGTGCAGCTGCCGAATTACGGCGCGCCGCCGACCACGCCGGGCGAGAGCGGCTGGGCTTCGCTGCGCGAAGCGCAGCGCCAGGTGGTCGCCAAAGATCCGCGCAGCGGCATGGCCGTGGCCATCGACCTCGGCGACCGCTACGACATCCACCCGGCCAACAAGCAGGAAGTCGGTCGCCGCCTGGCCCGCGCCGCGCGTCACGTCGTCTATGGCGAGAAGATCGTCGAGCACGGTCCGGTGCCGCTGTCGGCGAAGCGGCTTGGCAATGCTGCCGAGGGAAGCCTCGTCACCGTGGCGTTCGGCGACGTGACCGGAGCGCTGGTCGCCTACAGCGCGGGCAAGCCCATCGGCTTCGAGGTCTGCGGTGAGGCGGGCTCCTGCCAGTACGCGCTGGCCGAACTGCAGCCGGATCGGGTCGAGCTGTTCTCGACCGTGTCCCATCCGACCCGCGTCCGTTATGCCTGGGCCGACAGTCCGGTCGTCAACCTGTTCGACGAAGCCGGCCTGCCCGTCGGCCCGTTCGAAATCCCCATCGAATAGATCCTTCAAAGATCCCTCGAAAAGTCCCAAGAACAACCACCACGAGTTCCCGATGAGCACGCAATCCAAGACCGAAACCACCACCCACGGTTCCAAGAACGACCGCGAGATCGTCGATGCCAAAGTCATCGTCACCTGCCCGGGCCGCGCAGATCGAGGCAACCGATGCGAACGCAAGCAGGG
>JAGHZW010000166.1:31145-31882 GCA_017745195.1 Pseudoxanthomonas sp. | reverse complement strand
GAGCGTGTTCGCGCCCAGCCAGGTGTTCGACCTGATCGAGCGCCGCGCCGCCGACGATCGCGACGCCACCGCACGTGCGTTCTCCGCGGGCATGGACATGAGCATGCAGAGCGGCTTCTACGCCGCGCACCTGCCGGCGCTGGTCGAGTCGGGCGAGATACCGATGGCCACGCTCGACGAGGCGGTGCGGCGGGTGCTGTCGGTCAAGGCCGCGCTCGGCCTGTTCGACGATCCGTACCGCTCGCTCGATCCGGCGCGCGAAGCCGACACCTCGCACCGCGACGCGCACGAGGCGCTGGCCCGCGACGCGGCGCGGCGCTCGATCGTGCTGCTGAAGAACGAAGCCGACGTGCTGCCGCTGCGGCGCGACGCGCGCATCGCCCTGATCGGACCGTTCGCCCGCGACCGCGACAACATCGAAGGCTGCTGGACCCTGTTCGGCGACAAGTCGCGCTACGTGCCGCTGGACGCAGGCCTGCGCGCCGCGATGCCGGATGCTGCGGCCTCGCTGGAGGTGGTCGATGGCTGCGCGCTGGAGGCTCCGCTCGACGGCGGCATCGAAGCGGCGGTGGCCGCCGCACGCCGTGCGGAAGTGGTCGTGCTCGCGCTGGGCGAGCCGCAGCGCTACAGCGGCGAAGCGCAGTCGCGCACGCGGATCGTGCTGCCGGCCGCGCAGCAGGCGCTGGCCGAGGCGGTCGCCGCGACCGGTACGCCGGTGGTCGTGCCACGGCTGCCGA
>JAGHZW010000166.1:3291-31089 GCA_017745195.1 Pseudoxanthomonas sp. | reverse complement strand
CAGCATCCAGCGGATCCGGCCGCGCGCTGGCGCTGGAAGGCGCGGTGCGCGATGCCCAGGCGATCCTGGTGGGCTGGTTCCTCGGCAGCCAGACCGGACACGCGGCGGCCGACGTGCTGTTCGGCGACTACAGCCCCTCGGCACGACTGCCGGTGAGCTTCCCGCACGATTCCGGGCAGCAGCCGTTCTTCTACAACCATCCGCGCACCGGCCGTCCGGAGACGCCGCAGATGTCCGAGTTCAAGGCGCGCTGGCGCGAATACCCGAACACCGCGCTGTATCCGTTCGGCCACGGCCTGGGCTATGGCCGGATCGAATACGGCGACACCCGGGTCGATGCGCCACGACTTGCCTGGAGCGGCACGCTGGCGGTGCGCGCCACCCTCCGCAACAGTGGCCAGCGCGCGACGGAAGAAGTGGTGCAACTGTACGTGCACGACCGGGTCGGCAGCCGCGTGCGCCCTGTGCGCGAGCTCAAGGGCTTCGACAAGATCCTGCTGCAGCCCGGTGAGTCGCGCGAGGTGGTGTTCGAGTTGAGCGCTGCGCAGCTGGCATTCACCCGCGCCGACGGCAGCCACGGCGCCGAGCCGGGCGCGTTCGATGTCTGGATCGCACCGTCGTCCACGACCGGCGTGCCGGCGCGCTTCGAACTGCTGGCGCCGTAGCGGCGCCAGCGCGCCCCAGCGCTACATGCCGTGCGGTTCGCCGCGTTCCCAGGCGCGGATCACCGCCTGCCGCGCGCGGCTCCAGTCCAGGCGCGAGGGACCCTTGCGGCTTTCCCATTCGCGCTGCAGCTCGCTTTCCAGACCGGTGAAGTCGCCCTGCGGGTGGCGCTGTCGCGCGCCGTGCCCGACGCGATAGGCCGCGTCGTAGTCGTCATAGCTGTCGCCTTCGAGGAAATACGGCTCGCGGCTGAACTGCTCGTTCCAGTAGCCGGCGTCCGTAAACGGTTCGGCCGGTTCGACCGGCGCCCGTCCGGGGATCTGGTGGGTCAGCGGGTTCATCGCGCATCTCCCTGGTCAAGGAAATGCCAGTCTGGCGACGGCCCGGTTAACCGCCGTGCCCGCCTGCGTGAGCGCGGGGTTATCCGGGTGACGCGTTCAGCTCAATGCGCTCGCCGCCTCGTACGGCAGCGGCGTGGCGCCGGTGAGCACCACCGCCGCTTCGGCACGGGCCAGTGCGTCCTTCTCGGCGTCGATCACCAGCAGGATCTGGCCGGCCGCGATCGTTTCCTCGAAGCGCCGCCGCACCGGGTCGGGCACGCTGGCGCCGACCAGCGCCGATGACCAGCTGCCGACCAGCGCGCCGATCGCCGCGATCAGGCCGGCACCGGCCAGGGTGATCCCCAGCGGTGGGATTGCCACAGCGACCAGTCCGGCGACCAGGCCTACCGCGCCGCCTTCGGCCGCGCCGCGCAGTGCTGCCGGGATGGTGTCGGCATGGGCCTCGCGCAACTCGTCGGGCACCGATTCCATCTCGATGTCGGAGCGCGCGATCAGTGACAGCGAATGCGGGTCGATGCCGGTGTCGCGCGCGGCGGCGAGCGCGGCCTGTGCGGCCGCCAGGTTCGGTGCGGCGTAGACGCGGCGGGTCTTCATGGCACGCTCCGCGGCTTCGATGTGGATGGCCACTGTCGGCCGCGTGCGGTGATACGGACGTGAGCGCGCGGCACGCCGGTTCAGCTGCTGGACGGCGGATCGCTGGCCTCGGGGCTGTGCCTGGCCACGATCGCGGTCGCGGTGAGGTCGCCGGTGACATTGCCGGTGGTGGCGAACACGTCGGGAATGGTGTCCACCGCCAGCAGCAGGCCGAGCGGCTCCACCGGCAGGCCCATCGACAGGGTCACCGGGATGACCGTTGCGGTGAAGATGGCCTGGCCGGGCAGGCCGACCGAGCCGAGGCTGATCACCACCGACAGCGCCGCGCCGAAGGCCAGTTGCGTGGGCGTCAGTTCGATGCCGTAGGCCCAGGCGACGAACGAGGCGGCGACCATGTACTGGATCGGGCTGGTGATGCGGAACAGGGTCACCGCCATCGGCAGCACCAGCGCGGCCACCGCGCGCGGCAGGCCGAGCCGGTCGCGCGCGCTTTCCAGCATCGCCGGCAGCGTGGCCAGCGAGGACTGGGTGCTGGCCGCCACGATCTGCACCGGCAGCACCGCGCTGGCGAAGGCCAGCGGCGAACGCCCCGCGAACACTCCGACCAGCGCGTAGCAGATCAGGATCGCGCCGGTGTACATGCCGCATTGCAGGACGATGTAGCCGAGCAGCGCGCCGACCACGCCCAGCCCGGCCTGCGCGCACACCGCCAGCATCAGCGCGAACACGCCGACCGGCGCGGCCAGCAGCACCCAGCGCACGATCACGATCATGGTGTCGGCGATGCCATGGCACAGGCCGATCACCTGGGCGCGGCGCTCCTGTTCGATCCGGGTGAGGGCGAAGCCGAAGAACAGCGCGAACACCACCAGCGGCAGCATTGCGCCCTGTGCGGCGGCCATGATCGCGTTCGACGGAACCACCCCGCCGATCCATTGCGCCAGCGACGGCGCCGCGGCGGCTTCGGTGGCGGTGCCCGCGGCCTGCAGGGTGGCGGTGAGCTGTGCGCTGCGCGGTACCAGCGACAGCAGCGCCGGGGCGACCAGCGCCGCGTAGGCGGAGAACAGCGACAGCACCACCACGAACACGAACATCGCCCGCCGCGCCACGCGCCCGGAGGCCGCGGCGTCGGAGGCGGTGGCCACGCCCAGGATCACCAGCGCCAGCACCAGCGGCACTACGGTCATCTGCAGCGCGCTGAGCCACAGCCGGCCCACCGGCTGGGCGATGTCGGCGGCACGGGCCGCGGCACCGGGATGCCAGTGGGCCAGGGCGAGCCCGACCAGCGCGCCGGCGAGCAGGGCCAGCAGCACGCGCGTAGTGGCACCGGGCCACCTCATCGACCCGCTCCCTGCAGCAGCGGCCAGTGCCAGCGGTTGGCCAGGCGCCGGTACTGTGCTTGCGGCAGCAGCACGAAGCGCGGGTTCCGGGCCGTGTCCAGCCACGCGAGCATCGCTTCCATGTCGGCGTCGGCCATCGCGGTGCAGCCGGCGGTGGGCTCGCCTGGCGCGCGCCACAGGTGGGCGAAGATGCAGCTGCCGCCCTGCGGTGCGTTGCCCGGGTTGTGGCCGATGACGAAGCCGAGCCGGTAACGCGGGTCGCCGGCCTTGTGCAGGTCCAGGCGCATCGGTTCGCTGGAGCCGGCCACGGCGCTTTCACCGACCTCGCGGGCGTCGACGATCCGGTTGTAGTAGGGCGAGGCGGGCACGTCCATGCACCAGTGGTCGGCCTGCATCGGCTGATACGGCAGGCCGCTGGCGGCGTGGTCGGCGTAGCCGAAGGCGTTGCCCAGGACGAACACGCCCGCCGGGCTGCGACCGTCGCCTTCGTGCTTGCGTGGACCTTCGCCGGTGCCGTCGTCGCCCAGCAGTCCGATGCCCCACGCGCTGCCGTTGCGGCCGATGCTCACCTCGAAGCTGGCCACTTCGCTCCAGGCGGCATCGTCGCTGGCACGCTCGAAGCGCCGCAGCGTGCCCTGGTTGGCGTCCCAGTCGGCGGTGGTGACCAGCACCAGCTGGCGCGCGCCCTCCAGCGGATCGGGGGTCGCCCCCGATGAGGTCCCGGCCAGGACGGCGATGCCGGTGGCCAGCACCAGCGCGGCAAGCAGCGGCCAGGCGAAGCGGGACGGGGAGGGTGACGCGGCGTGGGTTGCGGGCATGCGGGTATGGAACGGTCCGGTCAGGTATCCAGCAGGTGCCGGATGCGTTCGAGGTTGACGCCGAGCTGGCGGTGCCGGTCCGGGTTGGCCTGGCACAACAGCACGAACAGGAAGTCGAGCAGGTACTGCAGCGAGGAGCGGTACAGCAGCGGCTCCACGTGCGGCGAGGGATCATGCGCCGACACCACCAGCGACGCGTCGGCATGCGCGCGCAGCGGGTTGGCGGTGTGCCGGGTGATCGACACCACCTTGCCCTCGCAGGCCTGGAACTGGCGGCTGATCTGCGACAGCTGCGGCAGCTGGCCGAACTCGGAGAACACCAGCAGCACGTCGCCCGGGCGCGCGGCCGAGAGGTTGGCCATCATCAGGATCGGGTCGGCGTGGTGCACGACCAGCGCGCCGAGCAGCGACAGGCGCATGGCGAATTCGCGCGCGAACAGGCCGTCGTCGCCGAGCCCGCAGACGAACACCTTGCCGGCGCCGTCGACCAGGCCGACGATCCGCTCGATGCCCTCGCGCGGATTGAGCAGGCGGGTCTCCTCCTCGGCGGCGGCCTTGCTGCGGCGCAGGCCTTCCTCGAGCCGGGTGTATTCGTCGACGTCGCTGGCCGGCAGCGCCTGGGCCGGGGCGTCGGCGCCGTTGCGCGCCACCGCCTGGCCGATGCTGAACTTCAGGTCCGGGTAGCCGCGGAAGCCGAACTTCTGGCTGAACTTGACCACCGACGACTGGCTCACGCCCAGCGCGCTGGCCAGCTGCTGCGAGGAGTAGTCGCGCAGCAGGTGGGCGTTGTCGAGGATGAAATCGGCGATGCGGCGTTCGATCGCCGACATCTGGTCGCGTTCTGAGCGGATTTTCACCAGCGGCGGCATGGGTGCGATCTTGGTCCGGGTCGGGCGCACCTGGCAACCGCCGCTCAGCGCGCCAGCGGTTCCAGGCCGCGGATCTCGCGGATGCCCAGGCCGGGTGCATCGGTAATCGTGATCTCCGACTCGTTGAAGATCACCCCGCCCTCGACCGGGTTGAACACGCCCAGCGACGGGCCGTCCAGGTCGACCTTGGTGATCACGTCGGCCTTGGCCACGGCCAGGTGCGCGGCGGCGGCCACCGAGATGGCCGACTCGATCATGCAGCCGATCATGCACTGCACGCCGTACAACGAGGCTATGTCGGCGATGCGGACCGCGTTGGAGATGCCGCCGGTCTTCATCAGCTTGATGTTGATGATGTCGGCGGCGCGGCGCTCGATCAGGTCGAACACCTGGCTGGGCGCGAACACGCTCTCGTCGGCCATCACCGGCGTGTGCACGCGCTCGGTGACGTACTTCAGGCCCTCGATGTCGGCAGCCTTGACCGGTTGCTCGAGCAGTTCGAGCAGCACCCCGGCGTCTTCCAGCGTGCTCATCGCGTAGACCGCCTGCTTGGCGGTCCAGCCCTGGTTGGCGTCCAGGCGAAGCAGGGCGCGGCCCTCGACCGCGGCGTGGATCGCCTTGACCCGTTCGATGTCCAGGCCGATGTCCTTGCCGACCTTGATCTTCAGCGAATCGAAGCCGCGTTCGACCGCGGCGATCGAGTCGGCGACCATCTTGTCGATGTGGTCCACCGAGATGGTGATGTCGGTGGTGATCACCGGGTCGCCGCCGCCGAGCATCTGGTACAGCGGCGCGCCGTACAGCTGTGCCCACAGGTCGTAGACCGCGATCTCAACCGCCGCCTTGGCGCTGGTGTTGCGCTCCATCGCGCCCTGGATCAGGCCGCAGATGCGGTTGAGGTTGGCGATCTCCTGGCCGATCAGGCGTGGCTTGATGAAGCGGTCGATGGCTTCGATGATCGAGCCATGGGTGTCGCCGGTGATCACCGCGGTCGCCGGCGCCTCGCCGTGGCCGGTGTGGCCGCTGTCGGTACGGACCAGGACGACGATGTCCTCGACGGTGTCGACGGTGCGCAGCGCGGTCTTGAACGGGGTCTTCAGCGGCACGCGCAGCATGCCGAGTTCGATGTCGGTGATCTTCACGGAATGGGTCTCATGGGGTGCCGGCGCGCGGCCGGATCCGCTGGATGCTGGTAATGCGGTCGACGTAGGTCTCGGCCTCGCCGAACAGCATCGGTTCGATCGGGGTGACCGACACGCCGTTGAGGCCGGCATGCACGATCGCGCCGTCCGCGCCGCGCCAGCTGCCGCCGTTGGTGTCGTGGATCATGAAGGTCTGCCCGCGCTGGTGGCCAAGGGCCACCATCACGTGGCCGGGGATGTAGACCAGGTCGCCGGGCTGGAGTTCGCGCACCGCGGCCATGCGCTTCTCGCGGCTGTCGCCGGGTGCGAACGCGATCCGGTCCAGCACCGGGCTGACCGCCTGGTCGCGGGTGTTGCGCGGCAGCAGCACGCCGAAGCTGCGGTAGACCTCGGAAACGAAGCCGCTGCAGTCGCGCGCGTCGTAGCTGTGGCCCCAGCCGTAGCGCTCGCCGAGGAACTTGAACGCCTGGCGGACCAGGTTGGCCTGGGTCAGCGGCAGGTAATCGTCGGAGACGTCGGCCGAGCGCGGAATCAGCGCCGGCACCAGGGCCAGGCTGCCATCGGCGTTGCGCACCGGCAGGTCGACCACGTGCGAGGTGTAGGGATGCTGGCCGTTGACCGCCTGCATCGGCGGCCAGTCCGCGCGCAGCGGCAGGCGCACGCCCATGTCCAGCTGCAGCGCCGACACGCGCGGCTCTTCGGGGGTATAGGTGGTATGCACGGTCGCGCCGGTGACCACGACATACGGCGCGCGCGCGGCGTAGCCGAGCACGGTGCCGCGGTCGCCCAGCGCGACGTATGCGGCCTCGATCCACGCCGCGTAGCGCTCGCTGGCGACGAACAGCCACTGGCCGTCGCGGCTGCGGTGCAGCACGGCGACCGCGTCGCCGGGGAACAGCGCCGATTCCTGGAAGCGGTCGATGTCGGTTTCGCCGGCACGGCTGAACACGCGCAGGCGGGTCGGGAAGGTGCGCAGCGCGGCGCGGTGCACGACCAGGCCGTAGCGCAGCGGCTGGGTGGCCGGGACCGCGTCCAGCGCGATCGCCTGCTGCAGCGCATCCAGGGTCTTCTTCGGCACCGGCGTGCCCTGCTCGTCGAACAGCGCACGGGTCGGTGGCGCCGACAGCGCTTGGACCTGTTCGCGCACGAAGGCGCGCGGCAGCGGATCGGGCAGGGCGCCGATGTCGTGGATCGCAGCGTCGCCGCTGCGCATGCGCGCGTTCTGCGCGGCGACGCCGGCGCGATCGAGCACCACCCGCTCGGCTGCGGGCAGCACGGCGACCCAGTGGTCGGGCGTCAGGTCGGCCTGGCGGACATCGATGACCGCGGTCGGGGTGTCGCCGTCCGCGTGCTCGATGGCATCGGCGTGCAGTGCCGGCAACGGCAGCACCAGCAGCAGTACCGCCATCCACGTGGCTTGCCGGCGGTGGCCCGCCCACGGAAGTGCGATCGATGGTCCGTTCAGGGCGCTCATGGTCGCCAGTCCTCCGCTGCGCATGCGCAAGAATAGTTATTCCGAATATTCGCGCCGTCAAGAATAAATTATTGACCCGCTGCCGGACCCGTGTTACATCAGCATTACCACCGCACCCGGGAAGTGTCGTCGTGGATGCCCGCTTCCGCCAGCCGCCTGCATCGAGCCTGTCGTCGCGCCCAGCGCGATCGGGCCGGCGCGTGGCATGGCCCGCGCTGTACCTGTTCGCCCTGGCCATGGCCGGGGCCCAGGCGAGTGCACCCGTTCCGCTGGAGCAGGTCATCGCGGCGGTCGACCGCGGCGACTTCCGTGGCGCGCAGGCCTCGATCGACGCGGCACTGGCCAGGGCCGACCTGGGCGCAGAGCAGCGCCAGGCGCTGGCCTTCGAACGCGAGCGCATGCGCCGCATCCGCCTCGACTTCACCCTCGACCGCAACGCCGCGCTGGCGCAGCTGCGCACGTACATTCCCGACCTGCGCGAGGCCGAGTTCGATGCCTGGGACCAGGCCGGCCTAGTCGAGCGCATGGACATCGACGGCGAGCCACGCTACTTCAAGCGCTCGATCTCCAACCTGTTCCTGCTCAGCCCGGAAGCCGCCGCGCGCCGCGCGCCGCCGGTGAAGCCTTTCAGTACAGGCCCGAACGAGAAGCTCAATCCGCACCACGCCGAAATCCTCGCCGCCGCGCGCGACGGCGCGACCAGCGTGGCGCCGCGCCGGCTGCGGGTGACCCAGTCGCTGGTCGTCGACGCCGATGCGGTTCCCGCCGGCGAGACGGTGCGCGCCTGGATCCCGTATCCGCGCGCCATCGCCGGCCAGCAGGAGGGCATCCACCTGCTCGGCACCGTGCCCGCCGGCGGCCAGGTCGCACCGGAAAGCGCGCTGCAGCGCACCGCCTACATGGAGCGCACCGCGGTGGCGGGCAAGCCGACCGAGTTCTCGGTGAGCTACGAGCTGGCCGTGTATGGCCGCCACTTCGCGATCGATCCGCGGCGCGTGCAGGCCACGCCGGACGATCCTGCACTGGCGCCGTACCTGCGCGAGCAGCGCCCGCACGTCGTGTTCACCCCGGCGCTGCGCGCGTTCTCGGAGCAGGTCGTCGGCGGCGAGACCAATCCGTATCGCATCGCGCGCAGGCTGTTCGAGGCGGTGGACCGGATTCCCTGGGCCGGCGCGCGCGAATACTCGACCCTCACCAACATCAGCGACTACGCGCTGCATGCCGGCCACGCCGACTGCGGCCAGCAGACCCTGCTGCTGATGGCGCTGCTGCGGCTCAACGGCATCCCGGCGCGCTGGCAGTCCGGCTGGGTCTATTCCGATGACGCCGTCGGCTACGACACCATGCATGACTGGGGCTGGCTGTACCTGGCGCCCTACGGCTGGGTGCCGATGGACGTCACCACCGGCCAGCTCGCCAGCGACGACCCGGCGCTGCACTGGTTCTACCTCGGCGGCCTGGACGCATACCGGATCGCCTTCAACGACGGCTTCTCGCAGGACTTCGTTCCGGCCAAGCAGCACGTCCGCTCGGAGACCGTGGATTCACAGCGCGGCGAAGCGGAATGGCGCGGCGGGAACCTCTATTTCGACCAATGGGACTACCGGTTCGAATGGCAGATGCTGCCACCAGGCAATGACGCCGCAAACGTGGGCGGGGATCACATAAACACCACTGTGGGAGAGACACGGGGATGAACAGCAGGATCATGAGGAAGGCGGCGTTGTGCGTCGCACTGGGCGCGTGCATCGGCGCGATGGCACCGACGGCGATGGCGCAGAGCGCCACCGGCGCGGTCGCCGGCCGTGCGGTCGCCGGTGACCAGATCACCATCACCAACACGGCGACCGGCACCACGCGCACGGTCACCGCCGGTCGCGGCGGCGCCTACCGCCTGGCCCAGTTGCCCGTGGGGGACTATCGCCTGCAGGTGCTGCGCGATGGGCAGCCGGTTGGCGAGGGCGTCGCCGTCACCGTCGCCCTCGGCGGCACCACCAACGTCAACCTGGACGCGGGCGGCGGGCTGACCAACCTCGACGCGGTGCAGGTGGTCGGCTCGCGCGTGGTCAACCGCGTGGACGTGTTCTCCACGGAGGTGTCCACCAACATCAACCGCCAGGAACTGGCCCGCCTGCCGGTGGAACAGAGCCTGTCGGCGGTGGCGCTGCTGGCGCCGGGCGTGATTCCCGGCAACTCTTCGTTCGGCGGCATTTCCTTCGGCGGCTCGTCGGTGGCCGAGAACTCGGTGTTCATCAACGGCCTCAACGTCACCGACTTCTACCGCCGGCAGAGCTTCTCGACCGCGCCATTCGCCTTCTTCGACCAGTTCCAGGTCAAGACCGGCGGCTACTCGGTCGAGTTCGGCCGCAGCACCGGCGGCGTGATCAACGCCGTGACCCGTTCCGGCAGCAACCAGCTCGAAGGCGGCGTGGAGTTCACCTTCGAACCCTCGGCCTGGGCGTCGAAGGCCGAGGACCACCAGTTCGACAGGGTCGATGGCGACGGCAAGCCCGCGTCGTCCACGTACAAGGCCAGTCATGACCGCAGCAGCTTCCTCAAGGCCAATGTCTGGGCGTCCGGCCCGCTGGTGAAGGACCGCCTGTTCCTGTTCGCGATGTACGAGCAGCGCCAGACCGGCGCCGGCTACACCAACGACGCCGGCACCACCTGGTCGAACGAGGATGCGAACGACGGCTTCTGGGGCGCGAAGCTGGACTGGAACATCAACGACGACCACCGCCTGGAGCTGCTGGCGTTCTCCGACGAGTCGGAAACCAACACCGCCGTCAACGAGTACGACTTCGACACCCGCGAGCTGGGCGAGTCGGCCGGCGATACCACCAACCAGGCCGGCGGCCTCAACGGCTCGGCGACCTACATCGGTCACTTCGGCGAGAACTTCACCGCCAAGGCCATGTACGGCATCAATCGCACCCGCGGCCTGGCCTTCTCGCCGGCCGACGGTCCCTGTTCGCAGGTCCTGATCGGCGCCAGCTACGACGCGGCCTGGACTGCCATGGGCGAGCCGGCGGTCAGCTGCCATCCGAGCGAATCGAGCTCGGTGGTGGACCACCATGACGAGCGCAAGGTCGGGCGCCTGGATTTCGAGTGGGAACTGGGCGACCACCTGCTTCGCTTCGGCCTGGACCGCGAGAAGATGACCACCGACCGGACCACGTTCTATCCCGGTCCGACGATGATGCGCTACACCGTCTACGGCGCCACGCCGGGTGACGAGCTGGACAACGGCGCCATCGTCCCGGCCGGCGTCGATGCCATCGTGATGGGCCGCCGGCGCATCGACGGCGGCGTGTTCGAGACCACCGCCAACGCGTACTACCTCGAAGACATCTGGAGCGTGACGTCCAACCTGGTGCTGAACCTGGGCGTGCGCGTGGACAACTTCGACAACAAGACCGCCACCGGCGAAAGCTTCATCAAGATGGACAACCTGGTGTCGCCGCGCGTCGGCTTCTCCTGGGACATGAAGAGCGACGGCACCACCAAGGTGTTCGGCAACCTCGGCCGTTACTACCTGCCGGTGACCAACAACATCAACTACACCTTCGCCGGCGGCCTGACCGACGAGCGCACGTTCTACGCGCTCAATGGCTGGAGCCCGGCCACCAACCCCATCACCGGCGCCAGCTACATGGAACCGGTGCTGGGCGCGCAGATCGGCCCGGTGGACGATTCGTACAACGTCAGCAACGCCGACCTGCGCCAGAGCGTGGACCGCGACCTGGATGCGGTGTACCAGGACGAGCTGATCCTCGGCTTCCAGCAGATGATCAACCAGGCCTGGTCGTGGGGCGTCAACGGCACCTACCGCCGGATGAAGAACGCGCTCGACGACGTGCGCATCAACCACACCCCGTGCGGCCCGGTTGGAGGCAATCTGTGGCCGATCGCCAACCCGGGCCAGCCGCTGACCATCTGGGGCACCACCGACATGGGCTGCGCCCAGGACGGCTGGATCACCATCGACACGTCCACCGACGGCTACGCCAAGGGTGGCAGCGGCGAAGTGGTGGGTTACTCCGAGCCCAAGCGCACCTATACCGCGGTCGAGTTCCAGATCGACCGCGCCTGGGACGACAAGTGGGCGTTCAACGCGTCCTACCTGTGGTCCAAGTCGGAAGGCAACCACGAAGGCCCGGTCAACTCGGACACCAACTACGGTGACACCGGCATGGTCCAGCACTGGGACCACCCGGCCAACAACGAGGACTACGGCCCGCTGTTCAACGACCGCCGCCACCAGATCAAGCTGCGCGGCGCCTACAAGCTCAACGACATGTGGGCGTTCGGCTCGACCTTCACCGCCCAGTCCGGCGGCCCGATCACCGGCTTCGGCGTGGCCTGGCCCAACGACAGCACCGGTGCGGCCAGCTTCGTGACCGAAGGTTCCGGCGGCGGATCGTTCTGGCATTGCGTGCAGAACTGCGACGGTAACTGGAGCCAGCGCGTGTTCGAGTATTCCGGGCGCGGCGCGTTCGGGCGCATGCCGTGGATCTACGACCTGGGCGCCAACGTCACCTGGACCCTGCCGTCGCCGACCACCGACCTGAAGGTCCGCTTCTCCGTGTTCAACCTGCTCAACGAACAGGAAGTGATCAACATCCGTGCCCGCTACGAGAAGGGCCCGGGCGTGACCCGCGGCCTGTTCGGCACCGGGACCCGCTGGCAGTCGCCGCGTTATGCGCAGCTGGTCCTGACCTGGAACTTCTGACCGGAACGCGAGGGTGCGGCGCGTGCGGACGGTCGATCCGCGCGCGCCGGCCCTCCCGGCCGGGGAGCCTGCAATGCGTTGTTCCTCCCTGTTGGCGGCCGCTCTGTCGGCCGCATTTCTTTTCGGCCCCGCGCACGCCGCCACCCGCGAGGCAGGCCACGCGTGGATCGCGGGTGCCGTCGACGACACCGTGCAGCGCTACGGCCTGCCGGGGATCGCGGTGGGCGTGATCGAGGACGGCAAGGTCGTGGCGGTGGAAGTGCGTGGCGAACTGGCGGCCGGTGGCGGCCGGCCGGTCACGCCGGACACGCTGTTCAAGATCGCCTCCAACACCAAGGCGATGACCGCCGGCGTGCTGGCGCGGCTGGTCGACCAGGGCAGGCTGCGCTGGGACGATCCAGTGACGAAGTACCTGCCGCAGTTCCGCATGCACGATCCGTGGGTGACCGCGCACATGCAGGTGCGCGACCTGCTGGTCCACAACAGCGGGCTGGGCCTGGGCGCCGGCGACCTGATGCTGTGGCCGGAGCCGAACACGTTCACCCGTGCCGACATCATCGCCGGGCTGGCCTACCTCAAGCCGGTCGGCAGCTTCCGCGCCGAATACGCGTACGACAACCTGATGTACGTGGTCGCCGGCGAAGTCGCCGCGGCCGCGGCCGGCGTGCCTTACGACGCACTGGTCCGGCGCGAACTGTTCGGGCCGCTGGGCATGGATGGCTGCCGCGTCGGCACCTGGCGGATCGACGAAGCCGGCCCGGTGGCCCAGCCGCACCGTCGGGTCGACGGGCGCAACGTGCCAGTGGAAGAGCACGCTCGCGAGAACGGCGCGGTCGTGCCCGACATCACCTCGATGGCGGCCGGCGGGGTCCGCTGCGGCATCGACGACATGCTGCGCTGGGTCGGCATGTGGCTGGATCCGTCCAATCCCTGGCTGTCACCGGCGCAGCGCCGCGCGGTCTGGACCGCGCACATGCCGATGCCGGTCAGCGAACGCATGCGCGAGTGGGACAACACCCACTTCTCCGCGTATGGCTATGGCTGGCGCCTGTCGGACGTGGACGGGCAGTGGAAGGTCGCGCACACCGGCACGCTGATGGGCATGTACTCCTCGGTGATCCTGTTGCCGGACCGGCGCACCGGGATCGTGATCCTGATCAATGGCGAGGGCGAGGCCGCGCGCACCGCGCTCGGCCAGGCGCTGATGGCGCATTACACCGAACCGGGCCGCGCTGCCGGCGTGGCCCATTACGCCGGGCTGCTCGACCGCGAGGGCGCGCAGCACAAGGCCACGCAGCCGTTGCCGGACACCTCGTCGCGGCGTCCGGCCACCGGCACCGAGGCGCGCGCGCTGCTCGGCGTATGGCGCGACCCGTGGTTCGGCGATGTCGCGATCTGCCCGCGCGCCGACGGCATCGCCTTCGCTTCCGCACGCTCGCCGCTGATGCGCGGCCGGCTGATGCGGGTGGGCGAGCGCTGGCTGGTGGACTGGGACGACGACAGCGTCGATGCCGAGGCCTGGCTGCACCCGCCTTCCCGCGGCGCCGGCGACGGCGCTACCCTGACCGTCTCGCACGTCGACCCGGATGCGGACTTCAGCTACGACTATGGCGACCTGGCGTTCACCCGGCAGCGCGATTGCCCCTGACCTGACGCGCGCGCGCCTGCGCGGAATCGCGGCGTCGGCGCTGCTGGCCTTGCCGGTCGCGTTGCCGGCATTCGCCGACGGATCGCCAAGGCTCTCGCCTGCCGCCGACGCCGCCAGCGCCGGCATGGTCGACGTGCGCAGCCTCGCTGCGGACATCGAGGTCGAGATGCGCTACGCCGGTGCCCACAACTTCACCGGCGCGCCGGTGCCGGGTTACGAGGCCAACCGCTGCTACCTGCTCGCGCCGGTCGCCCAGGCACTGGCGCGGGTGCAGGCCTCGCTGCGCGCCGAAGGCCTGGGCCTGCGCATCTACGACTGCTACCGGCCGGCGCATTCGGTGCGCAGGTTCGTGCAGTGGGTCGGCGAGCCGGACGACCCGGCGCTCAAGGCGCGCTGGTACCCGAACGTGGACAAGGCCCGGTTGACCGACGGCTACATCGCCGAGACCTCCGGCCACAGCCGCGGTGCGACGATGGACCTGACCCTGGTCCGGTGCGACGGCCAGCGCTGCACGCCGCTGGACATGGGCACCTCGTTCGACTTCTTCGATCCGCTGGCGCATACCGACGATCCGCGCGTCAGCGGCGTGCAGCGCGCCAACCGCGACCGCCTGCGCGCGGCAATGGCCGCACAGGGACTGGCCAACTATCCGATGGAGTGGTGGCACTTCACCCTGAAGCCCGAGCCCGACCCGGGCACGGCCTACGACTTCCCGGTGCGCTGATGCCGCGCTGGCTCGAACTGCATTGCCCGTACTGCGGCGAGCGCATCGACGTGGTGGTGGACGAAAGCGCCGGCGACCAGGACTACGTCGAGGACTGCCAGGTCTGCTGCCGGCCGATCGCGATCGGCGTGCGCCTGGACGATGGCGACGGCGAGCCGCGCGTGCGTGCGCGCCGCGAAGACGAAGCCTGAGCGGCGCGATCCGGTCGCGACGTTTAGACTTGCGGTCCGTCCACAGCCCCGTCGCCCGATGAACCTGCCCCTGCACTACGGCCTGCTTGGCGCCCTCGAGGCGTGCCTGATCGCCTTCCTGGTCGGCGTGCTCGTGTATGCGCTGTGGGCCTGGGTATGCCGCCGCACCGGGCTGACCGTGGCCCATGCCGTCGGCTGGGGCGCGGCGATCGCGGTGCTCGTCGCCGCCGGACTGGACAGCTGGAACCTGTTCTACCTGGGCATCTCGCGGCTGGAGTCACCGCTGTACGCGCGGCTGGCACTGGCCGGCATCCACGATCCGGATTTCCTCGGCGTGCGCGTGCTGCTGCAGATCATCGGCGCGATGACCGGTACGGTGGCGGGCTGGTGGCTGTTCAGCGGCCGCCTCGCCGCGCATCACCGCGATCACGCGGTCGATGCCAAATCCGATGTCCGCGGCGATTGAACCGGCCGCTCACGGTCCGATGACGGTTCGCTAACCAGTGCGGTAACCGCTCTGGCAACCCGCGTGGTTAATGCCGCGTGCATGCGGCGATCGCGACGCAAGCGTGGTTCATGGCGGAAGGGGCAGGGTCGAGGCGTGGGTGCCGCGTGCATCCACGCATTCCCCATCCGATGCAGGAGCACGCCATGAATCGCAACCCACGTCGCACCGCCGGCCTTCTGGTCCTGGGCATGGTCGCCGCCATTCCGCTGGCCTTCGCCGGCCAGGACGCCAGCCCGACCGCCGCGAAGAATCCGCCTCCGGCCAGCATGGCCGATGGACAGCCGGCCGCGCAGTCCTCGGGCGGCCAGGGCCTGAGCTGGGCCGAGCTGGACGCTGACGGCAATGGCAACCTCAGCCGGCAGGAGGCGCAACGCCACGCCGCCCTCGGCAAGGTCTTCACCGAGGCCGATGCCGACGCCGACGGCGAGCTGACCGCCAACGAGTACCGCGCCTACCTGCAGAAGCGGCAGGGCGAGTCCACGACGACGCCCGGCAACTGACCGCCGCCGCGCGGCCCGACGGCGACGCCGCGGTGCAGGGGCCGTTGCGCGCTCCGGGCGGGACGTTGTCTCGGCCGGGGCGCCGCGCGGGGGCTGCTATCCTGCGCTCCCCCACGCATCTGCAGGTGCCGCATGCACGACATCCGCCTGGTCGGCTTCGACGGCGACGACACCCTCTGGCGCAGCGAGGACTACTACCGCGCCGCCGAGAAGCAGTACGAGGAGATCATCGGTCGCTACATCGACCTGCACGACGCCGGCACCCTGCGCCACCTGCTCGAGGTCGAGCGCCGCAACCTGAAGGTGTTCGGCTACGGCGTCAAGGGCATGACCCTGTCGATGATCGAGGCGGCGATCGAACTGACCGACGGCCGCATCGCCGCGCGCGACCTGCAGCAGGTGGTCGAGATCGGCCGCGCCACGCTGCAGCACCCGGTCGAACTGATCGACGGCATCCGCGAGGCGGTGGCCGAGATCGCCGCCGAGCTGCCGGTGGTGCTGGTGACCAAGGGCGACCTGTTCCACCAGGAAGCGAAGATCGCCGGCTCCGGCCTGGCCGACCTGTTCCCGCGCATCGAGATCGTGTCGGAGAAGGATCCGCCGACCTATGCGCGCGTGCTTGCCGAGTTCGGCATTGACGCCTCGCAGTTCGTCATGGTTGGCAATTCGCTGCGCTCGGACATCGAGCCGGTGGTGCGCCTGGGCGGCTGGGGCGTGCATATTCCCTATGCGATCACCTGGGCGCACGAGGCCGAACACGGCCTGGCCGAAGCGCATCCAAGGGTGCGCTCGGTCGAGACCGCCGCGCAGCTGCCGCAGGCCGTGCGCCAAATCGTGACGGCCGTGCGAAACGCTGGCTGAATACGCCGATTTTTACGCGTCACCGGTAACGGTTACATCGGCGGGGATTAAATTCCGGTTCACCGGGAAAATCGCAACGTCACTGCAACGTCCACTACCGGAGCGCTGCAATGACCACCACCTCTTCGCTGGCCCGCACCCGCAACATGCCGTGGCTGAGGGGTGCACTGCTCGCGACCGCCCTCGCCAGCGTCGCCGCGCTGCTGCCGGCGAACCGCGCCGAAGCCGCCGACGTGCAGGTCCGCGTGGACCTGGGCGTGGCCGACGTGATCTTCCGCAGCGGCCATCCGTACCACTACTACGAGGGTGCCTATTACCCGGTGTACGTCGAGTACGACCACTGGCACCACCCGCACTACTACCGCTATGCGCCGCGCCCGGTGGTCTACCGCCCGGCGCCGCCGCCGCACCGCTACTACGCGCCGCCGCACTACAAGGTCAGCTACGACGACCGGTACCGCGACCACGACCGGCACGGCCGCGATGACCACAATGGCAAGAAGGGCCATGGCCACGACAAGCACCACGGCAATCGCGGCTGGGACGACTGACCGCACGGCCGTCGTTTCCGGTGGCACAACGGGGCCGGTTCCTGTCGCAGGGACCGGCCCCGTGCTTTCCGGGCCGGGCACACGTCGCCGCCCGCCGCCCGCCGCCCGCCGCCGGACCGGCGGGCGCCTGCCTGACAGCCCCGGCGAGCTGCGGCAGAATCGGCGCATGGTCCGCGCACCGTCACCGATCCGCCCGCGCCTCCGGGTCGCCCTGGCGGTCGCCGTTCTCGCCGCGGCGCCGGCCCTCGTCGCCAGCCCGACGCAGGACACGCCCGGTGCCGCCGCGCATGGCGATGCCGCCCAGGCCAGCCGGCACGCCCATGCCACCGGCGATGCCTGGCTCGATCGCCAGCTGGCCGACATCGACGACTACGCCGTCCGTTACCCCGAGGCCTTCGCCGCCGAACTCGAGCGCTATGCGGGCGTGCCGCGCGCCTATGTCGTCGGCTTGCTGGCGCAGCCGGGGTGGAGCGGGGGCGACGCCTGGTTCGCCTGTTTCCTTGCGCGCGCGGTCGAGGCGACCTGTCGCGCGGTGGTGCGCAGCCGCACGCGTGCCGGGGTCGAGGCGGACTGGAAGGAGATCGCCGCGGGATTCGGCGCGCGTCCCGGCTCGGATGCGTACACCGCGGTGCGCCTGGCGCTGGCCGACAGCTACCGGCGCTGGGGCCGTCCGTTGCAGCCGGACGCGGCGCTGTCGCGTGCCCTCAGGCAGCGCGAGCAGCGCGAACAGCAGCAACCGTGATCCGGTCGCGTCCTGCCGGCGGACGCGGACGCGTCAGGTCATCAGCAGGACGATGACGCTGCCCCAGGTGGTCAGGAACACGTGGGCGATGGCGACCGAACCGGAATAGCCGATCACAGCGATCGCGCTGCCGCTTTTCTCCTGCAGCGCGGCCAGGGCGGCGGTGAAGGTCTGCGCGCCGGAGATCGCGCCCAGCAGCAGGATCGGGTCGATCTTCAGCACGGCGCGCCCGAACCACAGCCCGGCCAGCAGCGGCACCATGGTCACGACCATGCCGCCCGACAGCAGGCCCAGTCCGGATTCGCGCACCGCCGGCAGGAAGTGCGGGCCGGCGCCGAGCCCGACCATGGCCACGAAGCCGGCCAGGCCGAACGACTGCATGAACTTGACCGCGCTGTCGGGTACGCGCCCGAACAGCGGCCGGTGCACGCGCAGGTGGCCGGTGACGATGCCGGCGAGCAGCACGCCGACGCTGGTGCCGATGGTCACCGTGACGTTGCCGACCGGCACCGCAACCACCACGCCGAACAGCGCGCCGGCGAAGATCGCGGTGCCCACCGCGACGAAGTCGGTGGCGTCGGTGGGCTGGACCAGTTCGCCCAGGTGCGCGGTCGCGCGCAGCACCGCGGTTTCAGGCCCGGTGACCAGGACCACGTCACCGCGCTCGAGCACCGAGCGCGTGCCGATCGGGATTTCCTGGCCGCGGCGCATGATCCGGCGCAGGAACACCGCGCGCGCCTCGTCCAGCGTGGCGATCTCCTCCAGCGGCCTGCCGGTCCAGTCGCCCTTGCTGATGAAGACCTCGTGCGCGGCAGTGGGGATGTCGAGCAGGTCGCGGTCGTCGACCTCGTCGGCGCGCTCGCCGATGTAGCCGACCAGGACCTCGCGCCGTCCGCTGATCGCCAGCAGGTCGCCGGCTTCGATGCGCATGTCCGGCAGCGGATCGAGCAGCTCGCCGTCGCGGCGGATGCGGTGGATGAACAGGCGCATCCCGTCGGCTACCCGCTCGGCCTCGGCCACGCTGCGGCCGACGATCGGTGCGGTCGCGTCGACCCGGTAGCCGCGGGTCTCGAACGGTTGCCAGGCCGAGGCGATGCCGTTGCGCACCCGGACGATGCCGTAACGCGCCTCCAGCTTCAGCGATTCCTCGACCAGGTCCACCCGCAGCAGCGCCGGGCCGAACACCGAGCAGGTGAGGATCACGCCCAGCGCGCCGGACACGTAACACAGCGCGTCGGCCACGCCGACGTGCGCCTCGTACATCTTCAGCGTCGCCGCATCCAGCGGCAGGTTGCGGATCGCCTCGGTCGCCGTACCCATCGCCGGCGATTCGGTCAGCGCGCCGGAGAGCATGCCGGCGGCCAGGCCGGGGTTGAGGTCCAATGCCACGGCCATGCCCCAGGCGACCAGCAGGCCGACCACCGGCATGAACGCGCCGAGCACGGCGAAGCGCCAGCCATCGCCCCTCATCGCCGAGACGAAGCGCGGGCCGACCTCGTAGCCGATCCCGAACAGGAACAGCAGGAACACCACCGACTTGGCCGTGGCCGACACCGGCACCTCGAACAGGATGCCGATCAGCATGCCGGCCAGCAGCGAGCCGGTGACGCCACCGAGGGTGAACCCGCGCAGCTTGCGCGTGCCCACCCAGTAGCCGATGGCCAGGGCCAGGTACACGCCCATTTCCGGATGGCGGGTCAGCAGCGAGCTCATCCACTCCATGGCGCATTCCCCCGGTCGGCGTCAGGACGTGGATCAGAGCGAGGGCGGGTCGTAGAAGACCATGATCCGCAGGTCCTTCAGGTCGTCGCTGGCCGGGTCGCTCTGCGCGACCTCGGCATAGCGCAGCCGCACCATCAGGCCTTCGAGCACGCCCTTGGGCACCTTCCACTGGATGTTGAAGTCGGTTTCGTTGCGTGCGTACTCGGTCGGCGAGCTGGGATCGGTGCCGTCCACGTACAGCGCGTAGATGCCCAGTCCCTTGACCGACGTGAAGTCGTAGCCGGCGCGCATCAGCCAGGCCTTCTCGCCGTCGCGGTTGAAGTCCTCGACCTGCACGCTGGTGTAGCCCGGGTAGCCGCTCCAGGGGTTCTGCATGTTGGCGTTGCCGCCGGCCTGGGTGTAGCCGACGGTGAACAGCGCGCCGCCGTGGACCAGCTCGGCCTTGGCGCCCCACTGGTTGGAATCGAAGCTGTTGCCTTTGAGCAGCTGCTCGCCGTTGCTGCTCTGGTCGGTGTACTGCAATGCGGTGCGCAGCTTCCAGTCGTCGGACAGGGCGAATGCGTATTTCGCCTCGGTGTAGAAGATGCCGATGATGTCGTTGCTGTAGTAGCCGATCGCACCGACCGACAGGTCGCCGAGCGTGTAGTTGGCGCCCAGCGAATAGACCCCGCGCTCGACGCCGGCCTGCGCGCCGGCGTCCTTGGCCATCGACACGAACTCCTCGGAGGTGCGTTCCTTGATCTTGTTGAAGTAGCCGCCACCGACCCGCCACTCGCCCGTGTCCTTGTCGCCGTACAGCCCCTGCAGGACCGCGGCCTCGAAGGTGTTGGGCGTCATCCGCGCGTCGTTGCGGTTGATGTAGGGGGTGTCGAAGCCGCGCCGGCCCAGGGTCAGGCGGGTGTCCTGGTTGAGCAGGAACTCGCCGTAGACCTCGCCCAGCACGGTGTAGCCTTCCTGGCCGGGCTGGAGCAGCCCGGCGCCATCCTTGTCCTCGGGCCCGTACAGCTTCTGCGAGGTGTAGCCGGTGGCGCCAAAAGCGAAGAACTCGCGGAAATAGCCGGTCTTCAGCCCGGCCGACCCGCCGAGCGCCCAGCTCTCCATCTGGCTGCTGTCGTACTTGTCGCGGTCCAGGTAGAAGCTGCGTACCTGGACGTCGAACTTGGTGTCCTCGAATGCCTTGCGCCGGGTGTCCTTGATCCAGTCCTCGCGCGACGGGCCGAAGCTCTGGTTCATCGGCGTCTGGCCCTGCTCGACCGAGCTCGGGGCCAGGACGAAGTCCGGGGCTTGGAGCTCTTCGCGCACGGGCTGCGCGGCCGTCTGCGCCAGCGCGGTGCCTGGCAGGGCCAGGCTGCCTGCGAGCAGGCAGCCGGCCGTGGTCGCGAGGAGCGCCGTTTTCCTCTGGCGCCGGTTGTGTTCCAGCCTGATATCCATGTCGCTCTCCTCGCCGCCCGCGGCTACTGCGACAGCACCATCGCGAAATAGCCGAACACCGTGTACAGCACGCCGGACACCGCGTAGCCGACCGGGAAGCCGACCCACGGCACGCTGCTGTCGATCTCCTTGGCCGCCTCGCGGGCCGGGCCGGAGTGCGAACGCGAGCCGGCCACGCCACCCATCAGCACCGCCGGATTGATCTTGAAGAAGTGGTAACCCACGGCCCAGGTGACGAACGGAGGGACCGTGCTGGCGACGAAGCCGGCGGCGAAGATCTTCAGCGCGATCGTGCCGGTGAGCTGATCGAGCAGGGTGGCGCCGGCGTTGATGCCGACGATGGCGATGAAGGTCACCAGGCCCAGGTCCTCGAGGATGTTGCGCGCCGCATTCGGCGTGCTGCCGAAGAAGCGCAGGCGCGAAACCAGCGAGGACACGAAGATGCCCGACAGCAGCAGGCCACCGGCATTGCCGAGGCCGACCGAGAAGTCGCCGACCGGGACGTTGATCCTGCCGATCAGCAGGCCCAGGACCATGCCCGCCGACAGCGTCAGCAGGTCGGTCGAGGTGCTCGGGCGGGCGATCTTGCCCAGCAGCCCGGCGGCCTTGTCGACCGCGCCCTTGAGGCCGGTGACATGCAACACGTCGAAGCGCTTGAGCTCGGTCTCCGTGCCCACCGGGAACGGCTCGCCCGAGCGTTCCATGCGGGTGACCTGCAGCTGGCCGGCGAAGTCCTCGCTGGCCAGCGCACGCAGCGGCTTGCCGATCGCCGATTTCTCGGTGACCACGATTTCGGCCTGGTCCAGCGGCACCGACAGCGCCTTCGGGTCGTCGACCTCGGTGCCGATCAGGCCCAGGTTCGCGGTCAGGTCGCCGAGCCTGCCGCCGAGCGCGACCACGTCGCCGGTCTGCAGCAGCAGCGACGGATCGGCACCGAGCGACTCCTCGCCACGACGCACGTTGACGATGCGGTACTGCGGATACTTGCCGCGGAACTGGGCGATGGTCTGCCCGGAAGTGGCGGTGTTCTCCAGCCGGTAGGCGCGCAGGCCACCGGCGCGGTAGCCGGTCAGCGCGGCGTCGTCGACGTTCTTGACGCCGTGCGCCTGCTCGTACTCCTTCGCCGCCTTGCGCGCGTCCACGCCCCACCAGCGCGGCAGGTACTTGCAGACCAGGATGATGCCGATGGTGCCCCAGATGTAGGTCACGCCATAGCCCAGCGCGATCATGCCCGACACCTGCTCCGCACTGGTTCCGTCGGGCAGCTTGTAGGCGCCCTGGCTGACGGCCATCTCTGCCGTGCCGATCGCCGCGGACATGGTCTGCGATCCGGCCAGCACGCCGCCGGCGGCGCCCGCGGGCAGGTCGAGCAGGCCCGACATCAACACCACCAGGCCCAGGCCGAGGAAGGCGCAGACCAGTGCGAGGACGGTGAAGGTGATCCCGTCCTTCTTCAGCGCGTTGAAGAACGCCGGGCCGACGCGCAGGCCCACGCCGTACATGAACAGGTAATAGAAGAGCGACTTGGCGAAGTTGTCGAGCTCCATCTTGACGCCGTACACCGACGCCCAGGTCGCCAGGCCGGCGCCGACCACGATCGCCGCGGCGACCATGCCCAGGCCATAGCCCTTGACCGCGAATTTGCCGACGACCACCGCCATGCCTACCGTGAAGAACAGCAGGATGTAGGGGTTGTCGGCCAGGAACTGGAAGAACGCTTGCATGGCAGCAATCTCCGGAATGTGGTGCGGGGGTTACTTGTCAGCGCCGGCGCGGCGCCCGGCGAGGAATGAGGGCTTGATCAGCTTGATGCCCTGCGCGGCGTTGTAGCCGTGGATCTCCTTGACATCGAGCTTGCGCATGAAGGCGATCGTGTCGGCGGTAATGATCTGGCCGGGGACCATGATCGGGAAGCCGGGCGGATAGGGGATCACGAAGTTGGCCGAGACCATCTCCGGTCCTTCGCGCAGCCGCGCATCGATATCGGGGCTGAGCAGCTTGACGTACTCGCAGTTGTCCTCGTCGTAGGCCATGTAGAACGCCGGGCGCATGTGGCCCTCGTTGCCCGGGCCGGACGGGTCGTCGCGGAACGCGTCGTGGAAGCGGCTGAAGTTGGGCAGGTCGGGGACATCGGTCATCAGCGACTTGACCCGGTCGGCGAAGACCTGCCTGCCGACGGCGCCTTCCTGCGACAGCCGCGCGTCGATCTCGCGTGACAGGTCGGCCAGCGCCTTGATCAGCAGCGCCGCGTCGCTGTGGGTGTTGTTGATGTTGGTCTGGACCAGGATGCTGTTGCGCGAGGTCTTGTTGATCTGGATGTCGAAGCGCTCGGCGAGCATGCCCTTGAACTGGGTGCCGTCGAAGCCGGCGGCGCCGCAGATCACGGTCAGCCGGGTCGGGTCCAGCGCGAACTCGTCCTGGTCCCAGGCCTCAGCGGTCTGCGCCCAGCTGGCGTGCGGCGGGCCGTAGTCCTTCAGGCCCGAAGGGCGGAACTCGGCCGGGATCATTTCCTCCGGCGTGGCGACGCGGAAATACTTGGAGATCAGCGGATGGTTGTTGACCGTCTGGCGGATGCGCAGGGCCAGGTCGGTCATCTTCAGGGTCAGCGCGTAGCCTTCCAGTTCCATCTGCCGGCGCGCCAGGTCCAGCGAGGCGATCAGCTGCAGGTTCGGCGAAGTGGAAGTGTGGGCGAGGAACGCTTCCTGGAACGGGCCTTCGACCTTGTGGAAGTCGTCGTCCCACACCAGCATCATCGAGCCCTGGCGGAACGCCGACATCGACTTGTGCGTCGAGTGGGTCTGGTAGACGCGGATGCGCACCTTGTCCGGATCGGGCAGGCGTGTGGCGTCCACCGCGGCCGGGTCCTTCGGGTCCAGCGCCGGCGCGTCCTTGGCCCAGGCTTCGTATTCGGCGCGATAGGCCGCGCTGCGGTAGCGCCGGGTCAACGCGTCCGCCGCGCCCATCGCGGTGCGGCGCCGGTGCAGCGGGTTGAAGCGGGCGAAGCCGAACCAGGCCTCGTCCCACAGGAACACCAGGTCCGGCTTGATCGCCAGGCACTCTTCCATGACCCTGCGCGGGTTGTACATGTGCCCGTCGAAGGTGCAGTTGGTCATGTCGATCGCCTTGACCCGATCGAGCTTGCCCGCGGCCGCGCAGTCCAGCAGCGCCTGCTTGATCGTGCGCAGCGGCACCGCGCCGTACATCGAGTACTCGGTCAGCGGGAACGCTTCGACGTAGTACGGCTGCGCGCCGGCGAGGACGAAGCCGTAGTGGTGCGACTTGTGGCAGTTGCGGTCGACGATGACGATGTCGCCCGGCTTGCACACCGCCTGGACCACGATCTTGTTCGAGGTCGAGGTACCGTTGGTGCCGAGGTAGGCGCGCTTGGCGCCGAACGCACGCGCGATGGCTTCCTGCGCGCGCTTGATGTTGCCGGTGGGTTCGAGCAGGCTGTCCAGGCCGCCGGTGGTGGCGGAGGACTCGGCGAACAGGATGTTGGTGCCGTAGAACTCGCCCATGTCGCGGATCCAGTTGGACCCGAAGATCGACTTGCCGCGCGCGATCGGCAGCGCGTGGAACGTGCCGATCGGGCGCAGCGCGTACTTCTTCAGGTTGTCGAAGTACGGCGTGGTGTAGCGGTCCTTGATCCCGTCCAGCAGCGCCAGGTGGATCTCCATCGGTTCTTCGACGTGGTGGAACATGCGCCGGATCGGCGCGGCCTCTTCGCTGCCGGCCAGCTGCTCGGGCGATCGGTCGGAGAGCAGGTACAGATCCAGTTCCGGCCGGTAGTCCTTGATCTTCCCGGCCAGCGCGGTGGCCAGCGCGCCCGGTGCGATGTCGTCCTGGCGCGCCTCGAAGTGGCGGGCGAGGAACGCCTTGAGGTCCGGTACGTCATGGCGCGAGGCGAAACCGAAACCGTCGACCAGCACCACCGCCTGCAGGTCGAAGTTGACCATCACCGCCAGCAGCGCGTCCTCCAGGCTGCCCACGTGCACCGTCGAATACTGGAAGGCGTCGTCGGCGCGCTGCATGCGCCGCATCTCTTCCTTGGCGCGCAGCCACTGCGAGGGATCGCTCGGGGTCACGACCAGGACTTCGAAATAGGGCTTGTCCGGCGTGCCGGCGACATCCGGCGGCAGCGCATCGAGCACCGCGCGGTCGGCGGCGTCGGCGGTGTCCCAGGCGGCGTCGTCGCGACGGTAGTCGCCGGACAGCAGGGCGCCGGACACTTTCTGCACCAGGCGGGCGAACAGCGCGGCGTCGGAGCCGTCCAGCGCGTTGCGCAGCGCGGCCAGCAGGCGCTCGCCCGGATAGGCCCAGCAGTATTCGAGCCGGGTGGCGGTGTCGAAGAGCTTCGCGCAGGCATCGCGTGCGGCGCCACGGGCGGATTCGCCCGCGCCGGCCCATGCGCGGGCGGCCGCGTTGAGCTGGCGCCACTGGTCGGTGCGCAGCGAAGCCGCCACGAGTACGTTGGAAAGGGAGGGATCCTGGCTCATGACCTGTACTCCGGTGCGAGGGACAGCGATTGCGAGCCGCGCAGCGCGGCCCGGGGGATGACAGAACCTGGCGCTATGCTGGAACTCGGAGTCATGGACCAGTAGTGGCCCTTGGCATTACGCCGGCCGCGAGCCGGCGCGACGCAGGCATCCGTCCTGGCCCGTGCCCGTGTGGGGACACGCTGAACAGGTCAGGCACGTCGTTCCGTACAGCGGCGGACGCGGTCGGCGCGGGGACGTCGTCCCCGGTCCTCGACCGGCAGACAGGCATGTGCGGACGGAGTGGCCTGGACCACTCCGTCCGTCGCCGCGAACCTCAGAAGCGGTACACCACGCCCAGGCGCAGGCCGTTGTCGATGAAGCGGAAGTTGCCGTCGAAGTCGGTCTTCTGGGCGTCGGCGTTGATCCGGCGCGCGGTGTAGTCCAGCGACGCGCCCCAGTTCTCCCACGGGAACCATTCCACGCCGAAGCGGCCGAAGGTCACGTCGGCGTCGATGTCGTTGATGTTGGCGGAGAAGTAGCCCACGTCGGCGGACAGGCGCCAGTCGCTGCCACCGGGCACCCAGCGCCAGCTGCCGCCGATCGACGGCGCCGGCAGGTCGGCGGAGGCTTCGCCGCGGACACCGCCGCCAGCGACCGGATTGCCGTTGGCATCCAGCTGCATCTCCAGGCCGAGGTCGATGCTGTACCAGACCAGGCCGAGGCGCGGGCCGAGCGACCAGCTGTCGCGGTTGGCGGCCCAGTACACGTAGTAGGGCTCGTACGTGTCCAGGTTCAGTTCGGCGCGCACCGTGCTCGAGGTCTGGTAGAGGTTGCCGTTGAACTCGATGTCGCGGTCGATCTGGCGGGTGGCCGAGCCGTCGTCCTGGTAATAGGACAGGCCGAACTCATGCTTCTCCCACGGCCGCCACGCAGCAGCGACGAAGGCGACCGTGTTGTTCTGGTCCATGCCCAGGTCGCGCTCCAGGTCGATCCGGGTGCCCTGGTCGGTCTGGCCATCGGCGCGGATCTTGGTGTCGAACTGGGTGATGTAGCCGCCGATGCGCGCGCTGAAGGTGTCGAGGACTTCGACCGCGCGGGATTCGGTGGCGGTGGCGGCGAGCAGGATGGCGGTGGCGGAGGCAAGCAGGCGGGGTGTCATGGCGGCGCTCTCTCGGGGCGGGTCGGTCAGTTGGAGGTGGTGGAAGCGATCGGGGCGGGCACTTCACCGAAGCTGCCGCCCAGGGCCAGGTGCAGGTCGATGCGCCGGACCAGGCGCTCGCGGCGGACATTGAGCAGCGCCACTTCGGCGGCCCACTGCGCCAGCTGGCGCTGGTTCACCGCGCGCAGGTCGGACTTGCCGACGCGATAGGCATCCTGTTCCAGGCGGGTGGCATCGCGGCTGGCGGCGGCGGCGTCGCCAAGGATGCGCTCGCGTTCGGCCAGCACGCGCTCGGCATTGAGCGCGTCCTCGACTTCGCCCAGCGCGACCAGCGCACGGCGCGCGTAGTCGGCCACCGCGGCCTTCTGTTCGGCGGTGCGTACCGCCACCTGCGCGGTCAGCGCGCCGCCGGTATAGAGCGGGACCATGGCCGTAGCGGCGGCGCTGGAGGTGGTCTGTTCGAGGTCGCCGCGCATCTGCACGGCCTCGTTGCTGATCCGGCCGTAGCCGGCCGACAGCGACAGGCTGGGCAGCATCGAGGCCTTGGCTTCGCCGACGCGGTCGAAGGCGCTGGCCACGCGGCGCTCGGCGGCAACCATGTCGGGGCGGCGGTTGAGCATGTCCGCGGGAATGCCGACCGGTACCGGCCCCGGGAACGGGGTAAGCGATTCACGCGCGGCGAGGGTGGCGCCGGGGTAGCGGCCGAGCAGCAGTTCCAGCGCACGCAGCGCCTGGCGATGGGCCAGTTCCATCTGCTGCTGCGCATCGGCGTAGCTGGCCAGGTTGGCGCGCGAGGCCATGATCTCGGCGTCGGTGCCGATGCCGACCTTGCGGCGATGTTCGGTCAGCTGCAGCAGGGTGCCGGCCGAGTCCACCATTTCCGTGGCCAGCTGCTGCTGCAGGCGGGTTTCGCTGGCCACGAACCACGCCCGCGCGACCGCGGCGGCCAGCGACTGCTGCGCATAGCGGTAGTCGGCGCTGGTGGCGTCGCGCGAGGCGCGGGCGGCGTTGCGCGCGTAGCGCATGCGCCCCCACAGGTCGATTTCCCAGGACATGCGCAGCATCACGCCGCTGAGCAGGGCGACCAGGTCGGCCACCGGCTTGGAGCCGGCACGGCCGAGCACGCCGATCGCCGGCTTGAGCTGGGCCTCGGCGAGGTCGACCTGGGCATTGGCCATTTCCAGGCGTGCCGAGGCGACCCACAGGTCGGGATTGTTCTGCAGCGCTTCGTAGACCAGCTGCGACAGTTCCGGATCGTTGAAGCTGGCCAGCCAGCCGTCGTTGACCTGGGCGGCAGCTTCGGTGAAGTG
>JAGHZW010000166.1:733-3230 GCA_017745195.1 Pseudoxanthomonas sp. | reverse complement strand
CGACCTGCACCTGGCCCTGGGCGGCGCTGGCTTCGGCCGACCAGTTCGGCGGCACCACGACCTTGCCCAGCGCCTGTCCTTGCACTTCGCTGGCGGTCGGCTCGGGCATCACCGCGCAGCCGGTTGCCAGGCTCAGCACGAACGCCACCGCTGCCACGCGCAGCGCCGGAGGAATGGACCGGTGTGCGGTACGGATATTCATGGCGGTCAGTGCAGCTTGAGCACGAGCCAGTCGAGCTTGGTGCCGACCCGCAGGATCACCTTGCGGATGATGTGGATCAGCGCGCCGCGCTCGGTATAGATCGCGCCTTGGCCCTGCGCGCCCATCGCCAGGAAGGTGGTCTGGTCGGCGCCGACCGGGCGCAGCCGCACCGCGATCCGTCCCGGCGGCACCGGCTGGGTGACAGTCTGGCCCGGCAACATGCCGCCGATCGGCAGCTGGCCGGTGCTCGAGGCCCACACCACCGAATCGACCTCGCACTTGATGATCCGGTTGGGCATCACCTTCAGCGCGACTTCGGCCTCGTTGCCCGGCGCCACGTAGCGCAGTTCGTTCTGCGCGTACATGGCCAGCACCCACTGCTCCTTCTCGACGAAGCTCATCACCGGCGCCATCGGCAGGTTGGCCGCGTACGAACCCACCCGCAGCTGCAGGTTGATCACGCTGCCGTCGGCGGGGGCGTAGACGGTGGTCTGCTCCAGCTGCCAGGTCGCCTCCACGATCTGCGCGCGCAGCTGCTCGATGGCGGCCTTGGCCTGCGCGACTTCGGACAGCTGGTCATCGGCGGTCCGCGCCGACAGCTTCTGCTGGACCTGGGCGACGGTGGCGGTGGCCGTGGCCAGTTCCGCGCGCAGGCTGGCCGCTTCGGTCTCGGCCTGTTCGCGGTCGAACACCGAGCCGGCGCCGGTGCTGGCAAGTTCGGCGGTCTGCTTCTCGCGGCGCTCGGCCAGGGCCAGGCGCGAGGCGACCGCGGTGCGGGTTGAGCGGGCCGAATTGAGCTGCTCGTCCAGTTCGCGCTGGTAGGCCTGGGCGGTGTCGAGCTTGGCGGTCAACTCAGGCAGCTTGGCTTCCAGGGCGCGCAGTTCCTGCTGGTACGGCACCGGGTCGATGCGGAACAGCACGTCGCCCTTCTTGACCGGGCGGTTGGCTTCCACCGGCACCTCGATCACCCGGCCGGCCACGCGCGGCACCACCTGGACCACGTAGTTGATCACCCGCACGTCCGCGGAGGACGGCGCGACCACGTTGAGGACCAGGATCAACGCGGTCAGCGCGAAGATCGGCAGCGACACGACGATGATCTGGGAGACGAAGTTCCAGGGCAGCCACTTGAACTTGAAGAAGATCAGCCAGACGAAGAACGAATAGATCAGCAGCAGGATGATTTCCATGGTCGCCTCGTCTCAGATCCCGTCGCTGCCGCCGGCCGGCGGCGTGTTCACGCGGCCGGGTCCGGGTGCCATCGCCATCTCCAGTGCGCGCAGGCGCCGGCGCAGTTCCTCCAGTTCGGAGGCGGACGCGGATGCAGGCGGCGGAGCGTGCGCGACCGCGGGTGTGGCGGCGGTCGCGCGGGCGCCCGCGTTGGACGCGGTCAGCGGCACCTGCTCGCCGGAAGCATCCTTGAACGGAGTCACCGCCTCGTCGTGGTCGTCGTGGTCGTCCTGGTCGGTGCCGTAGGCCATCTTGTGCAGGACCGGCTTGGTGTACGCCCATAACCAGGCCAGCGGCCACAGCAGGCCGCCGAAGAACAGCGACAGCAGGCACAGGGTCTTGATCGCCGCCAGCTGCGGGTGGCGCCGCTTGTGCGCGATCTTCTCCGGCAGGATGTGCACGATCCAGAACACGCCGATCAGCACCACCGGCACGATGATCAGCGCCAGCCAGGCGATCGCGTTGGCGGCGGTATCCAGCGCCTCGCCGCTCAGCAGCGAGGCTTCAGCGCGGCCGGGCAGCAACGCGGCGATGAGCAGGGTCGCCGCCGCGGTGGCGAACGGGCGGACTGGGCGGTGCGGCGTCATGGGTTCCCTCTCGGTATGCCGGATCCGGCCGCGCCGGGTTCGCGTGGGCGGCCGTGGTGGTGCATGGCGGCGACGATCGCGTTGATCAGCACGTCGTCGTCGACCGGTTTGGCCAGGTAGTCGTCGACCCCGGCGGCGAAGGCTGCGGCCCGCATCTCGTCGGTCTCGTTGCCGGTCAGGATCACCACCGGCACGCCGAGCTCGCGTTCACGCAGCGCTGCCTGCACGTCCAGGCCGGTCAACCGTGGCATGTGCATGTCGAGCACGACGCAGTCGGGCGAGCTGTCGGTCACGTGGCGCAGGAACTCGGTGCCCGATCCATAGGCCAGGACTTCGAAGCCGGCCGCACGAAGCAGGCGCTGCAGCGAGTGCCGCACGTCCTCCTCGTCATCGACCACGGCAACAATGGGCGGTTTCCCCGTCATGCCAGCACCATCGCCCGCCACCTGCGGAGCGGCAATTGGCCGTTGGCCCTACG
>JAGHZW010000166.1:0-683 GCA_017745195.1 Pseudoxanthomonas sp. | reverse complement strand
CCAACCTGTCCAGCTACATCACGCCCTGTTCGAACTGGCCAGCTTCCACGCGCAGACGCCGGCGGCGATGGCGGCGGTCATCCGCGGCTGGCATGTGCCGATCGCCCTGCTGATATGCGCGATCGTCTACAACGTGCACACCATGTTCGGCTACGGCTCGCCCGTGCTCGCCGCCGCGGCGGCGGGCCTGCGCCTGCTCGCGCTGGTGCTGAACTTCACCACCGGCGTCAACCTCAACTACCAGGTCATCGACGGGATCGGCCGGGTCGCCTGGCTCGGCACGGAAGTGTCCTATCCGGTGGGCCAGCTCAATCACTGGGCGCTGGTGGCCCAGGCCAGCAACCTGCTGGTGATCATCTACCTCGTGCAGACCCTGTACCGGGTCCCGCACGGGTCGCAGGCGTGGCGCGGGGCGCTGGTGGTCTGTGGCGGCTGGCTGCTGCTGGTGGCGACGATGATCGCAGCCACGCTGTCGGCCGTGCTGGGGCTGCCGCGGCTGCCGCTGGGGACCGCGCCGAGCCTGGTGGTCATGGTCGTGCTGCTCAGCGCGCTGCTGGTGCGCGACCTGCAGCGTGGCCGGCGCATGGACCTGCTGCTGCAGGAAAGCGAACTGCGCAACCTGCGCACCCAGCGCGACCACGCGCCACAGCAGCGTGTTGAACGGCATCGGCACCGAGAAATAC
>JAGHZW010000165.1:25490-54181 GCA_017745195.1 Pseudoxanthomonas sp. | reverse complement strand
GACCGTCCTGGAACGACAGCGGCGTCTCGGTGTGCTGGGCGCGCTCGGCGATCCAGTCGATCACCTGCTCTTCCATCACCCGGTTCTGCAGTCCCTGCATCAACTGGGGATCGTTGCGGTACATCTCAATGACCTGCTCCGGCTCCTCGTAGGTTGAGGCGATCAGGCGCAGCGTCTCGTTCAGGCGCTTGGGGTCCAGGCGCAGGTCGTGACGACGGGCCACCTCACCGACCAGCAGGCCAGCCAGGACGCGCTTGCGGGCCGCGTCCAGGAACGCTTCGTGGGCATTGGCGGGCGGCTGGCCGGGGTCGCGGCCACCACGGCGGATCTGCTCCAGCTGCTGGGCCAGCATGGCGCGCGCCTCGTTCTCCACCAGGCGCGGCGGCAGCTCGACGTGGGCCCAGGTCGAGGTCAGCTGCTCACCGACTTCGCGGCGCAGGCGGCCCATCAGCGCGCCCTTGAGTTCGCGCTCCAGGTTGCTGCGGATGTCCTCGCGGAACTTGTCCACCTCGCCGCTGCGCACGCCGAAGCTCTTGATGAAGCCCGCATCGACCTCCGGCAGCACCGGTTCCGACACCTGGCCCAGGGTGACGTGCACCTGGGCGGTCTTGCCGGCCAGCTGCGGCTGGCGCCAGCCCTCCGGGAAAGCGACGTCGATGATCGTCTCCACGCCCTGCTCCAGGCCGGCCAGCGCGTTCTCCAGCGCCGGCAGCAGCTGGCCGGAGCCGATCACCGTGTTGAACTGCTCCGCGCCTTCGGCCGGCTGGCGGAAGTCGTCGACCTGGGTCCACAGTGCGCCGGCGACCAGATCACCCTCCTTCGCCGCACGCTCGACCTTGCTCCAGGTGCGGCGCTGCAGGCGCAGGTTCTCGATCATCTGGTCGATGTCGGCGTCGGTCACGTCGGCGGTGTTGCGCACCACGGTCAGCTTGGTCACGTCGACGTCGCCGAAATCCGGCACGACTTCAAAGGTGGCCACGAACTCCAGGTCACCCTCGCCGGCGCGGTCAATGCGCGGGTTGCCGGCCAGCCGCAGGTCATGCTCGCGGATGGCCGAATCGAAGGTCTGGCGGACCAGGCCGCCAAGCACTTCGGCCTTGACCTGCTCGCCGAAGCGCTGCTCGATCACCTTGGCCGGGACCTTGCCGGGACGGAAGCCCTTCATCTTCGCGGTGCGCGCGATCTCGCGCAGGCGGCCGCTGACGCCGGACTCCAGCTGCTCCGCCGGCAGGCTGAAGTTCATGCGACGTTCGAGGTTGCCGGTGGATTCGACGGAAACTTGCATTGCTCTGGCTCCTGCGGCCGGGGCTCCTGCCGCGGCGGAAATCGACGGTTTGTTGGGTGTGGGACGCGGCATTCCCGCCGGCCCTGCGGAACGCGCTAGTTTCGCCTATCGGCCGCGCCTGCGCCAGCCTGTGGGCATTCCGGCATTGACAGCCCCGGCGCGCTTCACGAACAATAGCCGGCCTTCCACGGAGCCTTCGGGCACCTTGGAGCCGGGCCCGGCGGGCAGGAACAAGGGCGATGCCGGACCGACCCAGCACACCGGGGTATAGCGCAGTCTGGTAGCGCGCCTGCTTTGGGAGCAGGATGTCGGGGGTTCGAATCCCTCTACCCCGACCATTCCGCCCTGCGGCGGCCGATGTGACACCGAGTTGTGCGCCCGTAGCTCAACCGGATAGAGCACCGGCCTTCTAAGCCGGCGGTTGCAGGTTCGATTCCTGCCGGGCGCGCCATCACGGGTGCCGGCGGATGCGGTTTTACAAGTTTTACTGTGGTGGCTGTAGCTCAGTTGGTTAGAGTACTGGATTGTGATTCCAGTGGTCGGGGGTTCGAATCCCCTCAGCCACCCCACCTGTTCCAACGCGATGCATGTCGCGGAGCTTGCCAGGAAAGCGAAATACGCTAGAATGCGCAGCTCGGTTGTACTTGAGTTGTTCGGGGCCGTTAGCTCAGTTGGTAGAGCAGCTGACTCTTAATCAGTAGGTCCAAGGTTCGAATCCTTGACGGCCCACCATCCCGAAGAAAACGCCCGGCCTGCCGGGCGTTTTTGTTTTCCGGGCCCGCGAGCCCGGGCGCCCGCTAGAATGGGGCGCGCACTGCGAAAGTGGCGGAACTGGTAGACGCACTGGATTTAGGTTCCAGCGGGTAACCCCGTGAGGGTTCGAGTCCCTCCTTTCGCACCACGCCGGGAATGCCCGGAAGTGGCAACCACGAAGAACGATCCGTCGCGAGTTGTGCGCTGGAAGCACGACTGACAGCGCACCGTATCCGGCCGACGCGCGCACTGCGCCGAACGGGCGTCGCAAGCCACTGGCCGCCTCGCCAAAGCCCGGTCCGCGGCAGCGCACCCGAGCAGGCACCATCGAGCGGCGCGAACGCATCGCACCGCAAACCGTCGGTGCGATTGCCGCGCACCAGTTTCGCGGCGCGAAGCCAGGCACTGCCCCTTTTCGATCAGTACCACGGGACGGGCAAGGCCGCTGCAGGCCGGCAACCCGCGCCCGTGTATGCTTGCCCCAACCCTTCCAATCCACAGACGGAGCAGTGGCATGCGCAGCGGCAATCCCGCCCTCAAGGACTCCACCTTCCTAGACCTCGGCAGCGGCGCGGTGGTATCGCGCGACGGCGGAGCGATGACCCTCGCCGGTACCAGCAACAAGACCGGCGTGCTGCTCCTGCTGGCGGTGCTCACGGGCACCTGGTCGTGGAGCCAGGCCTTCGCTGCCGACGGCACGGTCAATCCGCTGCTCGGCGCCTACCTGTGGGGCGGCGTCCTCGCCGGCTTCGCCCTGGCCCTGGTCACCATCTTCAAGAAGACCTGGGCACCGGTCACCGCGCCGTTGTACGCGCTGGCCCAGGGCGTATTCCTGGGTGCTATCTCGGCCGTGTACAACGACCGTTTCCACGGCATCGTCCTGCAGGCGGTGATGCTCACCATCGGCACCCTTTTCGTGATGCTGTTCGCCTACCGCAGCGGGTTGATCAAGGTCACCGAGAACTTCAGGCTCGGCGTGGTCGCCGCCACCGGCGGCATCGCCCTGGTCTACCTGGTTTCGATCGTGCTGGGCTTCTTCAACATCCAGATTCCGATGATCCACGAGTCGGGCCTGATCGGCATCGGCTTCAGTCTGTTCGTCGTGGGGATCGCGGCGCTGAACCTGGTGCTGGACTTCGATTTCATCGAGACCGGCGTCGAGCAGGGTGCACCGAAGTACATGGAGTGGTACGGCGCCTTCGGCCTGATGGTCACCCTGGTGTGGCTGTACCTGGAAATGCTGCGCCTGCTGTCGAAGCTGCAGTCGCGCTGAGCGGAGCGGCGGGACAGGCATGAAAAAGGGCGCCATCGGCGCCCTTTTTCGTTGCAGCGATTGCCGGTGGATCAGATGCGGCTGGCGATCGCCTTGGCGAAGTCCATGGTGCCGGCGCTGCCACCGAGGTCGCCGGTCAGCGAGTCCTTGGCCTCCAGCGTGGCGACGATGGCCTTGCGCAGGCGCTCCGCGTTCTGCGGCTGGCCGATGTGGTCGAGCATCTGCGCCGCCGCCAGCAGCAGCGCGCAGGGATTGGCGATGCCCTTGCCGGCGATGTCCGGCGCGGTGCCGTGCACGGCCTCGAAGATCGCGGCGTGCTCGCCAATGTTCGCGCCCGGGGCCAGGCCCAAGCCGCCGACCAGGCCGGCGCACAGGTCGGAGATGATGTCGCCGAACAGGTTGGTGGTGACCAGGATGTCGAACTGCTCCGGGCGCATCACCAGCTGCATGCAGGCGTTGTCGACGATCATTTCCTGGAACTCGATGTCCGGGTACTGCGCGGCCACTTCGCGGGCCACGGTCAGGAACAGACCCGAGGTCGACTTGATGATGTTGGCCTTGTGCACCGCGGTGACCTTCTTGCGGCCGGTGTTGCGGGCCAGTTCGAAGGCGTAGCGGACGATGCGCTCGGAGCCCTTGCGGGTGATGCGGGTGCCCGAGATCGCGGTCTGGCCGTCGGCCGACACTTCCTGGCCCTCGGCCAGGTACGCGCCCTCGGTATTCTCGCGCACCGTGATCAGGTCCACGCCTTCGCCGAAGCGCGACTTCGTGTTCGGGAACGACTTGGCCGGGCGCACGTTGGCGTAAAGGTCGAAGTGCCGGCGCAGGCTGACGTTGATCGAGGTGAAACCGCCGCCGATCGGGGTCGACAGCGGGCTCTTCAGCGCGATCCTGTTGCGCTCGATCGAGTCCAGCGTCTCCTTCGGCATCAGGTCGCCGTGCTTCTCGAGCGCGACCACGCCGGCATCGGCAAATTCGTACTCCAGGCCGGCGCCGAGCTGGTCGAGTACGTAGAGGGTCGCATCCATGATCTCCGGGCCGATGCCATCGCCGCGGATGACCGTGATCTTCTGGGTCATGGGTTGATTCCGGAACAGGCGCACGGCCCCCGGGAGACGGGCGCGGCGCGCGGGGAGGGAAAGTTGTTCATGAAATTATGCCCGATCCCCGCTGAATCCCCCACTTCGACCTTGGGAGGGGCCGCCCGCCGCGCCGCCGGGAGGCCCTGGACGACCAGGCCTCAGCCGTGGTCGTGGGCAGGCGCCGCCGGGGCGTCGCCGGCCTCGAGCTGGTCGAGGAAGTCCACCGCCCGGCGCAGGTGCGGGATGACGATCGAGCCGCCGACCACCAGGCCGACCGAGAACGTCTCGAAGAATTCGTCCCGGTTCACGCCCACTTCCTTGCACTGGGCCACGTGGTAGCTGATGCAGTCGTCGCAGCGCAGCACCAGCGAGGCCACCAGGCCCAGCAGTTCCTTGGTCTTCACGTCCAGCGCGCCGGCCTGGTAGGTCTGCGTGTCCAAGGCGAAGAAGCGCCGCACGACCTGGTTCGGCTCGGCCAGGATGCGCTGGTTCATGCGCTGGCGGAACTCGGTGAACTCGCGGACGCGGTCCTTGCCATCTTCGTTGCCGCTGCTCATGCCGAACCCTCCGGTGCCTGCCCGTCCAGCAGGGGCAGCAGCCCGCCGGCGCGGTGCAGCGCCATCATGTCGTCGTATCCGCCCACGTGGACGTCGCCGACGAAGATCTGCGGCACGCTGGTGCGGCGCGCCAGGTTGACCATCTTCTCGCGCTCGGCCGGGTCCAGGTCGACGCGGACCTCGGTCCATTCGCGGCCCTGGCTCTTCAGGAAGTTCTTGGCCGCCACGCAGTACGGGCAGATGGCGGTGGAATAGATCACGATCGGGGGCGAGGACGACGACACGGGAAACTCCGCGGGACGAATGGGGTCAATACGGAATATGGTAGCGGCGCTGCCGGTGACAGCCTGCACGGATGGAACACAGCGGGTTAACCGCTGATTCACCCGCTGCCGCCATGCTCCCGACCACCACGGAGAACCCCCGCTTGCGCATCCTGCTGTTGGCCGCTGCCCTGACCCTGTCCCTGGCTCCCCTGCGGGCGCCGGCCCAGGACGAGCCGCGCCTGCCCGACATCGGGTCCTCGGCGGGCGAGCTGCTCACTCCGGCCAAGCAGGCCCAGTACGGCGCGATGATGCTGGCCGAACTGCGCAACTACGGCTATCTGCTCGAAGACCCGCTGCTGGAGGACTGGCTGCAGACCATGGGCAACCGGCTGGGCGCCAACAGCGACCGGCCCGAGCAGCCCTACACGTTCTTCATGCTCAGCGACCGCCAGATCAACGCGTTCGCCACCCTGGGCGGCTATGTCGGCGTGAACGCCGGCCTGATCCTCACCGCCCAGCGCGAAGACGAGGTCGCCGCCGTGCTCTCGCACGAAATCGCCCACGTCACCCAGCAGCACGTGCTGCGCGGCGTGGAGCGCGCGCAGCGGGACCAGATCCCGATCCTGCTCGGCATGCTCGCCGCGATCGTCGCCGCGCAGGCCGCCGGCGGCAGTTCCTCGGGCGACGCCTCCCAGGCCGCGGTCGCCAGCGCGATGGCGCTGATGCAGCAGAACCAGATCGACTACACCCGCTCCAACGAATCGGAAGCCGACCGGCTCGGCATCCGCACCCTGTCGCGCAGCGGTTATGACGTCGACGCGATGGCCGATTTCTTCGAGCGCATGTCCTTCGCCATGCGCGGCAACGAGGGCGGCTACACGGTCCCGGACTACCTGCGCACACACCCGGTCAACACCACCCGCATCAGCGAAGCCAAGCAGCGTGCCGAGCAGATCAAGCGCGGTTCGGTCACCGCGGTGACCTCGGTGCCTGGCGGCGGCGAGCGGATCGAACGGCTGGATCCGTCGAAGGTGCAGGCACCGCCGTCCGCCAGCACCAATCCGCTGCTGCCGGCGGGATTCCGCCTCGATCCCTTCGACCCGAGCTCCGAACCGCCGGGCAGCCAGTTCGGCTGGGCACAGGAGCGGCTGCGGGCGCTGACCGCGAGCACCCCCGATACGGCGGTCCGCGAGTACGAATCCCTGCGCCGCACCAACCCCAAGGGCCTGACCGACGCGCAGGAATACGGCCTGGCGCTGGCCCGACTTGGCCGGCAGCCGGCAGCCGCCGCGACCGCGCTGGCGAAGCTGCTGGACGACCATCCGGACAACCTCTGGGTCGCGCTGGCGCTGGCCGAGGCCGAATCGCTCTCGGGCCACCCCGCCCAGGCCAACCACCGTTTCGACGAACTGCTGCAGCGCATGCCCGGCAACCGCCCGGTCGCCCTCACCTACGCCCATGCGCTGGTCGAACAGGGCGGGCGCGAGGCCGGCCGGCGGGCGCAGGACATCCTGCGCCCGCTGCTGGCGCGCTCCGGTGGCGACCCGGTCTTCCAGGAGACCTTCGCCCATGCCAGCGAGCTGGCCGGCGACACCAACCGGGCCGCGGAAGCCTATGCCGAGGCCGCGTTCCTCAACGGCCACCCCGAGCAGGCACTGATCCAGCTGGAAACGCTGAAGAAGCACGGCGACCTGGACTACGTGACCCGCGCCCGGGTCGACGCCCGCATCGTCGCCATCACCCCGACCGTGCTGGAACTGCGTCGTCAGGGCATCCGCGACCCGGACATGCAGCAGCACTGAAGCCGCCCTCACCGTACGCCAGTCGGGATTGTCACAATTCGGTCATTGGACGGTAGTCTAATTCCCGCCGTTGCCCCAACCCCCGGGAATGCCGTGCAGAAGCAGATCCTGATCGTCGACGATGAGCCCGCGATCCGGGACATGGTCGCCTTCGCCCTGCGCAAGGGTGACTACTCCCCGGTCCATGCCGGCGACGCACGCGAGGCCCAGGCGGCCATCGCCGACCGCGTCCCCGACCTGATCCTGCTGGACTGGATGCTCCCGGGCACCACCGGGCTGGACCTGGCCCGGCGCTGGCGCCGCGAGGCGCTCACCCGCGAGGTGCCGATCATCATGCTCACCGCCCGCGGCGAGGAGAACGACCGGGTCGGCGGACTGGAGGCCGGCGTCGACGACTACGTGGTCAAGCCGTTCTCGGCACGCGAACTGCTGGCCCGGATCCGCGCGGTGATGCGCCGCGCGCGCGAGGACGACGAGGACGGCAGCGTCGCGGTCGGCCCGCTGCGCATCGACGGCGCCGCGCACCGCGTGTTCGCCGGCGAATCGGCCGTACCGATCGGGCCTACCGAATACCGCCTGCTGCATTTCTTCATGACCCACCCCGAGCGGGTCTACAGCCGCGCACAGCTGCTCGATCACGTCTGGGGCGGCAGCGTGTACGTGGAAGAGCGTACGATCGACGTGCACATCCGTCGCCTGCGCAAGACCCTGGAACCGTTCGGCGTCGAAAACATGGTCCAGACCGTGCGCGGCGCCGGCTACCGCTTCTCGACCGCGATGTGAGGGCGCAGGACGCGCCGCACCGGATGACCGCCGACAACGCCACGCCACCCCCACGCATCCGCGGCAATTCCACGACCGAACAGATGCCACCGCACCTGCGCGCCGCCTGGCGACGCACGCTCGCCGTGCTCGCCGCGCTGCTGGCCGGCGCCGCCGTGCTCGGCCTGGTGATCGGCCAGGCCGGCTGGGTACTGGCCGCCACCGCTCTCGGCGTGCTTGCCTGGCACTACTGGCGACTGCGCCGGGTGCTACTCGGACTGACCGCGCGGCGGCGCTGGGTGCCCGCGCGCGGGGCCGGCGCGTGGAACGAACTCGACCACCTCCTGCACCGCAGCCAGACCGAGATGCGCGCGCGCAAGCGCCGCCTGCTCGACATGCTGCGCGCCTACCGCGCCGCCGCCGCCGCGCTACCCGACGCGGTGGTGGTGGTCGAGCGCAACACCCAGCGCACGATCTGGTTCAACCGCGCCGCCACCGACCTGCTCGGCCTGCATCATCCGCGCGACCTCGGCGCGCCGGTGGTCGAGCGCCTGCAACCGCTGCCGCTGGCACGCTGGCTGGCCGCTGGCCGCAACGCCGAACCGATGCTCGACGCGCCTTCGCCGGTGGACGAGCGCCTGCGCCTGAACCTGCGCCTGATCCCCTATTCGGACGACTACTGGCTGCTGGTCGCCCGCGATGTCAGCAAGCTGCTGCGCCTGGAGCAGATGCGCCGCGACTTCGTCGCCAACGTCTCCCACGAACTGCGTACGCCGCTGACCGTGGTCCATGGCTACCTGGACATGCTCGATCCGGCCGACTTCCCGCCCTGGCAACCGATGCTGGCGGAGATGCAGAAGCAGTCGCAGCGGATGACCCGGCTGGTCGAGGACCTGCTGACCCTGTCGCGGCTGGAGTCGCGCGACAGCCTGCCGGAGGAAGCGGTGGCGATGGCGCCGATGCTGGCGACGTTGCGTCGCGAAGGCGAGGCCTACAGCCAGGGCCGGCACACCATCGAGGTGCACGACGGCGCTGCCTGCGACCTGCTCGGGTCGACCCAGGAGCTGCACAGCGCCTTCTCCAACCTGGTCACCAACGCGATCCGCTACACCCCTGCCGGTGGACGGGTCGACGTGGATTTCACGCGTACGCCCGACGGCGGTGCGATGCTGGCGGTGCGCGACACAGGCTACGGCATCCCCGAGGCGCACATCCCGCGCCTGACCGAACGCTTCTACCGGGTCTCCAGCAGCCGCTCGCGCGAAAGCGGCGGCACCGGCCTGGGCCTGTCGATCGTCAAGCACGTGCTCGGCCTGCACCAGGCGCGGCTGTCGATCCAGAGCACCGTGGGCCAAGGCAGCGTATTCGCCTGCCAGTTCGGCCCCGAGCGCGTGCAGCCGCGCCAGGAAGATCCCCTCGCCCTCCCGGCGACAGAACACGTCAGCCGCTGACCTGCCACTCCCGGACGCCATGGACACCGACAGCCGCCTGCCCGAACTCCCGCACGCCGCGCACGAACACGACGCCGGCGCCGAAGCGCTGCGCGACCCGGCGCTCTACCTCAACCGCGAGCTGTCGCAGCTGGACTTCAATTTCCGCGTGCTGGCCCAGGCGCAGGATCCGCAGGTGCCGCTGCTCGAACGGCTGCGCTTCCTGTGCATCTCCTGCACCAACCTCGACGAGTTCTTCGAGATCCGTGCGGCGACGACGCGCCACGCGCTGGACCTGGGCCTGCAGGCGCAGTCCGACGGCATCGCCCCGGCGCAGCTGCTCGACCTGATCCACGATCGCGCCGCCGAGCTGGTCGACGCCCAGTACACCTGCTGGAACAAGGTGATCCGGCCGGCGCTGGCCGACGCGGGCATCGGCATCCTCGGCCGGCACAGCTGGAACGCGCGCCAGCGCCGCTGGCTGCGCGCCTACTTCCGCAACAAGGTCATGCCGGTGCTGTCGCCGCTGGGGCTGGATCCCTCGCATCCGTTCCCGCGCATCCTCAACAAGTCGCTGAACGTGGTGGTGGTGCTGGAGGGCAAGGATGCGTTCGGCCGTCCCGGCCACCTGGCGATCGTCCGCGCGCCGCGTTCGCTGAGCCGCATCGTCGAGCTGCCGCCGAGCCTGGCTGGCAAGGGCCAGCAGGCCTTCGTGCTGCTGTCGGCCATGCTGGCCGCCTTCGTCGACGAACTGTTCCCGGGCATGACCGTGCGCGGCGCCTACCAGTTCCGCGTCACCCGCAATTCCGAACTGGTGGTGGACGAGGACGAGGTCGAGAACCTCGCCTCGGCGCTGCGCACCGAACTGGTCGGTCGCGGTTACCGGCCCGCCGTGCGCCTGGAGATCGCCCATGACTGCCCCAAGCCGATCGTGCGCACGCTGCTGCAGAACTTCGAGCTCGGCGAGAACGCGGTGTACTACATCGACGGCCCGGTCAACCTCAACCGGGTCATCCAGGTCCACGACCTGGTCCAGCGCCCGGACCTGAAGTACCCGCCGTTCACCCCGCGCAACCGGCTGGAGGACGAGAACGTCTTCAAGACCGTCGCCCGCGGCGACGTGCTGCTGCACCATCCGTTCGACTCGTTCTCCGGCGTGCTGGAGCTGCTCAAGCAGGCCGCGACCGATCCGGAAGTGCTGGCGATCAAGCAGACCCTGTACCGCACCGGCAAGGACTCGGCGATTGTCGATGCGCTGGTCCAGGCCGCGCGCAACGGCAAGGACGTGACCGTCGTGGTCGAGCTGCGCGCGCGCTTCGACGAGGAAGCCAACCTGGCCTTCGCCGACCGCCTGCAGGAAGCCGGCGTGCAGGTGGTGTACGGCGTGGTCGGGTTCAAGACCCACGCCAAGATGCTGCTGATCGTGCGCCGCGAGGGCCGCCGCCTGCGCCGCTACGTGCACCTGGGCACCGGCAACTACCACAGCGGCACGGCGCGCGCGTACACCGACCTGAGCCTGATCACCGACGACCCGGACATCGGCAACGACGTGCACCTGCTGTTCCAGCAGCTGTCCGGGCTGGCGCCGTCGATCCGGCTCAAGCGCCTGCTGCAGTCACCGTTCACCCTGCACAGCGGCATCCTCAAGCGGATCGAGCGCGAGACCCGGCTGGCCACTGCCGGCCGCCCCGGCCGGATCATCGCCAAGATGAACGCGCTCAACGAACCGCAGGTGGTGCGGGCGCTGTACGCCGCCTCGCAGGCGGGCGTGCAGATCGACCTGATCGTGCGCGGCGCCTGCACGCTGCGCCCGGGCATCCCGGGCGTGTCAGAGAACATCCGGGTGCGCTCGATCGTCGGCCGCTTCCTCGAGCACAGCCGCGTGTACTGGTTCGGCAACGACGGCAAGCCCGAACTATTCGGCGCGAGCGCGGACTGGCTGGAGCGCAACCTGCTGCGGCGCGTGGAGACCTGTTTCCCGGTGCTGGACCCGGTGCTGGCCGATCGCGTCCAGCGCGAAGCGCTGCAGAATTACCTGGCCGACAACACCAACGCCTGGGAACTGGGCGCCGACGGCCGCTACCGCAAGTGCGAGCCGGCCGAAGGGGAGGCGCCCTACTCGGCCCAGCAGGCTTTGCTGGAGGCCTTGTAGGGTGGTCGCGCGGCGTGGGGAATGGCGGCGGTCATCCGCTACCATTCCCGGCATGCCGAGCTCCCTCAATTCGCGCCCCCAGGTCCAGGATGGCGACGCGCTGGCCGCGATCGACCTGGGTTCCAACAGCTTCCACATGGTCCTGGCCCGGCACACGCTGGGCCAGTTGCGCGTGGTCGACCGCCTGCGCGAGACCGTGCGCATGGCCGACGGCCTGGACCGTGCCGGCGGGCTGTCGGAACCGGCCCGGCAACGCGCGCTCGACTGCCTGGCCCGCTTCGGCCAGCGCATGCGCGGCGTGCCGCGCCTGCACGTGCGCGCGCTGGCCACGAATACGGTTCGCCAGCTGCGCGATCCGCACGCCTTCCTCAAGCAGGCCGAGGCCGCGCTGGGCGCACCGATCGAGGTGGTTTCCGGCCGCGAGGAGGCGCGCCTGATCTACCTTGGCGTGGCCCATGCGCAGCCGCCCAAGCCCGGGCAGCTGCGCCTGGTCATTGACATCGGCGGCGGCTCGACCGAATTCATCATCGGTCGCGGTTTCGACCCGGTCGAGCGCGAGAGCCTGCAGGCCGGCTGCATTGCCAGCACCCGCCGGTTCTTCCCCAACGGCCGGTTGTCGAAGAAGAAATGGAAGGATGCGCTGACCGAGATCAGCGCCGAGTTCCAGCAGTTCGCCGGCCTGTACCGCGCACTGGGCTGGCAGGAGGCGCTGGGCTCGTCGGGCACGCACAAGTCGATCGGCGAGATCTGCGCTGCGATGCGCCTGACCAAGGGCGCGATCACTGCCGAGGCGCTGCCGCAGGTGCGCGAGCGCCTGCTGCAGGCCGACAGCATCGACCAGATCGACCTGCCGGGGCTGTCCAGCGACCGCCGCCCGATCATCGCCGGCGGCGTCCTGGTGCTGGAGGCCGCGTTCCAGGCGCTGGGCCTGCAGAAGCTGCTGGTGAGCAAGGCGGCCATGCGCGAAGGCATCCTCTACGACATGCTCGGCCGCGGCGGCGGCAACGATCCGCGCGACGCATCGGTGGCGGCGCTGACCCAGCGCTACGGCATCGACGAGGCCCAGGCAGCGCGCGTGGAAGGCACGGCGATGCGCCTGTGCGCACAGGTCGCCGATGCCTGGGCGCTGGACGACGACGACGCGAACATGCTCGGCTGGGCCGCGCGCGTCCACGAGCTTGGCCTGGTCATCGCCCACAGCCAGTACCACCTGCATGGCGCCTACGTGCTGGAGAACTCGGACATCGCCGGCTTCTCGCGCCAGGAGCAACAGGTGCTGGCGGCACTGGTCCGCACCCACCGCCGCGGCGTGCCGAAGAATGCCTTCGACGCATTGCCCGACCGCCTGCTGCTGCCGGCCCGGCGCAAGGCCGCGCTGCTGCGCCTGGCGGTGCTGCTGCACCGTGCGCACGACAGCGACCAGATCCCGCGCCTGGAGCTGTCGGCGAGCGGCAACCGGCTGCAACTGGTCGTGGATCGCGACTGGATCGCGACCCGCCCGCTGCTGCGCGCCGACCTGCTGGTGGAAAAGGAAGGCATGCCCGGGCTGGGCATCGAATTCCAGCCGATGGTGGCCTGAGGGCCGGCCTCTCGCCCGGGGGCGATAACCCCATCGCCCTGGCTGGTGCGTTCGACCTCCCGTCCAACCCGGGAGTCCGCCATGCGCACCAGACCGTTGTTCCCGCAGTCCCTTGCCGTCCTTTCCGCCAGTACGCTGCTGTTCGCCCTGGTGCTGTCCGGCTGCCGTTCCAGCCCGCCTGCCGCCCTGCGCGAGGAAGCTGCCGCCACGGCGGCGGCCGTGGCCGAGGCGCCTGCCGCCGATGCCTACGCGCCCGCGGCACCTGCCCCCATGGCCATGCCCGCGGCCGCGCGCGAGATGCGGATGCGAAGCGAGGCCGCCGCGCAGGCACGGACGATGGCGATGGCCATGCCGGCGCCACCGCCACCGCCGGCCAACACCGAGCACTACGAGGCCCACCGCGACAACCCGGTCCAGCGCACCAGCGAGCAGCCGGTGTCGACCTTCTCCATCGACGTGGACACCGGCAGCTACGCCAACGCGCGGCGGATGCTGCGCGATGGCGTGCGTCCGCCGGCCGATTCGGTCCGGGTCGAGGAGTTCCTCAACTACTTCAGCTACGGTCATCCGGCCCCGGCCAGCCGCGAGGTGCCGTTCCGGGTGACCACCGAACTGGCGCCCTCGCCCTGGAACCCGAACCGGCAACTGCTGATGGTCGGGATCAAGGGTTACGACGTGGACAAGGCGATGCTGCCGCCGGCCAACCTGGTGTTCCTCATCGACACCTCCGGCTCGATGCAGTCGCCGGACAAGCTGCCGCTGCTCAAGCAGGCCTTCGCCCGGCTGGTGCCGCAACTGCGCGCGCAGGACCGCGTCTCGATCGTGGTCTATGCCGGCTCCGCCGGCCTGGTCCTGCCGCCCACGCCCGGCGACCGCCACGCCGAGATCCTCGCTGCGCTGGACCGGCTGGAAGCCGGCGGCAGCACCAACGGCGGGGACGGCATCCGCCTGGCCTATGCGGCGGCACGCCGGGCCTACGCCGAAGGGGGCGTCAACCGGATCCTGCTGGCCACCGACGGCGACTTCAACGTCGGCACGGTCGATCGCGGCACCCTGGAAACCTGGGTCGCCGACCAGCGCAGATCGGGGATCGCGCTGTCCACGCTCGGCTTCGGCGATGGCAACTACAACGACGCGATGGCCGAGCGCCTGGCCGATGCCGGCGACGGCAACCACGCCTACATCGACACGCCCGACGAGGCGCGCAAGGTGCTGGTCGAACAGATGCAGGCCACGCTGCTGACCATTGCCAACGACGTGAAGATCCAGATCGAGTTCAATCCGGCGCAGGTGGCCGAATACCGGCTGGTCGGCTACGAGAACCGCCTGCTCGAGCGCGAGGACTTCGCCAACGACAGGGTCGACGCCGGCGACATCGGTGCCGGCCACGAAGTCACCGCGCTGTACGAGATCACCCTGGCCGGTTCCGGCGGCGAGCGCCTGCCGCCGCTGCGCTACGGCGCCACTGGGGCGACCACCGCGGCGACCACCGGCGAAGCGAAGAACGGCGAGCTGGCCCACTTGCGCCTGCGCTACAAGCTGCCTGGCCAGGCCCGGAGCCGGCTGATCGAAACCCCGATCCAGCGCGCGTCACTGCAGGCCCATCCCAGCGAATCGCTGCGCTTCGCCACCGCGGTGGCCGGTTATGCCGACCTGCTGCGCGGTGGCAAGAACGTCGGCACATGGACCTGGGACGACGTCGCCGCCAATGCGCGTGGCGCGATCGGCGAGGACCGTTGGGGACTGCGTCGCGAGTTCGCCGGCCTGGTCGAATCGGCACGGCAGGTCACCGCGGCCGATGGCGACACCAGGCAGTCCATCGCCGGGGAGTGAGCTTCAGGGCGCGGCTGCTGGCGCCGCGCCCTGTCCGTCACGATGTTCCGGCCTCAGCCGAGCAGGTGCTCGAGCACGGCCATGCGCACGGCCACGCCGTTGGCGACCTGGCGCAGCACCCACGATTGCGGGCCGTCGGCGACCTCGTCGGTGATCTCCACGCCGCGGTTGATCGGGCCCGGGTGCAGCACCGCCGCACCCGGCGCCGCGCGCTTGAGCCGCTCCACGGTCAGCCCGTAACGGACGTGGTAGTCCTCGAGCGAGGGCACCAGCCCCTCTTCCATCCGCTCGCGCTGCAGGCGAAGCATCATCACCGCGTCCACGCCATCGAGCATGGCGTCGAGGTCGGTGCCGACCACGCAACCGGCCGTGGTGCCGGCATCGGGCAGCAGCGAAGCCGGACCGCAGACGCGGACTTCGCCGGCGCCGAGGGTACGCAGCGCGTGCAGGTCCGAGCGGGCCACGCGCGAATGCTTCACGTCGCCCACGATCAGCACCTTCAGCTTCGAGAAGTCGCCGCCACAGGCCTGGCGCAGGGTCAGCATGTCGAGCAGCCCCTGGGTCGGGTGCGCGCTGCGGCCATCGCCGGCGTTGACCAAGGCGGTGCCCTCGCCGGCCACGTCGGCCAGGCGCTGCACCGCGCCGTCGTCCGGATGGCGCACGATGAACCCGCGCACGCCCATCGCCTCGATGTTCTTCAGCGTGTCGCGCGCGGTTTCGCCCTTGCGGGTCGAGGACGTCGAAGCGTCGAAGTTGAGCACGTCCGCGCCCAGCCGCTGCGCGGCCAGCTGGAACGAACTGCGCGTGCGCGTGGACGGTTCGAAGAACAGCGTGCAGACCGCGCTGCCGGCCAGCACCGTGCGCTTGCCGACGCGCCCGACCGCGGCGTCGCGGATCTGGCCGGCGCGGTCGAGCAGCTGCACCAGGGTGGCGCGCGGCATTCCTTCCAGGGTGAGCAGGTGGCGGAGGCGGCCGGTCGAATCGATCTGGGGCGTCATGGTCGGTCTGCGTGCGGGACGGGATGGGAGGCGGGCCGCGGTTACAGCGGCGTGGCGTTTTCGGGGTCGGAAAGCCAGCGTTCGATGATCACCGCGGCCGCGGCGGCGTCGAGCGCCTCGGCATCGCGGCGGCGGCGATTGCCCGCCGCGCGGTCGCGTGCGAACCGCTGCGCGGCCTCGACCGAGCTGGAACGCTCGTCGACCATCACCACTGGCAGCCGGTAGCGGGTCTTCAGCTCATTGGCGAACGCGCGGGCGCGGCGGCGCGCCGGCTGGTCGCCGCCGTCGAGGGTCAACGGATCGCCGACCACCAGGCCGCGTGGGCGCCATTCACCATGCAGGCGGTCGATCGCCTTCCAGTCCGGGCCCGCGGCATGCACGTCGACCACCGCCACCGCGCGCGCACCGCCGAAGCCGCTGCCGACGGCGACGCCTATCCGTCGCGAACCGACGTCGAAGCCGAGCACGATCGCGTCGGCCGGCGGCAGTCCCGGGCTCACGGACGGATCAGGCATGCCCGCTGTAGTCGGCCAGGCGGAACAGGTCGTCCACGCCGATGCGTCCGGCCGCGGTCTGCCAGCGCCGCTCCAGCGGCAGGTCGAACAGCAGTTCGGTATCCACCGGTGCGGTCAGCCAGGTGTTCTCGCCCAGCTCGTGCTCGAGCTGGCCGGCGCCCCAGCCGGCGCAGCCGAGGGCGACGACCGCGTTCGCCGGGCCTTCGCCGACCGCCATCGCCTCGAGGATGTCGCGCGAGGTGGTCAGGTACAGGCCGGCCCCGACCTGCAGGCTGGAATCCCACTCCTGCACGCCATCGTGCAGGACGAAACCGCGCTCCTGGTGCACCGGCCCGCCATGCAGCACGGCGCGTGCGCACAGCGCCCCGTCGTCGCTGCCGATCCCCATCTGCGAGAAAACCTGGCCGAGCGTGTACTCGGAGGCGCGGTTCACCACCACGCCCATCGCGCCCTGCTCGTCGTGCTGGCAGATCAGCGCCACGGCGCGGGAGAAGTTGGGATCGGACAGCGCCGGCAGTGCGATCAGCAGCTGGTTGGCCAGGTTGTCGTTCGGCAGGGACATGCGCCCATTCTAGCGCCGCGCGCCGGGTGCGGCCCGTGACGCTGCCATAATCGGCGCCCACCGACCTGGATCGACCATGTCCGGCTATTGCGATTTCGCCCCCGGCCACCCGCTGCACGGCCCGTATCACGACACCGAGTACGGCTTCCCGCAGCGCGAGGAACGCGTGCTGTTCGAGCGCCTGTTGCTGGAGATCAACCAGGCCGGGCTGAGCTGGGAAACCATGCTCCGGAAGCGCGAGGGCTTCCGCCGCGCCTACGACGGCTTCGATATCGATGCGGTCGCCGCCTACGGCGAAGCCGACCGCGCGCGCCTGCTTGCCGATCCGGGGATCATCCGCAACCGGCTCAAGGTCGACGCGGCCATCCACAACGCCGGCGTGATCCGCGCCCTGCGTGACTCGCATGGCGGCTTCGCCGGCTGGCTCGATGCGCACCATCCGCTGGACAAGGCTGGCTGGGTAAAACTGTTCAGGAACACCTTCCGCTTCACCGGCGGCGAGATCACCGGCGAGTTCCTGATGAGCCTGGGTTACCTGCCGGGCGCGCATCGCGCCAGCTGCCCGGTGCATGCACGGATCGCCGCGCTCGCCCCGCCCTGGATGACCGCGTAACCCCGGCCGGGGCCGCCTCGCTCACACGCCCATGTAGCGGTGCGGACGGTGGTTGAACATCAGGATCAGGCTCAGCACCACCGCGCCGATCGCCGAATACAGGACCTTCGTCGGCGACAGCACGAAGAACGCCGCGCACATCAGCACCGTGTCGAACGCCAGCTGCACCTTGCCCGCGCTGATCCCGCGTTCGCGCTGCAGGTAAACGGCCAGGATGCCCACGCCGCCCAGGCTGGCGCGGTGGCGGATGAAGAACAGGATGCCGAGCCCGCACAACGCTCCGCCGACCAGGGCCGAATACAACCCGGTCATGTGCGACCAGGTGGCCCAGCGCGGCAGCAGGTCGGTGAGCAGGCCGACACCACCGACCGCGGCGAAGGTCTTGAGAGTGAATTCCCAGCCCATCCGCCGCACCGCGATCCAGTAGAACGGCAGGTTGACCAGCACGAACACCAGGCCGAAGTTCCAGCCCAGCGCGTAATGCAGCAGGAACGACACGCCGGCCATGCCACCGATCATGATCCCGCCCTGCGCGAACACGGCCAGGCCCAGGGCGGCCACCAGCGTGGCCAGGACCATGCCCTGCACGTCCTCGGCAACCGAATGGTGGAAGGCGCGATCGTCGGCCGGGGTGCCGGCGGAATCGGGGGGCGGGGTCAAGCGGCCAACGGTCACGGTGGCGCCGTCTTCGGGCAGGGGGACCTGCCCGGACCGGAGGTCCGGATCGGAAGAGTTCACGGGAAAGGTGATGCGACGGGATGGCGCATTTTACCGCGCCGGCGGCCCGCGACCGGTGGCAACCGGTGCGCGGACCGCGACGCCGCCACTCAGTGGCCCAGCAGGACCCCGAGGAAACCCAGCGCGACCAGGCCGCCGATGATGATGATCGCCAGCAGGTTCAACGCCGAATAGCGCTCGGCCGCCTCGTCGCCGACGCCTTCGGCCTGGTTGTACTGCCGCGCCAGCGAATTGACCGGCAACAGCGGCACGAAGATGAAGAAGCAGAAGATCCACCACGGCTCGGGCAGGCGCGCGCTCAGGTTGAGCAGGAAGTACGCCAGCGCGAGCATGCCCGGCGAGAACGCCAGTTCGCGGCGGCGCCCTTCGGCGATCCCCGCCATCGACCTGAAGCAGCTGTAGGACCAGATCGGCGAGAACACCGCGCGCCAGAACGGCCAGACCTCGCTGCCCTCGACCTCGCGGATCGTCTTCCAGTTGCGGTAGAACCAGTACACGACGTAAAGGCCAAGCGTGCCGAACGTCATCAGCGCCAGCTTGAGCGCGGGTGGTGCGAACAGCGCGTGGGTGGTGGCGGCTGCGGCCGGCTGGACGCGCGGCGGCAAAGGCTGTGGAACGGGCACCGCGGCGGCAGGCGCCTGGTACGGGTTCGGCCCCTCTTGCATGGTGGATCCCCTGCGGCGACTTTCCCCTTGACCGGTCGCGTCGTCGCCGCGCGCGCCCGGCCGGGCGCCGCCCCCTGCGACGCCCGCTGGACCGATCGGGCGTCAGCGGACCTCGGCGATCTCCACGCCGTCCAGGCCCTGCGCCAGCGTGCGCGCATCGCCGCCCTGCGAAAGCTTGATGCGCAGGCGCACCTCGTTCTGCGAGTCGGCGTAGCGCAGCGCGTCCTCGTAGCTGATCTCGCCGGCCTGGTACAGCTCGAACAGGCTCTGGTCGAAGGTCTTCATGCCGAGGTTGGTCGACTCCTTCATCACTTCCTTGAGCTTGTGGATCTCGCCGTCGCGGATGTAGTCCTGGACCAGCGGCGTGCCGAGCAGGATCTCCATCGCCACGCGACGGCCCTTGCCGTCGGGCGTCGGCACCAGCTGCTGGGCGACCACACCCTTGAGGTTCAGCGACAGGTCCATCAGCAGCTGGCTGCGGCGGTCCTCGGGGAAGAAGTTGATGATGCGGTCCATCGCCTGGTTGGCGTTGTTCGCGTGCAGGGTGCACAGCACCAGGTGGCCGGTCTCGGCGAAGGCGATGGCGTGGTCCATGCCCTCGCGGGTGCGCACCTCGCCGATCATGATCACGTCCGGCGCCTGGCGCAGGGTGTTCTTCAGCGCCGCATCCCAGCTGTCGGTGTCGATGCCGACCTCGCGCTGGGTGATGATGCAGCCCTCGTGCTTGTGCACGAACTCGATCGGGTCCTCGATGGTGATGATGTGGCCGGTCGAATTCTGGTTGCGGTAGCCGATCATCGCCGCCAGCGAAGTCGACTTGCCGGTGCCGGTGGCGCCGACGAAGATGATGATGCCGCGCTTGGTCATCGCCAGCGTCTTGATCACCGGCGGCAGGTTCAGCTCCTCCACCGTCGGGATCTTGGTCTCGATCCGGCGCAGGACCATGCCCACCTGGTTGCGCTGGTAGAAGCAGCTGACGCGGAAGCGGCCGACGCCGGCCACACCGATTGCGAAGTTGCACTCGTGGGTCTTCTCGAACTCCTCGCGCTGCGACGGCGTCATCACGTTCAGCACCAGGTCGCGGCTCTGCTGCGGCGTGAGCGGGGTCTGCGTGATCGGGCTGATCTTGCCGTGCACCTTCATCGCCGGCGGCATGCCGGCGGTGATGAACAGGTCCGACGCCTTCTGGTGCGCCATCAGCTTGAGGAACGAGGTGAAGTCGATGGTGCTCATGGCGATGCTCCGGAAATGCGTGGGTGTCGGGCCGGGCGATGCCGCGGCCGTCACTCGAACAGGCGCTTGTCCTTGGCGTATTCCTTGGCCTGGTGGCGGGTGATCAGGCCGCGCTTGACCAGGTCCTGCAGGTGCTGGTCGAGGGTCATCATGCCGTACTGCTGGCCGGTCTGGATCGAGGAATACATCTGCGCGACCTTGTCCTCGCGGATAAGGTTGCGGATGGCCGGGGTGCCGACCATGATTTCCCAGGCCGCGGTACGGCCGCCGCCGACCTTCTTCAGCAGCGCCTGCGAGATCACCGCGCGCAGCGACTCGGACAGCATCGAGCGGACCATCGGCTTCTCGCCGGCGGGGAACACGTCGATGATGCGGTCGATGGTCTTGGCCGCCGACGAGGTATGCAGGGTGCCGAACACCAGGTGGCCCGTTTCCGCGGCGGTCAGCGCCAGGCGGATGGTTTCCAGGTCGCGCATTTCGCCGACCAGGATGTAGTCGGGGTCCTCGCGCAGCGCCGAGCGCAGGGCCTCGTTGAAGCCGTGCGTGTCGCGGTGCACCTCGCGCTGGTTGATCAGACACTTCTGCGAGGTGTGCACGAACTCGATCGGGTCCTCGACGGTGAGGATGTGCCCGTACTCGTTCTTGTTGATGTGGTCGATCATCGCCGCCAGCGTAGTCGACTTGCCCGAGCCGGTCGGGCCGGTGACCAGGATCAGGCCCTGTGGCTGGTTGATCAGCTCACGGAAGATCGGCGGGCAGGCCAGGTCTTCCAGGGTCAACACGTCGGAGGGAATGGTGCGGAACACTGCGCCGGCGCCACGGTTCTGGTTGAACGCGTTGACGCGGAAGCGCGCGAGCGAGGGGATCTCGAACGAGAAGTCGACCTCGAGGAATTCCTCGTAATCGCGCCGCTGCTTGTCCGACATGATGTCGTAGACCAGCGCGTGGACCTGCTTGTGGTCCAGGGCCGGGATGTTGATCCGGCGCACGTCGCCATCGACGCGGATCATCGGCGGCAGGCCCGCGGACAGGTGCAAGTCGGAGGCCTTGTTCTTGACCGAAAAGGCCAGCAGTTCGGCGATATCCATGCGCGAATTCCCCCGTGATCCAGCAGTCAATCGAGAGCCGGCGGTCTGCCGCAGGCTGGAACGATACATCCCCGCGGGGCAGTATAGCGCTCCCGCCGCTGCCGCCAATGGCCCGCCACGCCCATGCCCGATGATCGTCTGCGAACCGTGATGCAGCGCATCCTGAACGCGGCCGACGCGGCAGAACGGCCAGCGCCGGCGCTGCTGGCCGTGTCCAAGACCCAGCCGGCCGAAGCCGTGGCGGCGCTGGCCGCTGCCGGCCAGCGCGCGTTCGGCGAGAACTACGTGCAGGAGGCCGCCGCCAAGCGCGAGGCCCTGGCTGGAACATGCCCGGAACTGCAGTGGCACCTGATCGGCCACCTGCAATCGAACAAGGCCGCACTCGCGGCCGAGGTCTTCGACTGGGTACAGAGCGTCGACCGGCCGAGCGTGGTCGATGCCCTCGCCCGCCACCGCGCCGCCGCGCGCGCGCCGCTGAACGTGCTCATCCAGGTCAACGTCGAAGGCGAGTCCGGCAAGGCCGGCTGCCGGCCGGACGAGCTGGACGCGCTGGCCGCGCGCGTAGCCGCGCAACCGCGGCTGGCCCTGCGCGGGCTGATGTCGATCCCCGTGCCGCATCCGGCCCCGGAGCAGCGCCGGCCGGCATTCCGCCGCATGCGCCAGCTGTTCGACGAGCTGGCCGCGCGCCATCCCGGCGTGGACACGCTGTCGATGGGCATGAGCGATGATTTCCCGGTCGCCATCGCCGAGGGCGCGACCCTGGTGCGGATCGGAACCGCGCTGTTCGGACCGCGCGCCGGCTGACCTCCTCCCGCCCTTCCCACGGAACCGCCCGCCGATGACCGGACAGACCCCAGCACACGACACCCTGGCCTTCATCGGTGGCGGCAACATGGCCCGCAGCCTGATCGGCGGCCTGGCCCGCCGCGGCGCCGACACCGGCAGGATCCGCGTCGCCGAGCCGGTCGCGGCTGTGCGCGACGCGCTGGTGGCCGACTTCGGCGTGCAGGCCTTCGAGCGCGGCGAGGATGCGGTCGCCGGTGCCGGCCTGTGGCTGCTGGCGGTCAAGCCGCAGATGATGCAGGCGGCGTGCATGCCGCTGGCGGATGCGGCCCGGGCGCAGCGGCCGCTGGTGGTATCGATCGCCGCCGGTATCCCGATCGCGCGCCTGCAGCAATGGCTGGGTGGCGGACTGCCGGTGGTGCGCTGCATGCCCAACACGCCCGCCCTGCTCGGTGCCGGCGTGACCGGCCTGTTCGCCGGCGACGGCGTCGATGCCGTGCAGCGCCAGCGCGCCGAGTCGCTGCTCTCCAATGCCGGCGCCACCGTCTGGGTCGATGCCGAACCGCTGGTCGACGCGGTCACCGCGGTCTCCGGCAGCGGCCCTGCCTACGTGTTCCTGCTGGCCGAGGCGATGGAGGCGGCGGCCGTGGCCGAGGGCCTGCCGGCCGCCGACGCCCGCACGCTCGTCGTGCAGACCCTGCTCGGCGCCGGACGCATGCTCGACGAGGCCGGCGAGGCACCCGCCGAACTGCGCCGCCGGGTCACCTCGCCTGGTGGCACCACCCAGGCCGCGATCGAGGCGTTCCAGGCCGGCGGTTTCGAGGCGCTGGTCGCGCGCGCCGTCCACGCCGCCCGCGAGCGGGGCGCCGCGTTGGCCGCGGTGGGCAACCCGTGAACCGCATCCGCCTGGCGCTGCTCCCGCTCCTGCTGGCGGCCTTGGCCGCGTGCGGCGGCCCGGCGCCCGAACCGGCCCGCCCCGTCCCGCCGGCGCCGAGCGTGGCCGAACTCGATGGCCCCCTGCGCGCCCACTACAACCTGCTGCCTTCCCTCGCCCTGGGCGAAGCGGTGGCGCGCGAGTACGGGGTGGAACGCGACGCCGGTTCGGCGCTGCTGGTCGTGGCCTTGCGCCGCCCCACGGCCGAGGGCGATGAAACCACGGCCGATGGCGAGGTGAGCGCCGAAGCCGTCGATCTGGCTGGCCGCCGCCAGGTGGTGAACCTGCGCCGGGTGTCCACCGGTGACTACGTCGATCACGTCGGCACCGTCCACGTCGGCGAGCACGACACCATGCGGGTGCACGTGGTCGTGGTGGTCGACGGGCGCCGCCAGGAATTCGACTTCCAGCGTAATTTCTAACGAAATATTTGCATCTGCAGTCCCCGCTCGGTAAGTTCACCCGGGGGCTGGATCGGGCGCTACGTGCGCCGCGGGATGGCCAGGGAGATAGCAAAGCGTGCGGGCGCATCCATGGCGCCGGCGGCGGCATGCACACTGCCCATGCCAGGCAGCCCTGCCGCCGTCCGCACGCATCCGACCGCACCACGCCCGCGACGACCGGGCCAAGGGGGAAGCGTGATGAAGAAGCTCTGTTGCCTGGGACTGCTGCTCGCGGCATCGACGTTCGATGTCGCCGCGCAGGATGCCACCGCCTGCCCGGCCCTTCCCGACGGTTCCAGCCTGCGCTGGGAAGCCAAGGCCGGTGACGGCTTCACCGTCTGCCGAGCGCTCGAGGGAGACCGGCAGGTACTGGGCGTGATGCTGGCGGCCAAGCCCACGGTCAGCCTGCTCCGGCGCAACCGCGTGGAGGAAGGCCACATCGGCCTGCATGAAGTGCGCTGGTACCAGCCGGAGATCGCCGCGCAGGGCAGCGAACGCAAGCGGGTCACCGTCGTCGAGCTGGGCGAGGACCGCTATGCGCAGGTCTGGATCGATGCGAGCAGCGACGACGAACTGCGGCAGCTGATCGCGCTGGCCGAAGGCATCGCGCTGAACTGAGCACCTGGGACGGACGGCGCGCCACCCGGGCGGCGGCGCCGCCATCAGAAGCGGCCTTCCTGGAAGTCGACGAAGGCCTGCATCAGCTCCTGGCGCGTGTTCATCACGAACGGCCCGTGCCGCGCCACCGGCTCGCGCAGCGGCGTGCCTGCGACCAGGATCAGGCGCGCTCCGCCGGCGCCGGCGCGCAGCGACAATGCGTTGCCTCCGCCAAGCACGCCCATCTCGCGGCTTTCCAGCGCGCGCGCGTCGTCGCCCTCGCCCACGGTCACTGCGCCCTCGAACACATAGGCGAAGGCGTTGTGCCCGACGGGCAGCGCGTACTGCCAGGCCACGCCCGGCTCCAGGGCGACGTCCAGGTAGACCGGATCGGTCGCCGGCTGCGCGATCGGACCGGTGGTGTCGCCGACGCGGCCGGCGATCACCTTCACTTCCACGCCCGCGGCCGGATGGACGACGGGAATGCGGTCGGGGGCGAACTCCTGGTACTTCGGTGCGGTCATCTTCTCCCGTGCCGGCAGGTTCACCCACAGCTGGAAGCCGCGCATGCGGCCGGATTCCTGCTCGGGCATTTCCGAGTGGACCAGGCCGCGGCCGGCGGTCATCCACTGCACGCTGCCGGGAGTCAGCAGGCCCTCGTTGCCGTGGTTGTCTCGGTGCCGCATGCGTCCGTCGAGCATGTAGGTGACCGTCTCGAAGCCGCGGTGCGGATGGCTGGGGAAGCCGGCGATGTAGTCCTCGGCCTTGTCGGTGCCGAACTCGTCCAGCAACAGGAAGGGGTCCAGCTCCGGCAGCTCGGGCCCGCCGATCACCCGGGTCAGCTTGACCCCGGCGCCGTCGGAGGTGGCGCGGCCATGCACCTTGCGCAGCAGGCGCACGGGCGCGGTATCGACCGATGCATTCATGGGTATTCCTCCAGTGTGCGACTGCCCGCCAACATGGGGCCTGCGCGGCGCCGGCGGAACCGGCCCGCCCGTAACCGACTGTTCCATCGCCGTGACGGCGGCGCAGGCCGTTGGCTGTTGTCGCCTTCCCTGGCCTCAGGCGACGTAGACCGACTTGATGTTCATGAACTCGTGGATGCCGTGCTCGGCCAGCTCGCGGCCGAAGCCCGAGCGCTTGGTCCCGCCGAACGGCAGGCGCACATCGCTGCGTACGATCGCGTTGACGAATGCCGCGCCGACCTGCAGCTGCCGCGCGACCCGTTCGCCGCGCGCCGCGTCGCCGCTCCAGACGCTGCCGCCGAGGCCGTAGGTGGTGTCGTTGGCGACCCGCACCGCCTCGGCTTCGTCCCTGACCCGCAGGATGCTGGCCACCGGGCCGAACAGCTCCTCCTCGTAGGCGGGCATACCCGGCGCCACCGCGTCGAGGATCGAGGCCGGGTAACCAGCATACGACGCATCCGGCGCGCAGCCGAGCAGCGGCCGTGCGCCCTTGGCAATGCTCGCCTGCACCTGCCTGTGCAGCTCGTCGCGCAGGTCCTGCCGTGCCATCGGCGCCAGCGTGGTCGCATCATGCGCGGGATCGCCCAGGCGCAACTTCGCCGCGGCTTCGACGAAGCGCCGGGTGAACGCCTCGGCGATCGTTTCGACCACGATGAAGCGCTTGGCCGCGATGCAGGTCTGCCCGGCGTTGCCGAAGCGCGAAGCGACCGCACCGGCGACGGCCTTGTCCAGGTCCGCGTCTTCGAGCACGACGAAAGCGTCGCTGCCGCCCAGCTCCATCACGCACTTCTTCAGTTGCGCCCCGGCATTGCCGGCGATCGAGCGGCCGGCACGCTCGCTGCCGGTCAGGGTCACCGCGACCACGCGCGGATCGCGGATCACCCCGGCGGCCTGCTCGTTGTCGATGTGCAACACGCCGAACACGCCTTCCGGCAGCCCGGCTTCCTCCAGCACGCGGGCGATCAGGTCAGCGCAGCGCGGCACGTTGCTGGCGTGCTTGAGCACGGCGACATTGCCGGCCATGAACGCCGGCGCCAGGAAGCGGAACACCTGCCACACCGGGAAGTTCCACGGCATCACCGCCAGCACGCAGCCCAGCGGCTCGAAGCGCACGTAGCTGCGCTGGCCTTCGGTGGCGATGGCCTGGTCGGCCAGGTAGGCGGCCGCCTGCGCGGCGTAGTAGTCGCAGGCGTCGGCGCACTTGTCGACCTCGGCCAGCGCTTCCCGGCGCAGCTTGCCCATCTCGGCGGTCATGGTCCGCTGCAGGTCTTCGCGGTGCCGGCGCAGGCTGGCGCCGGTTGCGCGCAGAACTCCGCCGCGTGACTCAAGCGTGCGCTGTGCCCAGGCCGGGAACGCCGATTGCGCCGCGGCGAGAACCGCTTCGACCTGCGCATCCGTCATCAGCTCGTGGCGGTATTCGACCTGGCCGGTCGCCGGATTGATCGTTTCGACAGTCATCGGGTCCTCGTCGGCGTACCACTGGCTACAGTCTGGTCGCGACCGCGTTAGTGCCTCGTGGCGGCGCGGTCGCTCGTGGCGGCGCGCAGGGCCGCTGCGCGTCAGCCGTTTTCCTGCAGCGCCAGCTGCATGTCGCGCTGGCGGCGCTGGTCCTCGCGGAACATCAACCACCAGCCGACCACCGCGGCGATCGACACGAACATGATCATCAGCGTGGCCAGCGCATTGATCTTCGGGCTCACGCCCAGCCGCACCGACGAGAACACCTTGATCGGCAGCGTGGTCGAATCGGGGCCGGCAACAAAGCTGGCGATGACCACGTCGTCCAGCGACAGGGTGAAGGCCAGCAGCCAGCCGCTGACCAGCGCCGGCGCGATGATCGGCAGGGTGATCAGGAAGAACACCTTGACCCTGTTGGCGCCCAGGTCCATCGCCGCCTCTTCCAGCGACTTGTCCAGCTCCTGCAGGCGCGAGGACACCACCACTGTGACGAAGGATACGGTCAGGGTCACGTGCGCGATCCAGATCGCGACCATGCCCTTGGACGGGATCCCGAACGCCGCGCCCACCGACACCAGCATCAGCAGGATCGACAGGCCGATGATCACCTCCGGCATCACCAGCGGCGCGGTGATCAGCGCGCCGAACATGGTCTTTCCGGGGAAGCGGTGGAAGCGGGTCATCACCATCGCCCCCAGCGTGCCGATGACCGTGGCCGCGCTCGCCGTCCAGAAGGCGATGCGCAGGCTGACCCAGGCGGCCGCCAGGATCTGCCGGTCGCGCAACAGTTCGCCGTACCACTTGGTCGAGAAACCGGCCCACACCGTGGCCAGGCGCGAGGAATTGAACGAGTAGACGATCAGCAGCAGGATCGGCAGGTACAGGAAGGCGAAGCCCAGCACCAGCACCGCCCAGCGCATCAGCTTCTGGCCGAGGGTCGGGTTCATGTCAGGCGGCCCTCCATTTCCTTCTGCTGGTACCGGTTGAACACCAGGATCGGCACCATCAGCAGCAGCAGCATCACGATGGCCACCGCCGACGCCGCCGGCCAGTCGCGGTTGTTGAAGAACTCGCCCCACAGCACCCGGCCGATCATCAGCGTGTCCGGGCCGCCGAGCATTTCCGGGATCACGAACTCGCCCACCGCCGGGATCATCACCAGCATGCAGCCGGCCACGATTCCGGCGCGCGACAGCGGCAGGGTAATGCGCAGGAACGCCTGCCAGGGCTTGGCGCCGAGGTCGTAGGCGGCCTCCAGCAGGCGCAGGTCGAGCTTGACCAGGTTGGCGTACAGCGGCAGCACCATGAACGGCAGGTAGCAGTAGACGATGCCGATGTAGGCCGCCAGCGGCGTGTACAGGATGCGCAGCGGCGCGTCGATTATCCCCAGCGACATCAGCGTGCGGTTGAGCACGCCGTTGGCGTCGAGGATCCCGACCCAGGCGTACACGCGCAGCAGGAACGAGATCCACGACGGCAGCACCACCGCCATCAGCGCGATGTTGCGCGTGGACGGCTTCATCCGCGCGATGAAATACGCCATCGGGTAGCCGATCACCAGGCACAGCAGGGTCGAGATCGCCGCGATCTTGATCGAGCTCAGGTAGGCGATCACATATTGCGAGTCGGTGACCAGGGCCACGTAGTTGCCCAGGTTCAGGCGCAGGGTCAGCGCCTTGTCCACGTACTCCACGATCGGCGTGTACGGCGGCATGGCGATGGCCAGCCGCGAGAATGAGATCTTCAGCACGATCAGGAACGGGATCGCGAAGAAGAACAGCAGCCACAGGAACGGCACGGCGATCACCGCCCAGCGCCCGGACGGCAGGAACCGCTTCAGCGCGGCGGCGTTCATGAAGTCAGCACCACGCCGTCGTTGTCGTCCCACCACAGCCACACCGCGTCGCCCCAGGTCAGGCCTTCGCTCGCCCAGCGCTTCTCGTTGGCGAAGTTCGCCATCAGCTTGACGCCGCTGGGCAGGCGCACGTGGTAGACCGAATGGCTGCCGAAATAGGCGATGTCCTCGATCGTGCCGCGCGCCTTGTTGTACGGCTGCCCCGGCTCGTCCTTGCCGATCCCCAGCTTCTCCGGGCGCACGGCGAAGGACACCGCCTGCCCCTCGAAGCCGGTGATGCCGTGGCCGATGTGGATCGGCGCCTCGAATGCCGCCGTCTTCAGGGTCACGTAGTCCGGCTCGTCCTCGTCGATGGTCGCCTCGACCATGTTGACCGAGCCGATGAACTCGGCGGCGAAGCGGTTGGCCGGCTGCTCGTAGATCTCGTCCGGGGTGCCGACCTGCTGGATCCAGCCCTTGTCCATCAGCGC
>JAGHZW010000165.1:0-25474 GCA_017745195.1 Pseudoxanthomonas sp. | reverse complement strand
CGGCAGTGCCTGCCTGTTGATCGGCCGCTCGTACGGCGGCAGCTCGTTCATGACCTCGCCGTCGAGCACGATCCGGCCCTTGGTCGGCCGTTCGAAGCCGGCCAGGCAGCGCAGCAGGGTCGACTTGCCGCTGCCCGAGCCGCCGAGCAGGGCGAAGATCTCGCCCTTGCGGATGTCCAGGCTGACGTCATCGACGGCGACGAAGCCGTCGAATTCCTTGCGCACCCCTTCGATGCGCAGGTAGCGCGCCGGGTCGCCCACGCCCGATGGAGGCGCCGACGAAGAGGTCGAGGCGGATGTCGACGGGGATGTGTTCGCGCGGTCGGGACTCGACGCCATGGCCACTCCGGATGGAACAGTGTTCGGGCAGATGGGGCGCGCGTGCCGCCCGCGGACGGCACGCGCCTGCTGCCGCAGAGCGTAAAGCCTAGCGGCCGGTCTTCAGTTCGGTCCAGAGGCGGGTGTACAGGCGATCCACCTCCGGCGGGATGATCGCCAGGGTGAACAGCTTGGCCGCGGTCTCCGGCGGCGGGTAGATGGTCGGATCGTTGCGGATCGCCTCGTCCACCAGCGGCAGCGAGGCCGGCACCGGGTTCGGGTAGCTGACGTAGTTGCTGTTGGCCGCCTCGACCTCCGGACGCAGGATGTAGTCGATGAAGGCGTAGGCGTTGTCCAGGTTCTTCGCATCCTTGGGGATGGCCAGCATGTCGACGAAGATCGGCGCGCCCTCCTTCGGGATCGAATAGGCGACCTTGACCCCGTTGTCGGCCTCCACCGCGCGGTCGCGAGCCTGCAGCACGTCGCCCGACCAGCCGATCACCAGGCAGGCACTGCCGTTGGCCAGTGCGTCGATGTACTGGCTGGAGTGGAAGGTCTGCACGTAGGGACGGATCGACTGGAGCAGGTCCGCGCCCTTCTGGATCACCGCCGGGTCGGTGCTGTTGGGATCCTCGCCCAGGTAGTTCAGGGCGATCGGCAGCACTTCCGACGGAGTGTCCAGCAGCATCACCCCGCAGTCCTTGAGCTTGGCGATGTTCTCCGGCTTGAACACCAGGTCCCAGCTTCCGGCGATCGCGGTGTCGCCGAACGCGGCGGTGACCTTGTCGACGTTGTAGCCGATGCCGGTGGTGCCCCACAGGTACGGGATTCCGTACTGGTTGCCCGGATCCTGGATCGCGATGCGCTTCATCAATTCCGGGTCGAGCCCGGCGTAGTTCTTCAGCCGGGACTTGTCGAGCGGCTGGAACACGCCGGCCTGTATCTGCCGGCCGAGGAACTGCAGCGACGGCACGACCACGTCGAAGCCGGATGCGCCGGCCAGCAACTTGGCCTCCAGCACCTCGTTGCTGTCGAACACGCCGTAGTTGACCTTGGCCCCGCGCTCGCGCTCGAAGTTCGGGACGATGTCCTCGGCGATGTAGTCGGACCAGTTGTAGACGTTGAGGGTGCCGGCATCGGTTGCCGCGGCGGTCGCGCCGCCCGCGGCCGGCGCGGCCGCCTCTTCCTTCTTGCCACATGCGCCCAGCACGACCGCCGCCAGCGCAACGCACAGCCATTTCGGTGTCCACGTGCCCATCGTCGCTTCCCCTGGCCCCGCAGGGCCGTTCGTTGTCCACGACGCCGCCGCCGGGGCGGCAGGCGCCCCCGGTTCCCTCCCCTTCCAACACGTACCGCTCGATTGATGCAGATCGGAGCGCGCCAGCGCCCCCGTCCTCGGGCTCCTGCCCGACCGGCTCCCGCGAGGGAGCCGGCCTCCTTCATCCGGCCATGCTCAGTGGCCGGTCTTGATCTCCGTCCACAGCCGCGTGTACAGCTTGTCGGTCTCCGGCGAATTGACCGCGTAGGTGAACAGCTTGGCCTTCACCTCGTCCGGCGGGTAGATCGTCGGATCGTTGCGGATCGCCTCGTCCACCAGCGGCGTGGCCGCGGCGACCGGGTTGGCGTACTGGATGTAGTCGGTGTTGGCCGCCGCCACCTTCGGATCGAGCAGGTAGTTGATGAAGGCGTAGGCGTTCTCCGGATGCTTGGCGTCGGCCGGGATCGCCAGCATGTCGAACCACTGCGGCGCGCCCTCCTTCGGGATCGAGAAGCCGACGTTGACGTTGTTGCCCGCTTCCTCGGCGCGGTCGCGCGCCTGGATGATGTCACCCGACCAGCCGACCACCAGGCAGGTGGTGCCATTGGCCAGCGAGCTGACGTACTGGCTGGAGTGGAAGTTCTGCACGTACGGACGGATGCCCTTGATCAGGTCGGCGGCCTTCTGGATCACCGCCGGGTCGGCGCTGTGCGGATCTTCGCCCAGGTAGTGCAGCGCGATCGGGATCATGTCCGAAGGCGTGTCGAGCAGGGTCACGCCGCAATCCTTGAGCTTGCTGATCTTGGCCGGGTCGAACACCAGGCTCCAGCTGTTGGTCACGTCGGTACTGCCGAACGCGGCCTTGACCTTGTCGACGTTGAAACCGATACCGGTGGTGCCGGACATGTACGGCACGCCGAAGCGGTTGCCCGGATCCTGCGCGGCGATGCGTTCCATCACCGCCGGGTCGAGGTTGGCCAGGTTCGGGATCTTGCTCTTGTCCAGCTCGCGGAATACGCCGGCCTGGATCTGTCGACCGAAGAAGTTCAGCGTCGGCACCACCACGTCGTAGCCGCTGGAGCCGGCCAGCAGCTTGGTCTCCAGCACCTCGTCGCTGTCATAGACGTCGTAGGTGACGCGGATGCCGGTCTGCTTCTCGAAGTTGGGGATGGTGTCCTCGGCGATGTAGTCCGAGTAGTTGTAGACGTTGAGGACCTTCTCCTCGGCGGCGGGCGCGCCGGCGGCGGCGGTCTTGTCGCCGGCCGCGGCGCCGTCCGGCTTGCCTCCGCAGGCGGCCAGCAGGGTGGCGGCGATACCAAGGGTCAACAGGCGCAGCTTCATGGGGGAACTCCTAGTCACGGTTCGGGGACGGCACGGGGCGTATCGGGGTATTCCGGATCGGCGCAGGGTAGCGCCGCCATGCTCATTTTCCCAGTTGCGCGGCGGTCTCCTCCAGCGCTTTCCACGCCTTGTCGAACAGCTCGTCGACCTGCGCCCGGCTGATCACCAGCGGTGGCGACAGCAGCATCGAATCCCAGGTGGCGCGCAGGATCAGCCCCTGGCGCAGGGCGATGTCGCGGCACAGCGCGCCGACCTTGCCACGCTCCTCGAAGAACGCGCGCCGGCCCTTGTCCGGGACCAGCTCCAGCGCACCCATCAGCCCGGCGATGCGGGCCTGGCCGACCAGCCGGTGCTCGCCCAGTTCGGCCCAGCGCTGGGCCAGGTACGGGGCGATGTCGTCGCGGGCGTGCTCGACGATGCGCTCCTCCTGCAGGATCCGCAGGTTCTCCAGCGCCACCGCCGCGCACACCGGATGGCCGGAATAGGTCGCCCCGTGCGCCAGCTCGCCGCCGCTGTCCCTGAGGACGCCGGCGACACGGTCGTTGAACATGGCCGCGCCCAGCGGGATGTAGCCGGACGTGATCCCTTTGGCGATGGTCATCACGTCCGGGCGGAAGCCGAAGTACTGCGACCCGAACCACTGCCCGGTACGGCCGAAGCCGCAGATCACCTCGTCGGCGACCAGCAGCACGTCGTACTTGCGGCAGATCCGCTCGATCTCCGGCCAGTAGCTCATCGGCGGGATGTAGACGCCGATCGCGCCCATGATCGGCTCGCCGATGAAGGCAGCGACCCGCTCCGGGCCCAGTTCCAGGATCTTCTGCTCCAGCCGGCGCGCGGCGACCAGGCCGTACTCGTCCTCGGACAGGTCGCCGCCGTCGGCGAACCAGAACGGCGGATCGATGTGGTGGATATCGGGGATCGGCAGCCCGCCCTGCTTGTGCATGCCCTTCATGCCACCGAGGCTGGCCCCGGCCATGGTCGTGCCGTGGTAGCCGTCGTGGCGGCCGATGAAGATGTTCTTGCGTGGCTGGTCCTGCACCGCCCAGAAGTGGCGGACCAGGCGCAGGATGGTGTCGTTGGCCTCGGAGCCGGAATTGACGAAGAAGGCGTGGTTGATGTCGCCCGGCGCCAGCTCGGCCAGCTTCGCGGCCAGACGGATGGTCGGCTCGGTGGTGCACTGGAAAAAGCTGTTGTAGTAGGCCAGCTGCGTCATCTGCTTCGACGCGGCTTCGCCCAGCTCGCGGCGGCCATAACCGATGTTCACGCACCACAGCCCGGCGAAGGCATCGAGCAGCTGGTTGCCTCCCGCGTCCCACACATAACAGCCCTCGCCACGGGTGAGCACGCGGGTGCCCTTCTTCGCCAGCGCCGCGTTGTCGTTGAACGGGTGCAGGTGGTGGGCGGCGTCGAGGCGTTGCAGTTCGCGGAGGTCGGTCATGCGCGGCATTTCCTCTGGTGGCCGGCATCGCTCCGGCGCGCTTGCGAACGCTCCAACCGGCATTCCGCCGGACGGGACGGTCCTAGACGTTCAACAGCAGGAACTCCCGCTCCCAGGAACTGATCACCCGGAAGAAGGTCTCGTACTCCTTGCGCTTGACCGAGATGTAGGCGCGCACGAAGCGCGGCCCAAGCATCTCCTGCAGCTCGGTGCAGCCTTCCAGCCCGTCCAGCGCCTGGTTGAGCGAGCGCGGCAGGGCGAAACCGGCGTCCTGCGCGCTCTGCGCCATCGCCGGCATCGGCTTGAGCTTGTCGCGGATGCCGAGCAGGCCGCAGGCCAGGGTCCCGGCCATGGCCAGGTAGGGGTTGGCGTCGGAGCCGGCGAAGCGGCTTTCCACACGGGTGTTCTCCGGCGTGTCCATCGGCACGCGCAGGCCGCAGGTGCGGTTGTCGTAGCCCCAGTGCACGTTGATCGGCGCCACCTGGCCCAGCGCCAGGCGCCGGTAGGAATTGACGTTGGGCGCAAAGAACGCCATCGCCATCGGCACGTACTTCTGCAGGCCGCCCAGGTAATGCATGAAGGTCTTGCTGGCCTCGCCGTCCTTCTTGCCGGCGAACACGTTCACCCCGCTCTTCATGTTCACCAGGCTCTGGTGGATGTGCATGGCGCTGCCCGGTTCGTTCTCCATCGGCTTGGCCAGGAAGGTGGCGTAGACGCCATGGCGCAGGGCCGCCTCGCGCATGGTGCGCTTGAACAGGAACACCTGGTCGGCGCGCGAGAGCGCATCGGAATGGGTGAAATTGACCTCCAGCTGCGCGGCGCCGGACTCGTGGATCAGCGTGTCCACGTCCAGCTCCATCGCCTCGCAGTAGTCGTACATCAGGTCCAGGATCGGGTCGAACTCGTTGACCGCGTCGATCGAGTACGACTGCCGTGCCGTCTCCGGTCGGCCGGAGCGGCCGGCCGGCGGCAGCAGCGGGAAATCAGGATCGGTGTTCTTCTGCACCAGGAAGAATTCGAGTTCCGGCGCCACCACCGGCTGCAGGCCCAGTTCGTCGTAGGCGGCCAGCACGCGGCGCAGCACGTTGCGCGGCGCCAGTTCGTGCGGCTTGCCGTCCTTGGTCTGGCAGTCGTGGATGACCTGCGCGGTCGGATCGGCCGCCCACGGCACCATCCGCACCGTGTCCGGGTCCGGCCGCAGCAGCATGTCCGAATCCGACGGCGAGGTCAGCTCGTAATAGTCGTCCGGATAGTCGCCGGTGACCGTGGTGGCGAAGATGCCCTCGGGCAGGCGCGTGCCGTAGTCGTGGCTGAACTTGTCAGCCGGAATGATCTTGCCGCGCGCATTGCCGGTGATGTCCGGCACCAGGCACTCGACCTCGGTGATGTGCCGCTCCTTCAGCCAGCGCCGCAGCGAGCTTTCCTGCTGTTGCGCGGTGGCGGCGGGCTTGCGGCGGGGTGGGCGGGTACTCATTGGGGGGCTGCGAGGCTCAGGAGGACGCGAGGTCGGGTTGCGGCATGCGTTCGCGCCGCGCCCTGTAGGCACGGCAGGCGTCGCCGAAGGCGCGGAAGATGCCGAGGTAGAACGGATTGCCCATCACCTGCCATTCCGGATGCCACTGCACCCCGAGCAGGAAGCTGCCGCCGTCGCGACGGAACGCCTCGATCGCCCCGTCCGGCGCGATCGCCTCGACCACCAGTCCGTCACCAAGCCGGGCCACGCCCTGTCCGTGCAGCGAATTGACCTGCGCCCCGGTGCCACCGGCGATCGTAGCCAGCAGCCCGCCTTCGGCAAGCCGGATCGGGTGCGAGGGGCCGTACTGCACGTCCAGCGGATCGTCCGGATTCTCGCGATGGTCGGAAAAACCGGTCGCCTCGTGCAGCTTCTGGAACAGGCTGCCACCGAAGGCGACGTTGACCTCCTGGAAACCGCGGCAGATCGCCAGCACCGGCAGGCCCAGCGCGACCGCGCGCGGGATCAGTTCCAGCGTGGTGGCGTCGCGCGCCGGGTCGTGCAGGTTGCCCTCGTAGCTGGGCTCGTCGGTGTAGTGGTGCGGTTCGATGTTGCTGGCCGCGCCGGTCAGCAGCAGGCCGTCCAGGCGGGCGAGCCAGTCGTCGCCGGCGACCGGGGGTTGCAGCGTCGGCAGCAGGACCGGGGTTGCGCCGGCCCCGTCGACCACCGCACGCACGTACTTCTCGCCGACCGCGAGGAACGGATGCGGGCCGATCTGTTTGCGGTCGGTGGGCAGGCCGACCAGGGGCGGCAGGGCCATGCGCGGAGGGTTCCGGTGGCGTTCCGGCAACTTACCCCGGCCGTTTTATTTTTACAACACGAGGGCCGCCAGGAGTTCCGATGCCCCAGTCTGGTGCACAGATTCGGCCCGATTGCCGGCCCAGCCGTTGAGTATTCTTGACGACACCCGCCCTGCTACTCTCCTTGGCGCCCCTGTCGAGGCCATCCGATGAACCGCGAACCCGCCCCGTCCGCGCTGCCGCCCGAGGACCTGGCCACCCTGCGCGCCCTGCCCGGCCACGAGGACGCCCACGTCGACCTGCTGCTGCCCGACTGCAACGGCGTGCTGCGCGGCAAGCGGGTCACCGCCGGGACCCTGGAGAAGGTCTACGCCGGCGGCGTGTGCCTGCCGATGTCGCTGGTCGCCGCCGACATCACCGGCAACACCGTCGAGGAAACCGGACTGGGCTACGACATCGGCGACGAAGACCGGATCTGCCGGCCGATCCGCGGCAGCCTGCGTCCGGTGCCGTGGTCGCCGCGGCCGGCGCTGCAGCTGCTGCTGGCGATGGAGGATGGCGCTGGCGGCTGGTTCGAGGCGCATCCGCGCCGCGTGCTGGAACGCGTGCTCGATCGTTACCGTGCGCTGCGCCTGACGCCGGTGGTGGCGGTGGAACTGGAGTTCTACCTGTTCGACCGCCTGGCCGACGCCGATGGCCGGCCGCAACCCACGCTCAACGCCAGCGACGGCGCGCGCAACGCCAGCACCCAGGTCTATTCAATCGACGACCTGGACGAGAACGCCGGCTTCATCGACGCCGTCGCCCGCGCCTGCCGCGCCCAGCGGATTCCCGCCGACACCGCGGTGGCCGAATACGCGCCGGGCCAGTTCGAGATCAACCTCAAACACCGCGCCGATGCGCTGGCCGCCTGCGACGATGCGATCCTGCTCAAGCGCGCGATCAAGGCGATCGCCCAGCAGCAGGGCGCGATGGCCAGCTTCATGGCCAAGCCGCTGGCCGGCCAGGCCGGCAGCGGCCTGCACCTGCACGTCAGTGTCCTCGACAGCGACAGCCGCAACATCTTCGCCGGCACGCCCGACGCCCCGGCCGCCGCATTGCGCCACGCGGTCGGCGGCCTGCAGGCCAGCGCCCGCGACAACCTGCTGCTGTTCGCGCCGCATGCCAACAGCTACCGCCGCTTCGTCGCCAACGCCTTCGTCCCGCTCAACGACAGCTGGGGCTTCAACAACCGCACCGTGGCCATGCGCATCCCGCACAGCGACGCGGCCAACACCCGCATCGAGCACCGCATCGCCGGCGCCGACGCCAATCCCTACCTGGTCGCCGCGGCGGTGCTGGCGGGGATGCTCGACGGCATCGAACAGCAGTTCGACCCCGGCGCGCCGGTGACCGGCAATGCCTACGAGCAGTTCCCGGCGTACACGCCGCACTGGCGCGACGCGATCGATGATTTCCTCGGCAGCGCGTTCGCCGCGCGCTGGTACGGCGAACCGTTCCGGCACATCTACGGCCAGCAGAAGCGCAAGGAGATGCACGACTTCCACGCCCTGGTCCCCGACCTCGACTACGCCTGGTACCTGCGCACGGTCTGAAGCGCCTGCGGGCGCCGTCCGTCAGCCCGCGCGGGGAGGCGCGGCTTCCGGGTCGGGGGCTGCCACGCAGGTCCCGCGCCGGGTGGAATCCCCGCCATCCCCGACGCTCATGTAGTAGTCCTCGAAGGCCAGCGTGCCGCGGTCGATGACGAGCTGGCGCACGGCCTGGAGTTGCTCGCCGCCTTCGCTGTACCGCGCCGTCCGGTGCACGTAGCGCTCCGGCTCCACCTTCAGCGGCTCCTGGATGCGCCCGACCGGCCAGATCGACCTGCGCCAGCCGGCGCCCTGGTCCGCCGTGCCGTCGAGCCAGTACCACATCCGCGCGTTGTCGATCTTGACCCGCCATGCCGGCGGCGCGGCGCCATCGCCGGCGGCGGTCGACGGACGGCACTCCAGCACGAGCGCGGGCGCGGCCGGCGGCAGCTCGCAGCTCCCGCTCTCCGCATCGCACCACGGACTGGCGCGCTCCGCGGCGACGATGCCGAGTTGCCCGTACACCGGGCCATCGCCCGGTTCGGCGCCGCGGAAGAAACCTTCGGCATAACGGGCGTCCTTCAGCGTCGCGTAGTCGTGCCACGCGGCCGCGCCCGGCATGGGCGTCACCCCGGGCGCCACGCAGTTCAACGTGAACTCCATCGGCGTACCTGCGGCCGCCTCGCCGCGGAAATCGCGCAGGAGCGTGGCCCGCACCTCGCAATTGGCCGACCCGTACCCGGGCAGCAGCGATACCGCGTCGACGCGCAGCTGCAGGTGGTGCGGCGCTTCCTCGCGCGCGTTGCTGTAGTACTGCGGCGGCAACGCCGCCTCCGCCGTCGCCGCAAGCGACGCCAGGACGGGCAGCAGGAAGGCGGGGCGCGCGGCGCGGGAAGCGCAGCGGGCCGGCGGCTGTGTGGTCATGCGGCTTCTTCTGGATCCCCTGTGCGGCGAGTATGGAGCGGCCGATTCCCACGCGCGAGGCCGCGGGCAGCGGCCCGGCACCGACGGCGCGCGCCGCGCTGGGTTAGATTCCCCGCATGCCGCCCGCCTCCGCCTATCCGCCGAGCTGGTACGCCGCCAGCGCCGCGCCGCTGCCGGAGCAGGCGGCGCTGCGGGGCACGCTGGAGGACGTCGACGTCTGCATCCTCGGCGCGGGCTACACCGGCCTGTCGGCGGCGCTGGAGCTGGCCGAAGCCGGCTACCGGGTGGTGGTGCTGGAGGCCGAGCGGATCGGCTGGGGCGCCTCCGGGCGCAACGGCGGCCAGGCCATCGTCGGCTACGGCTGCGAGCAGTCGACCCTTGAAAACCTGCTCGGCCACGATGCCGCACGCGTGCTGTTCGACCTCTCGCGCGAAGGCATGGACCTGCTGCGCGCACGCATCGCCCGCCATGGCATCGCCTGCGACTGGCGCGACGGCCACGCCCATGTGCCGATCAAGCCACGCCAGGAGCGCGACCTGCGCGCCGGGATCGTCGAGATGGCCGAGCGCTACGACTATCCGCTGCTGTGGTGGGACCGCCGCCGCCTGCGCGACGAACTGGAAAGCGGCCGCTACCTCGGCGCCGTGTACGACCCCGCCAGCGGCCACCTGCATCCGCTCGAATACGCCTTCGGCCTGGCCCGGGCCGCGCTGGCCGCCGGCGTGCGCATCTTCGAGCAATCGCGCGTGGTCGAACTGGTCCGCGGCGCCAAGCCCCGGCTGCGCACCGCGCGCGGCGAGGTGGTCGCCGACTTCGCGGTGATCGCCGGCAACGCCTGGCTGCGCGGCATCGCCCCGGAACTCGAGTCGCGGATCATGCCGGTCGGCACCTATATCGCCGCTACCGCCCCGCTCGGCGCCGAGCGCGCCGCGGCGCTGATCCGCAACGACATGGCCGTGGCCGACGTGAACTGGGCGCTGGACTACTTCCGGCTCAGCCGCGACCACCGCCTGCTGTTCGGCGGCCGCGCCAGCTATTCCAGCTATCCGCCGCCGAACCTGCGCGGAGTGATGCGCCGTCGCATCGGCGCGGTGTTCCCGCAGCTGGACGACCTGCCGATCGAGTACCTGTGGGGCGGCTACGTCGACATCTCGCGCAACCGCGCTCCGCACTGGGGCAGGCTCGCCCCCAACATCTATTTCGCCCAGGGCTTCTCCGGGCATGGGGTGGCCAGCACCGGGCTGGCCGGCAGGCTGCTCGCCGAGGCCATCCGCGCGCAGTCCACACGCCTGGACCTGTTCGCGAGGATCCCGCACGCCACCTTCCCCGGCGGCCGCGCCCTGCGCACGCCGCTGCTGGTGCTGGCGATGGCCTGGTACCGGCTGCGCGACGCGTTGTGGTGACCGCATGGCCGGCGCCAGCCGCCGGAAGGAAAACAAAAGTGTGACCGGCGTCTAAAGTTGGCGCCGGCCGCGCCGCTACCGCATGGGACGGAATGCATGAACCGCTCCGATGCAGGCGCTCCCGCTGATGACCGAGTCTTCTCCCCTGCCGCAGCGGGTGCTGCTGGTGGAGAACTCCCGCGCCTACACCCAGGTGGTGGCCGGGGCGATCGAACAGCAGCTGGAGCTTCCGGTCACCATCGCCGCCAACCTGGCCGAGGCGCAGGCGGCACTGGAACGGCACGACGACTGGTTCATGGTCCTGACCGGCCTGGTCCTGGCCGATGGCGACCGCGACACCGTGGTCGACTTCTTCCTGCATCGCGGCCTGCCCACGGTGGTCGTCAGCGGCATGTACGACGAAGACCTGCGCGAGCGGATGCTGCGCCGGCAGATCATCGACTTCGTGCTCAAGAACACGCCCGGCAACCTCGACTACATCGTCTGGCTGGTGCAGCGGCTGGAACGCAACCGGCGGATCTCGGCGCTGGTGGTGGACGATTCGGCGGCCGCGCGCCAGCACGCCTCTTCGCTGCTCGAGCTGTTCGGCTACCGCGTGGTCCAGGCCGAAGGTGGCGAGGCGGCGCTGGCCGCGATCGAGGCCGACCCGACCATCCGCCTGGCCGTGGTCGACCAGGAAATGCCCTGCATGCAGGGCATCGAACTGACCCGCCGCCTGCGCGCCCTGCGCGCACGCGACCGGGTCGCGGTGATCGGCGTGTCCGGCCGCGACGATCCGGACCTGGTCGCGCAGTTCCTCAAGAACGGGGCCAACGACTTCCTGCGCAAACCCTATTCGCGCGAGGAATTCTTCTGCCGGGTCTCGCAGAACGTGGACCAGCTGGAGCTGATCGGCAGCCTGCAGGACCTGGCCACGCGCGACTTCCTGACCGGCCTGCCCAACCGCCGCCACTTCCTCGAGCAGGCCGAACGCCTGGTACCGAAACTGCACGACGCCGGCGAGCCGGTGGCGCTGGCGATGCTCGACATCGACCACTTCAAGCACATCAACGACCGCTGGGGCCACGAAACCGGCGACCACGCCCTGCGCGCGGTGGCCCATGCCGTGTCGATCCACGCCCGCCGCCAGGACCAGGTCGCGCGATTCGGCGGCGAGGAGTTCTGCATGCTGGTCTCCGGCCTGGACGACGCCAGCCTGGGCACCTACTTCGACGGCCTGCGCCGCCGCATCGAGGAGCTGCGCGTGCCGGTGCGCGGCGGCGAACTGCAGATGACGGTCAGCATCGGTGTATGCCCGGCGCGGCCGGACGACGACCTGCACAGCCTGCTGTCCGATGCCGACCGCCGCCTGTACCTGGCCAAGGCCGGCGGCCGCAACCAGGTGGTTGCGGCGGGCTGAACACGCCCCCCGGCCGACGCCGCTGGCTGAACGCGCGATCGCGGCTCCGCCCGACCCCGCGCGGCGTTGATCGCGATCAAGGCGGCGGCGCGCGCGGCCCAATAGCCTGCATGCACTCCCCGCATTCCAGGCACGCGCATGGCTCTGCTGATCTGGCAGGACGACCTCAACACCGGCATCGAGGTGATCGACGACCAGCACCGCCGCATCGTGTCGATGATCAACCAGCTGCACCAGGCGCAGAGCGGCGCCTCGGCGCTGCTGGTGGCCGACGTGATCGACGAACTGGTCGACTACACCCTCTCCCACTTCGCCTTCGAGGAGGAGCTGATGGAGGAAGCCGGCTATCCGTTCTGCGCCGCGCACAAGCGCGTGCATGAAGTGTTCACCAAGCGGGTCGCCGAATACCGGATGCGTTTCCAGGCCGGCGAAGATGTGGTCGACGAGCTCAAGAGCATGCTCTCGCGCTGGCTGTTCAACCACATCCGCAACGACGACAAGGCCTACTCCGAACAGGTGCGCCGGCACCTGGACCGCTTCACCCGCGAACACCAGGATGGCGGCTGGCTCAGCCGCACGGTGAGGCGGCTGTTCCACTGAACGGCATGCCGCGACACAGGCTCATTCGGCCTGGCGCGGCACCATCAGCAGCGCGAGCAGGGTCAGCGTGGCCATCGCGCTCATGTACGCGCCGACCGCACCGATGCCGTGGCTGCCGGCCAGGCGGGTGGCGATGTACGGCGCCGGCGACGCGCCGAGGATGCCAGCCAGGTTGAACGCCAGCGAGGCACCGGTGTAGCGCACCGGGGTCGGGAACATCTCCGCCAGGATCGTCCCGCACGGCCCGTAGGTCAGGCCCATCAGGCCCAGTCCCAGGCACAGGAACAGCAGCACCTGCCATGGGCTGCCGGCGGCGAACAGCGGCTGGAACAGCGCGCCGAAGGCGATGATGCCCAGGGTCGCCAGGATCATCGCCCGGCGCCGGCCGCGGCGGTCGGCATACTTCGCCGACAGCGGGATGGCGGCGGCGAAGCACAGCACGCCGACCATCTGCAGCAGCAGGAATTCCTGGCGGCCGTAGCCCAGCTGCGAGGTACCCCAGCTCAGCGCGAACACGGTCATCAGGTAGAACAGGACGAAGGTCGCCATCAGCGACAGCGTGCCAACCAGCAGCGTACCGGCATGCTTCTGCAGCACCGTGGCCATCGGCAGGCGCTCGCGCTCGTCGCGGTCCAGGGTCTTCTGGAACGCCGGCGTCTCGGTGATCCGCAGCCGCACCCACAACCCGACCAGGACCAGCGCGGCGCTGGCGATGAACGGCACGCGCCAGCCCCAGGCCATGAACTGCGCTTCGTCGAGGAAGTGGGCCAGCAGCAGGAACACGCTGGTCGAACACAGGAAACCCAGCGGCGCGCCCAGCTGCGGAAACATGCCGTACCAGGCGCGCTTGCCGGGCGGTGCGTTCTCGGTGGCCAACAGCACCGCGCCACCCCACTCGCCACCCAGGCCCAGGCCCTGGCCGAGCCGGCACAGCGCCAGCAGCGCCGGCGCGACCACCCCGACCTGCGCATAGGTCGGCAGCAGGCCGATCAGCACGGTCGAGATGCCCATGGTCAGCAGCGCCGCCACCAGCGTGGCCTTGCGCCCGATCCGGTCGCCGTAATGGCCGAACAGCGCCGAACCGAGCGGCCGGGCGAAGAACGCCAGGGCGAAGGTCGCCAGCGACTGCAGGGTCGCCGCGGTCGGCTCGGAGGCCGGGAAGAACAGCTTGGGAAACACCAGCACCGCCGCGGTGGCGTAGATGTAGAAATCGAAGAACTCGATCGTCGTACCGATGAGGCTGGCGAACAGGATGCGGCGGGGCGAAGCGGATGCACTCATCGGCAGGCAGTGAAGGTCGCGTGAAGTCGAGCCGATTCTGGCAGATTCGACGCGCCCGCAAGACCGCGGACCCGGCATGCCGGTTCCGCCTGGCCCGGGCCGGGGCGTGCGCCAGGCTGTCCACGGATCCGGCGCCGGCGCAAGCGTTGCCCCGCCATCCCTTCGCCGGCAGAATCCGCCTCGCCACGTCGCATCGCGGCCGCAGCCGGCATCGCCCGCCTCCCGCCGCACCCAGAACCATCCGCGCAACGTCCCATACGGGTCCCCGCCGCCATGCGCGCCGGTTCGGCCTGCCCATTGCCTGAGAGAAGAACGGAATCGCCATGGCCCCACGCACCCCGTCCACGAACACCGTGCACGCGCCGTCCTATGCCCGCCGCATGACCCTGATGCTGATCGGCGTCGCCGTGATCTTCGGCGGCGTGTTCGCGATCAAGGCATTCATGGCCAGCGCCACCAACGAATTCTTCGACGACATGCCGCAGCCGCCGGTCGAGGTCAGCACCTTCGAGGCCCGCAAGGAGAAATGGAGCGGCAGCGCCGAGGCGGTCGGCACGCTGGTGGCCGACAACGGCACCGACGTGACCACCGAGGCCGGCGGCGTGGTCCAGGCCATCGCCTTCGAATCCGGCCAGGCCGTGCGCAAGGGCGAGCTGCTGGTCCAGTTGAACACCGCCAACGAACAGGCCCAGCTCAAGGCGCTGGACACCGCCGCGCAGCTGGCGGTGACCCAGCGCGACCGCTGGCGCGAACTGGGCCAGCAGAAGCTGGTCTCGCGCTCGGAAGTGGACGAACGCATCGCCGACGCGGCCACCACCCAGGCCCAGGCCGAGGCGCAGCGCGCGCTGATCGCGCAGAAGACCATCCGCGCCCCGTTCGACGGCGTACTCGGCATCCGCAAGGTCAACCTGGGCCAGTTCCTCAATCCCGGCGACCCGATCGTCAGCCTGCAGGCGCTCGATCCGATCCACGTCGACTTCACCTTGCCCGAGCAGCGCATGAACCAGGTCGCCATCGGCACGCCGGTGCGGCTGGAAGTGGACGCGCTGCCGGGACAGGTGTTCGAGGCCAGGGTCAGCGCGATCGAGCCGGCGGTCGATGCCAGCACGCGCAACTTCAAGGTCCGCGCCAGCCTGGCCAACGCCGGCGGCGAACTGCGCCCGGGCACCTTCGGCCGGGTCGGCTTCGACCTGGGCCAGTCCAGCGAGGTGGTCGTGGTGCCGCAGACCGCGGTCAGCTTCAACCCGTACGGCAACTCGGTGTACGTGCTGGCCGCCGCGCCGAAGCCGGCCGCCGGCGCCAAGCCGGTCGAGGGCATGCCGCAGGCCACCCACGTGGCCAAGCAGCGCTTCGTCACCACCGGCCCGTCGCGCGGCGACCTGGTCGGCGTCACCGCCGGGCTCGAGCCCGGCGAGGTGGTGGTCACCAGCGGCCTGCTGCGCCTGCGCAACGACGCCGGCGTGACCATCAACAACAAGGTGCAACCGGCGGCGCAGGACAAGCCCAAGCCCGAGAACCGCTGACGCGCCACGACGGCAGCCGCGCATCGCGCGCCGCGTCGCCCCTCCCTTTCCTGCCGGCGCGCCTGGAGCGCCCGGCGGAGGACCCGGATGAAATTCACCGACATCTTCATCAACAAGCCGGTGCTGGCGATGGTCGTCAGCCTGTTCATCCTGCTGCTCGGCCTGCGCTCGTTCAAGGAACTGAACGTGCGCCAGTATCCCGAGCTGCAGAACGCCGTGGTCACGGTCAGCACCGCCTATTACGGCGCCGACGCCGACCTGATGCAGGGCTTCGTGACCACGCCGCTGGAGCGCGAGGTGGCCTCGGCCGAGGGCATCGACTACCTGACCTCGACCAGCGCCGCGGGCATCTCGACCATCCAGGCCTACATCCGCCTGGACCACGACGCCAACGAGGCGCTCACCCAGATCGCGGCCAAGGTCAACAAGCTGCGCAGCCAGCTGCCGGCCGAGGCCGAGGACCCGGTCATCGACCTGCAGCAGGGCCAGCAGATCGCGGCGATGTACGTGTCCTTCGCCAGCAAGCAGCTCGACAACAACCAGATCACCGACTACCTGACCCGTGCGGTCGAGCCGCGCATCGCCACCATCCCCGGCGTGCAGCGCGCCGACGTCATGGGCGCCGGTACCTTCGCCATGCGCGTGTGGATGAAGCCGGACCGGATGGCCGCGCTGGGCGTGACCGCCAGCGACGTGTACGCCGCGCTGCAGGCCAACAACGTGCTTTCGGCGCTGGGCTCGACCAAGGGCCAGATGGTCGCGGTGGACCTGACCGCGCGCACCGACCTGCGCAGCGCCGCGGAGTTCCGCCAGCTGATCGTGCGCGAGCACGACGGCGCGATCGTGCGCCTGGGCGAGATCGCCGACGTCGAACTGGGCTCGGAGAACTACGGCACCTCGGTCCGCATCAACGGCAGCGCCGCCACCTTCATGGGCATCTTCGTCTCGCCCGACGCCAACTCGCTGGACGTGATCGCCGAGGTCCGCCGGGTCTGGGACCGGGAGATCCTGCCGCAGCTGCCGGAGGGCATCGTCGCCGCCATCCCCTACGACAGCACCGAGTCGATCCAGGACGCGATCAACGAGGTGGTCAAGACGATCATCGAGGCGGTGGTCATCGTGATCGTGGTGATCTTCCTGTTCCTGGGCTCGCTGCGCAGCGTGATCATCCCCGCGGTCACCGTGCCGCTGTCGCTGATCGGCTCGCTGTTCCTGATGCTGCTGATGGGCTTCACCATCAACCTGCTGACCTTGCTGGCGATGGTGCTGGCGATCGGTATTGTCGTCGACGACGCGATCATCGTGCTGGAGAACATCCACCGCCACATCGAGGACGGCATGAGCCCGCACGATGCGGCGATCAAGGGCGCACGCGAGCTGGCCTGGCCGGTGGTGGCGATGACCACCACCCTGGTCGCGGTGTACCTGCCGATCGGCTTCCAGGGCGGACTGACCGGCGTGCTGTTCACCGAGTTCGCCTTCACCCTGGCCGGCGCGGTGCTGCTGTCGGGCATCATTGCCCTGACCCTGTCGCCGATGATGTGCGCCAGGCTGCTCAAGCCGCGCAGCGAGCACGGCAAGTCGAAACTGGAAGCCTGGCTGGACGCGCGCTTCGAGTGGCTGCGCAACGGCTACCAGCGGCGCCTGCACGGCGCGCTGGAGACCCGCGGGGTGATCGCCGTGTTCGGCGCGCTGGTGCTGGTGTCGTGCGTGTTCCTGTACATGACCGCGCCGAAGGAACCGGCGCCGCTGGAGGACGAGGGCTTCATCTTCGCCGTCGGCAGCGCCGATGCGTACACCACCCTGGACTACGTGGAGCGCTACACCGAGGAGCTGGAAACCGCGGTCCGCGACATCCCCGAGGTCAACGACTTCTTCCTGTTCAACGGCGGCTTCGGTGGCGGTGGCGGCGCCAGCAACAGCGCCATGGGCGGCTTCGTGCTCAAGCCATGGAGCCAGCGCGAGCGCTCGACCAACCAGGTCCTGCAGCAGGCGCTGCAGCCCAAGCTGTCCGGCATCACCGGCCTGAACACCTTCGCCCTGGTCCCGCCCTCGCTGCCCAGCGCCGGCGGCGACGGCGGCGGCAGCGAGTTCCTGGTCGTGGGCATCGGCAGCCTGCAGCAGCTCAACGAACTGTCCGACGCGATCCTGCAGAAGGCGATGGAGAGCCGGCGCTTCATTTTCCTGGACAAGGACCTGAAGATCGACAAGCCGCGCATCGAGGTGCAGATCGACCGCGAGAAGGCGGCCATGCTCGGCATCGACATGCGCACCCTGGCCGCGGACATGGCGGCGATGCTGTCGGGCGGCTACGTCAACCGCTTCGCCATGGAAAACCGCTCCTACCGGGTGATCCCGCAGGTGCAGCGCAGCGACCGGCTCAACGCCGCGCAGCTGGAGAACTACTACACCCGCACCCGCGACGGGCAGCTGGTGCCGCTGTCGACCCTGGTGACGCTGAAGGAGACCGCGCAGCCGCAGACGCTCAAGCGCTTCCAGCAGCTCAACGCGGTCGGCATCACCTTCGCCCCGCGCCCCGGCGTGTCCAAGGGCGAGGCGCTGAGGGTGCTGGAGCAGGCCGCGGCCGAGGTGCTGCCGCAGGGCTACAGCGTCGACTACGCCGGCGAGTCGCGCCAGTTCAAGCAGGAAGGCGCGGCGATGCTAGTGACCCTGGCGTTCGCCCTGATCGCGATCTTCCTGGTCCTGGCCGCGCAGTTCGAGAGCTTCCGCGATGCGCTGATCATGCTGATCACCGTGCCGATGGCGATCTCCGGCGCGTTGCTGGTGCTCAACGCGCTGGCCCTGGTGGCGGGGGTGCTGCAGTTCTACGGGATCGAGGTGTTCCCGGGCATGAGCATCAACATCTATACCCAGGTCGGCCTGGTCACCCTGATCGGCGTGATCGCCAAGCACGGCATCCTGATCGTGGAATTCGCCAACAAGCTGCAGCTGCAGGGCCTGTCCAAGCGCGAAGCCATCGAGCAGGCCGCCGGCATCCGCCTGCGCCCGGTGCTGATGACCACCGCCGCGCTGGTGTTCGCCATGGTCCCGCTGCTGATCGCCAACGGCCCCGGCGCCGCCGCGCGTTTCTCGATGGGCATGGTGATCGCCGCCGGCATGACCATCGGCACCGCGTTCACCCTGTTCGTGCTGCCGGCGGTGTACCTGTACCTGGCCGCCGACCACCGCCACGACCGCGTCGCGGCGGTCGAGGGTGCAGCGGATGGCGAGCCGGAACCGCAGGCGGGCTGAGCACCCTCGGCGCGACGGGCTCGTTCGCGGGCCCGTCGTCCGTCAGCCGGTACGTGCGCCGCCACCTTGCCGGGCCATCGCCGTGCGCTAGTGGAAGATCCCCACCGCCAGCTCGGCCCAGACCAGCAGGAACGCCAGTCCGATCGCCGCGATCGCCACGAGCCGGCCGGCGCGGCCGGCGATCAGCCGTACCGCGAGTTCGCAGGCACTGCATGCCACCAGCAGCATGATCCCGAAGACGGTGAAATCCTCCGGGCCCCAGTCCACTTCCGTGGTGAACCGCATCGCCAGCGCCGGCAATGCCAGCAGTGCCGCCGCGCCGCCCCACATCAGCCAGCGCCATGCGCTGCCCGTTCCGCTCGCACTTGTCCGGTTGTCGCCTGCCATCGTCCTCTCCTCGATCCGGGTCACGCTCCCGCTGGCCGGCCAGCACGCCCGCGCCACCCCGGGAACCGCTGCAGCCTCCTCTCCCCCGGTGGGCTGGGCGGGAACTCCGGGTGAAGCGGGTGAGAAGTCGCCCGCGCTGGGCTATCCTCGACCGTGGCTCCCGCGGACATGACGCACATGCACGAGGTCGATCCCGAAGTGGTCGCGATGCTGGACGCGCTGGAAGCCAACCTCGCCCGCCTGGTCATGGACACCCCGCCGGACGACCTGATGCAGGCGTTCGCCGCCGAGGCCGAAGCCATCGCCGAAGCCGCCGGCCCCGAACACGCCTCCTACGTCAGCGCGCGCCTGCAGGCGATGGCCGGCTCGCTGCCGCTGGGCTAGGCGTCGCAGCGCGACGCCACCGACCCGTCATCGACCCGTCATCGACCCGTCATCGACCGCGGTCGACGCGGACTCAGAGTCCGCCGCCCCAGCGGTGCTGCCAGGTCACCGCGACCGCATCGAAGCTGTTGCCGGTGCGCGCGTAGACCCCGCTGCTGGCGGCGAGCTTCACCGAGTTGAGCCGGTTCACCGGCAGCGACAGCGAGGCGCCGATGCGTCCGTTCTGCTGCAGGTCGCGGTTGTAGCGGCCATCGACCTGCGAGCGCCCCCCGGCGAACCAGGTCGCATCGAACGACCACCACGCGCCCGATGCCAGGCTGCGGATCAGGTTGCCCTGCAGCGCGTACACCGGCTCCTGCGAGCGGGTCGCGCCGCCGTAGAACTCGTCGTTGTCGGTGTAGACGGTCGCGGCCAGCTTGAGCTCGCCGATCCACGGACCAGCCGCCTTGGACAGGCCCAGCTCAGGCTTGAACGACCAGCGGTTGGCGGTGATGTTGACGATCCGGTCCTCGTCGTACTGGCCCAGCGGCGGCGCCACCTGCAGGCTGGCGCCGATGATCAGGTCCTGCTCCCAGTCCCTGAACTCAGCCATCGACAGCGCCGGCGCGCCATGGAAGTTCATCGACAGGCGCATCACCGGCCGGCCGAAACCGGTGACCGTGCGTTCGACCGGCGCGCCCAGGTAGTCGGCGGTACCGGCCAGCCGCGTGTACGGCACCGCCGCATCGAACCTGGCCGAACGTCCCCACAGCGCGAACGCGTGCGCGTAGCCCACCACCAGGCTGGTGGTATGCAGGTCCTCGTTGCTGACCGGCAGCGCGGCATCGAAGTTCAGGCCGCCGCGCGTGTACACGCCGGCGGCCACCGCGAAGTTCATGCCGACCGGGACATTGCCGTAGGCGCGCGGTTCGAAGTCCTGCGCATGCACGGAAGCAGCGACGAAGAGCAGAAGCGGGGCGGTGCGCCGCAGCCATGTCCTGACCCGCACACCCCACCCCGTGCATCGCATCGCTTCGGCCCCGTCCCCGTGCTGGGTCGAGTCTATCCCGGCCCGCCGCGGCGGCAATGCCCGGCGCGAACGCCCGGCGCGAATGGCCGGCACGGTCGCCGCCGGTTCCCGCGCCGGCGGGCGCCCCTCCTGCAGGCGGCTACCGGCCCGCGTCGTCCGCCTTCCAGCCCCACGCGTCGAGCATCACCTGGAACAGGTGCGTGTTCGGGAAATAGCCATGGATGCGTTCGGCGCCGACGCCGGTCGCCAGCGCCGCCACTTCTTCACCGGTGTGCGTGCGGTTGACGAACACGTGCCTGAGCCGGACCGGCTGGTCTTCGTTGTCCTCCGTGTCGGTCTTCTTCCACGCCTCGAACCCTTCCAGCAGCGGCTGTCCGGGTCCGCCGCCATCGACCTGGAAGCCGAACGAATGGTCGGCGGTGAAGACCAGCAGGGTCTCGTCCAGGTCCACCCGCCGTTCGACCTCGGCGACCAGCCGGTCGAAATCGACCACGTTCTGCAGGCCCTGCGCCGGGTCGTCGGTATGCGCATCCCACTCCACCATCAGGAAGTAGCCCTTGGGCGACTGTTCGAGGATGTCGAGCGCCTTGAGCGTGGCGGCGCGCACGTCCATCCGCTCGGCCACCACCACCGGACGCCGCTCCGAGGCCGGCACGTCGCCGAGCTGCGCATGGATGGGTCGCCGGTACTGCGCCGCCAGCGCGTCGAAGCTGGTGCCCCGCTCGCGCAGCTGCCTGCCGATCTTGCCGCGACCGGCGCCGATCAGCACGTCCACGCCATCGCCGAAGCGCGGCGTGAACGCCTGCGGGAAGATCCCGCCCCACTGCTTGCGGTCGTTGGCATGGGCGTAGCACGCCGCCGGCGTGGCATCGGCGATGGACTGCGTGGTGACCACGCCGGTGAGCAGGCCACGTTCCTCGGCATATTCGAGGATGGTCTTGCTGGGGGTGCCGTCCCGGCTGCCGCGCACCGCGTCCGGCCCCTGGCTGATCACGCCGTTGCGGGTCTTCACCCCGGTGACGATCGAACTCATGCCGTTGGCCGAATCGGAAACCCATTCGTCGACCGGCGTGGTGTCGCTGAGGCCCAGGTGCGGCCACTGCTGGACGTGCAGCTTCTGTGGTGCGTTGTACCCCAGCAGGCTGGCGCCGCTGAGCGTCGAAACGCCGCCGGCATCGGCCAGGAACAGGATCACGTTGCGTGCCGGCTTCGCCACGTCGGCATTGCCGGGGCGGCGGTCCGCAGGCGGCGTGGCTGCGTGCGGCAAGCCCTGGCAACCCGACAGGAGCGGCAGGCACAGGATGGCGGCGAGGACGAAGGAACGCGGTTTTGCGGACATGGATACCCGGGCTGCGTGCGAACGGAAACGGCCGAGGATAACCACGCCGTGTGTCAGAACCGCCATGCCACGGGCCGTGCGTTGCGGCTGGCCGCCGCACAATCGCGCATCAGGCCAGGACGGGTTGCGCGGGCGCCTGCGCCGTCGACGCGCCGGCGGCCTGTTGCTCCTGCACGATCCGCCCTCCCTGCATCACCAGCACGCGGTCCGCGCTGGCGATGGTTTCGGGCCGGTGCGCCACGATCAGCCGGGTCAGCGCCAGCCGCTGCACCGCTTCGTTGACGGCGCGCTCGTTCGCCACGTCCAGGTGGCTGGTGGCCTCGTCCAGGAACAGGAGTTTCGGCTCGCGATACAGCGCCCGCGCCAGGATCACCCGCTGCTTCTGCCCGCCGGAGAGCGAACTGCCCATGTCGCCGATCAGGCTGTGGTAGCCCATCGGCATGGCGGCGATCTCATCGTGCACCGCCGCCAGCCGCGACGCCGCCTCGACCCGCGCCTGGTCGCGGTCCGGGTCGAAGAAGGCGATGTTGTCGGCGACGCTGCCGGCGAACAGCTGGTCGTCCTGCATGACCGCACCGACGATCGCGCGCACGTTGCGCGGCCCGGCCTTGAACAGGTCGTGGCCACCGATGTGGATCGTGCCCGCGGTGGGCCGGAGCAGGCCCAGCATCAGCTTCACCAGGGTGGTCTTGCCGCAGCCCGAAGCGCCGACCAGCGCTACCGACTCGCCGGGCGCCACGGTGAAACTGCAGTCCTGCAGTACCCAGGGCTCGCCATCGCCGTAGCGGAACGAGAGGTTCGCCACTTCGATGCGCGCATCCGGCGGCGGCGGAAGCTCGGCCAGGCCAGCGGCCTGTTCCGGTGGCGTCAGCACGATGTCGGCCAGGCGCTCGCCATGCAGGCGAAGCATGCGGAACTCCATCCACTTGTCGATCAGCGCCGCCGCGCGCGCCGCGAACTGGTCCTTGTAGGCCAGGTAGGCGATCAGCATGCCCACCGAGAACACACTGCCCATGGCCAGGCTGGCGCCGATCCAGATCACCGCGATGCGCTCGATGCCGAACACGAGCTGGCTGGCACTGCTGAAGACCAGCCCGAGCCGCGCCAGCCGGACCTCGCCATTGACCGTATCGACCATCAGGTTCGCGTAGGTCGCGCGGCGCCCCGGCTCCTCGCCGGCCACCTTCAGGCTCTGCATCCCGCGCAGCGATTCCAGCAGATGGCTCTGCTGCCGCGCCGCGGCCACCAGCTGCCGCTCGGTGCCGTCGCGCAGCGGCCGCCAGGCCAGCCAGCGGATGCCCAGGTACAGCGCCACGGCCAGCAGCGTCACCAGTGCCAGTTTCCAGCTGTAGACCAGCATCAGGCCGAGGGTCACCACCGCCATCAGGCCGTCGATGAGCGCCTCGACGAAACTGGTGGTCAGCGTGCGCTGGATCGCCTGCAGCGAGGACATGCGCGAAGTCACGTCGCCCAGGTGGCGCCGCTCGAAATACTCCAGCGGCAACCGCAGCAGGTGCGCGAACACATTGCCCATCCATTGCAGGCCCAGCCGCGAGGACAGGTACACCACCGACCCGCCACGCAGCAGGCCGATGCCGACCTGCAGCAGCAGCGCCAAGCCGAATCCCAGGCCCAGCACCGCCAGCAGGTCGTGGTCGGCGGAGACCAGCACCTGGTCCACCACCCACTGCATGAAGAACGGCGCCAGTACCACGAACACCTGCAACGCGGCCGACAGCAGCAGGATCTGCATCAGCTCGCGCCACAGCCCGCTTACCGGGCCGGTCAGCTCGCGCACCGAGACCACGGGCGCGGCCTTGCGCGGCGCGAACGCCGGCCCGGGCGCGAGCTCGAGGGCCACGCCGGTGAAATGGCCGGATACCTCGCCGAAAGCCAGGGTCCGCTCGCCGGAGGCCGGATCCAGGACCGTTATCCCCGACCTGCCCACCTTCGCCAGCACCACGAAGTGGTTCAGGTCCCAATGCAGGATGCAGGGCAGCCTGAGCTTGCCTAGGTCCTCCAGTTCCAGCCGCAGCGGACGGGTCGAGAAGCCGGTCTGCTGCGCGACATGGATCAGCTGGCCGAGCCGGGCGCCCTTGAGCGACATCGGGAAGCGGCGCCGCAACTCGGCCAGGCCGACGTGGCATCCATGCGCGGCAGCGACCATGGCCAGCGCGGCGAGGCCGCACTCGGCGGCTTCTGACTGGATGACCGGCTTCATGGTGCATCCCCCGGGGTCGGCGCCACCGACGCATGCACCTCCGTTCCCCGCCGTCCCTGCATCGTCCTTCTCCTTGCCTGGCGCCTGGCGGGCACGGAGTACGCGCCCGGCGATCGGCTCAGTTGCCGCCGACCTTTCCCTTGAGCGAATACAGCGGCTCGAACACCCACTCGATCAGGCGCCTGCGTTCGCCGAGGATGTCGGCGTCCAGCACCATGCCCGGCCTGAGCGGCTCCTCCCTGCCGAATGCGGTGACCGCCTGGCGCGCGAGCGAGACGGTCACCCTGTAGTACGGCTCGCTGGTCCTCGCGTCGCCGGTCAGCGCGCCCACCTCGCCCGGGCCGAGTGCGCTGCGGCTGATCCGCGCCACCCTGCCGCGCTGGTGTCCGAACTTCTGGTACGGAAACGCGCGGTAACGCAGCAGCACCGCATCGCCCGGGGCGATGAAACCGATCGCGCGGCTCGGCACCAGCAACTCCGCTTCCAGCCCGCTGCCGTCCGGCAACAGGCTGAGCAGTGGCTGGCCCGCCTGCACGGCCTGACCGGGCTTGACCAGCTGCGCGGACACCGCCCCGGTCACCGGCGCGTTGACGGTGAGCGCACCGCGCGCCCGGGTTTCGACCTGCTCCTGCTCGAGCTGGGCGAGCTCGCGCTCCAGCCCGGCATCGCTCGCCCGGGCCTGGCCGGGGAGTTCCTGCAGCGATTGCCGCAGTTGGGCGATCGTCCTGCGCACGGCGATGGCCTGGCGCTGCAACGCCTGCATCTCGCCACGCCACGACAGCGCACTGGATTCCTGCTGCTTGATCTGCAGCAGGCTCACGTAGCGCTGGTCCTGCAGCTGGCGCAGGCGCTGCAGGGTTTCCTCGGCGATGCGGATCTGCTCACGGCGGGTGCCGGCCTCGGCTTCGACCTGCGCCAGTTCCCGCTGCGCCACCGCCAGCTGCACGCGCAACCCGGCGCCCTGCGCGTCCTGCAGCTGGCGCTGCGCCTGCCATCCTTCGACCAGGCCCTCGCGGCGGCGGACCAGCCGCTGTTCCAATGCGGCCTGGGTGTCGCCCTCGGCAACGGTTGCGCGCGGCACCGCGACCACGGCCAGGGTCTGGCCGCGGCGTACCTGGCTGCCTTCAGCCACGTCCAGCCGCGAGACGAACCCGGTGGCCGGGGCCAGCACGGTGGACAGGCCTCCGGTCGGCACCAGCTGTCCGGTGACGGTGGAGCGCCGCGTATAGGTGCCCAGGAACAGGAACAGCACGACCGCCGCCGCTGCCAGCGTCGCGCCGAGCACCAGCACCCGGACGCCGACAGGCTGCGCCAGCGAAATTCCGCCCAGCCAGCCATGGCGCCTGGCTTCCAGTGCTTCCCTGCGGAACAGCTCCCGACCCATGCCGATGCACGACCAAAGCCCATGTCGAGCAGAGACTCCACCAACGCGAGGGGAGCCTCAATCGGAAAACATGCCGCCGGTACGTCAGTTTTCGCCGGTGTCCGGACGGAGTTCGGGAACCCGGCCTGCCATCGCATTGCAGGCGCGCAGCCAGCCCGCGCCGTTGCCCGACGTTGCCGCCACGCACCT
>JAGHZW010000164.1:66895-67577 GCA_017745195.1 Pseudoxanthomonas sp. | reverse complement strand
CGCGCGCCTCGTCCAGCGTGGCGATCTCCTCCAGCGGCCTGCCGATCCAGTCGCCGAGCATCGCAATGCATTCCGGGTCGGCCAGGTCGACCACGTCCACGTCGTGTTCGCGCAACCACTCGTGGCCGCCGCAGAAATTGACCGATTCGCCCATCACCACCGTGCCGATGCCGAACTGGCGGACCAGTCCGCTGCAGTACCAGCACGGCGACAGCGTGGTGACCATGATCGTGTCGCGGTAGGAGCGCTGGCGCCCGGCCTTGCGGAAGGCATCGGTCTCGCCATGCACGGACGGGTCGCCTTCCTGTACACGGCGGTTGTGGCCTCGGCCGAGCAGGGTGCCGTCGCGGGTGAACAGCGCCGCGCCGATCGGGATGCCGCCCTCGGCCAGGCCCAGGCGGGCTTCCTCGACGGCGATGGCGAGCATGGCGCGGTAATCGGGTGCGTGGTCGGCGGTGTCGGGCATGGCGTGATGGATTCCGGCAGGGGCGCTCAGCGTACGTGGCCCGGCTTGTCGTCGACAGTTGGTCTGTCACCTGTCTGTCCGTCAACGGCCGGCCGCTCGACTGTCTGCGATGTGTCGACCGCCACCACCACCGACATGCCCGGCGCCAGGCGTTCGGCCAGTGGCTGGCCGGGGTCGATGGCGATGCGCACCGGAATGCGCTGGGCGATCTTGACG
>JAGHZW010000164.1:40576-66867 GCA_017745195.1 Pseudoxanthomonas sp. | reverse complement strand
GGTGGCGGGGCGAGGTGCAAACGGGACGATCGGGCGGGCGGTGCGTGCGGCGGCCAGCGCTGCTTCCGCTTCGGCCACGCTGGCGCGGGCTTCGCGGGCGCTGGCCAGGGCGGTGTCGCGGTCCTGCTGCGAAATCAGCCGCTGCCCGGCCAGTTGTTCGGCGCGCTGTAGCGCCGCGCCGGTGTTGTCGCGCTGGGCGACGCCGGCCTGCACCTGCGCCTGGGCCTGCGCGGTGCGTGCGGCGGCGCCGCGGCGCTGCGGATCCCAGTCGGCCAGCGCGGCACGCGCGGACTGCAGCTGGGCTTCGGCCTGCTGCAGCTGCTGGTGGTAGATGCGGTCGTCGATGCGGGCCAGCAGCTGGCCGTGCTTCACCCGCTCGAAATCCTGCACCGCCACTTCGGTCACGTAGCCGCTGACCTGCGGCGCGACCAGGGTGACCTGGCCGCGGACCATCGCATTCTCGGTGCGTTGCACGCCGCTGCGGAACGGCGGCAACTGCCAGGCGTACAGGACCAGCGCCACGCCGGTCAGGGCCAGCAGGCCGAAGCCGATCGCGCCGAGCAGGGTGCGCCGCCGTCGCCGCAGGCGGGCCTGCTCGGCTTGCGGGTCGACGGCCTGCTGGCCTGGCGTCTTGGCGGGGGTGGCGGGACTGGTCATGACGGCGTGGCGGTGGCCGGTACGGTGGTGGCGATCGGAGGCGCGGCCGCGGCCGCGCTGCGTTCCTCGCGGCGACGGCGCAGGTGCAGCTCGACGAGCTGCCAGGCCAGGGTGGCGATGGCCAGCGCACCGATCGCCAGGAACACGTCGTTGTAGGCGAGCACGTGCGCCTCGCGGGTGACCGCCTGGCCGAGCATCTTCAAGGCCTGGGCCTGGCGCTGGGCCGGATCGACGATGTCGCGTGCGTGCGCGGCGGCGTAGGCCTGCAGGCGTGCGGTGACCTGCGGATCGAGCAGGGTCACGTGCTCGGCCAGCAGGTTGGCGTGGAACTTCTGACGCACGGTCTGCAGGGTGCCGAGCAGGGCGCTGCCGAGCAGGCTGCCCATCGACTGGGCCATGGCGAACAGGACGATGAAGCTGATCAGGTTCTTCGGCTGGCCGATCACCTTGCCCATGCCGGTGAGCATGGCCGGGGCGATGAACATGGTGCTGCCGAGGCCGATCAGGAACTGGCTCAGGTACATCTGCGGCGGCCGGGTCAGGCTGGTGGCGCGCGCGTCCATGAACGCACCGATGGCGACGAACGCCACCGCCACGATCAGCTGCTGCGCCAGGTTCTGCGGGCGCAGGGTCAGCGCGCTGATCGCGATGCCGGCCAGGCAGCCGGCCAGCACCACCAGCGACAGCGTGCGCAGCTGGTCGTTGGTCAGGCCCAGCTGCTGGAAGAACGCCACCGCGCCCACGCTCTGCTCTGACAGGCAGATGCGGATGAGCAGGATCGACACCGCCAGCCGCGCCAGGTCGCCGCTGGCCAGCCAGCGCAGGTTGATCATCGGGTTGCGGCGGCCGTGCTCGATCGCGCCGGCCGCGCACAGCAGCACGATCGAGGCGGCAAGGACCACGCCCAGCCACGGCGTTTCGGTCCACCACAGCACGCGGCCGAAGGACAGCACCACCGCCAGCCCGGCCGCGCCGGTGGCGAAGGTCGCGAAGGTGGCGAAGTCCAGCCGCTCGAACACCTTGATCCGGTCGCTGGGCGGCAGCTTCAGCGCCAGCACGCCGGCCAGCGCCAGCAGCGCCAGGCCCAGCTCGAACACGTACAGGCCGCGCCATTCGCCCAGCTGCAGCAGCTCGGTGGAAAACAGCCTCGCCAGCGGGATCGGCAGCTGGGTCATGCCCAGGGCAATCGCCAGCGCCTTCAGCCGGTGCTGCGCCGGGAACGCCTGGATCATGTAGTAGATGCCCAGCGAATTGAGCGCCGCGCCGCACAGGCCGTGCGCGGCGCGCACCGCGATCGCCGAGCCGAGCCCGTGCACGAACAGGTGGGCGAAGGCGATCGCCACGTACAGCACCAGGAAGATCTCGGTGAACAGGCGCAGGCCGTACTGCTGGCGGAACTTCACCAGCAGCAGGTTGGCCGACATGCTGGTCATGACGAAGGCCGCAGGCAGCCACTGCATCTGCCAGGCGTCGGCGCCGAAGGTGCCCTGCAGGTAGGGCAGGTTGGCCGAGACCAGCGCGTTGCTCAGGCCGCCGGTCAGCGCCACCAGCACGCCGACCGCGCCGTACTGCAGGCGCCGGCGGGTCGGGTGGTGCGGCGTGGACGGCGAGCCGGGCAGGGTCGGCTTTTCGTGCGGCTGCCACTGGCGCGGGGCGTAGCGCGGGTCCACGCGGGTGTTCATCGCCCGTCCTGGCTGGCGGATGGCGCAGCCAGGTTCCGGCTCAGGCGTTCTAGGAACCCGTGGAAGTGCTCGATCTCCGCGGCGGAAAAGCCGCGCACGGCCTCCAGCCGGGCCTGGCCCAGCACGCGCTGGATGCGTTTGAGCTGGGTCCGTGCCTGCGCGCTCAGGTGCACGCGCTTGCTGCGGCGGTCGTCCGGGTCAGGGCGCCGCTCGAGCAGGCCGCGCGCCTCCAGCCGGTCCAGGTGGGCGACCAGCGACATCGGCTCGATCGACAGCGCCGCGGCCAGCTCGCTCTGGCGCACCGGGCCGAGCCGGTCGGCCATGGCCAGGGTGCGGGCCTCGCCGGGGGTCATGTCCAGCTCGGCGCCGGCCAGTGCGGCCTCGAAACGCTGCCGCAGCAGGCGTGCGGCCGTCACCAGCAGGAAGCCCAGGGCATCGTCCGGCGTGGTGCTCTTCATGCCGGCGCATAGTAAGGAAAACTTATTAATTGGGCGTGTATGCGGCGGCCCGGTGCCATAATCGGCGCATGAGCCCCGCACACGACAAACCCTCTCCCTACGAAGCCGGCACCACCCATTTCGGCTTCCGCGACGTTCCCGCCGGCGACAAGCAGAAGCTGGTCGGGCAGGTGTTCACTTCGGTCGCCGGCAAGTACGACCTGATGAACGACCTGATGAGCCTGGGCATCCACCGGGTCTGGAAGCGCTATTTCGTCGCGACCTGCCAGGTGAAGCCGGGCGACCGGGTGCTCGACCTGGCCGGGGGCACCGGCGACATCGCCGCGCTGCTGAAGCCGCGGGTGGGCGCGCAGGGCAGCATTGTTCTTGGCGACATCAACGCCGGGATGCTGTCGGTGGGCCGCGACCGGCTGACCGACCGTGGCCTGGTCGCCGGGCTGGACTATGTGCAGTGCAACGCCGAGAAGCTGCCGTTCCCGGATGGCAGCTTCGACCTGGTGACCATGGCCTTCGGCCTGCGCAACGTCACCGACAAGGACGCGGCGCTGCGCGAGATCGCACGGGTGCTGCGCGTCGGCGGGCAGGCGCGGGTGCTGGAGTTCTCCGAGGTGCAGGCCGAGTGGTTCAGGCCGCTCTACGACTTCCACTCGTTCAAGGTGCTGCCGAAGCTGGGCAGCCTGTTCGCCGGCGATCCGGGCAGCTACCAGTACCTGGCCGAGAGCATCCGCAAGCATCCGCCGCAGGCCCAGCTGCAGGCGATGATGGAAGAGGCCGGGCTGTCGCGCTGCGGCTACGTCAACCTCAGCGGCGGGATCGTCGCGGTGCATACCGGCTACCGGATCTGAGCCCGCCGCCGGGCCGGCCGCGTCGCCGGGCCGGCTGAACTGCCGGCAGCGGCCACTCGCCGGGTGGCCTGGCCAAGCCGCGGCCGGGGTGGGGCCGCGGGTTAAACTGGCGCCATTCCCGGTTTCGAGCGGCACCCTCGCATGCGTCTTTCCCTGCTGTTTTCCCTTGCCATGATCGCGGTCGCCAGCGGCTGTTCCGGCGACAAGGCCCCGGCCGACGCCCAGCCCGCGGCCAAGCACGCCAAGGAGGCCGCCGTGTCCGCCCGCCGCCATGACGAAAGCTCCTACGCCCAGCCCGAGAAGGTCCGGATCACCGACCTGGCCCTGGACCTGGCCCTGGACTTCGACCAGAAGCAGCTCGCCGGCACCGCCACCTACACCCTGGACTGGACCGATCCGAAGGCCACCCAGCTGGTGCTCGACACCCGCGAGCTGGGCATCCAGAAGGTCGAAGGCCAGGCCGAGGGCGCCTGGGCGCCGCTGCAGTTCGCCCTGGCCGACGCCGACCCGGTGTTCGGCAGCAAGCTGACCATCGAGGCGCCGCAGCGCAACCCGCAGATCCGCGTCACCTACCGCACCGCGCCGACCGCTTCGGGCCTGCAGTGGCTGGAGCCGGCGATGACCGAGGGCAAGCAGCTGCCCTTCATGTTCAGCCAGTCGCAGGCGATCCACGCGCGCAGCTGGGTGCCGCTGCAGGACACGCCGGGGGTGCGCTTCACCTACAGCGCGCACGTGACCAGCCGTCCGGACGTGATGGTGCTGATGAGCGCCAACAGTTCCCCGGAAACGCAGCGTACCGGCGACTACCGCTTCCGGATGGAGCATCCGATCCCGTCCTACCTGATGGCGATCGCGGCTGGTGACCTGGTGTTCAAGCCGACCGGTCCGCGCAGCGGCATCTGGGCCGAGCCGGCGATGGTCGAGCGCGCCGCCACCGAGTTCGCCGACACCGAGCAGATGATCGTCGCCGCCGAGGGCCTGTACGGGCCGTACCGCTGGGGCCGCTACGACATCCTGGTGCTGCCGCCGTCGTTCCCGTTCGGCGGCATGGAGAACCCGACCCTGACCTTCGCCACGCCCACCGTGATCGTCGGCGACAAGTCGCTGGTCTCGCTGGTGGCGCACGAGCTGGCGCACAGCTGGTCCGGCAACCTGGTGACCAACGCCAGCTGGAAGGACATCTGGCTCAACGAGGGCTTCACCACCTACGTCCAGGGCCGGATCACCGAGGCGCTGTACGGCGCCGAGATGGCCGAGATGGAGCGCCAGATCGACCAGGACGGCGTCAAGCACGACATGGCCGGCATGAGCCCGGCCGACCAGGCGCTGATGCTGCCGCCGCTGACCGAGCGTGACCCGGACGAGGCGCTGAGCGAAGTGGCCTACGTCAAGGGCGCCTGGTTCCTGCAGTTCCTCGAGCAGCGCTTCGGACGCGAGGTGTTCGATCCGTTCCTGCGCGGCTGGTTCGACGACCACGCCTTCCAGAGCGCCGACAGCGACCAGTTCGTCGAGTACCTGAAGAAGAACCTGCTGCCGAAGAATCCCAACGCGGTGACCGCTGCGGAACTGGACGCCTGGTTGAACCAGCCGGGCATCCCGGCCTTCGCCGCCAAGGCCCAGTCGCGCACGTTCTCCAACGTCGACACGGCACGGATCGCGTGGCGCGGCAGCCAGCAGCTGCCCAACCCGCAGATCACCGGCGACTGGGGCACTCAGGCCTGGGTGCATTTCCTGGAAGGCATGGGTGAAAAGCTCAAGCCCGAGCAGCTGGCCCAGCTGGATGCGGCCTACCACTTCACCGGCACGCCGAACGGCGAGATCGCCATGCGCTGGTATCCGCTGGCGCTGCGCAGCGGCTACCTGGAGGCGCGCCCGGCGGCGGGCGAGTTCATCCAGCGCGTGGGCCGGCGCAAGCTGATCATGCCGATCTACGAGGAACTGGTGAAAACGCCGGACGGGCTGGCCTTCGCCCATGAAGTGTTCGAGCGCGCCCGCCCGGGCTACCACCCGATCACCACCGCCTCGGTCGAAGCGCTGCTGGCCAAGGCCGACAAGGCGATCGCCGCAGTCCCGGCGGCCGCGCCGGCACCGCCGGAGCAGGCCACGCAGCCGCAGGCCCCGCAGCCGTAAGCGAGCCACACGCGCCGGCCGGTCCGGCGCGTTTCGTTTCCAGCATCCGTCAGGAGCGCCGATGCACCCGAGCCCTTCCCGCCTGGTTCTTTCCGCGCTGCTCTGCGCCACGCTGGCGGCCACCACCGCCTGCACCGACCGCGAGGCGCAGCGTCAGGCGCAGGCTGCAGCCGAGGCCGCGGCGAAGGAGCAGGCCGCCGCGCAGCTGCAGCGCGAGTACGAGGCGGCAGTGACGGCCAGCAACTGGGAGCTGGCGCGCGTGCACGGCGCCGCGCTGCTGGCCCAGTATCCCGGCACGCCGGCCGCGGACGCGATCGAGCCCGGGCTGGCCGAGGTCACCGCCAAGGCCGACGCGGCGCGCGAGCAGCGCCGCCTGGCCGCGCTGTGGAACTACGCGCGCGTGGCCGCGGGCAAGGGCGAACAGCGCTCGGCGGCGATCTTCAGCCGGGAGCCGGTCGACACCGGCGGCAGCGCCCCGGCGACGGTGCAGCTGGTGATCCGCGACCACCCGGAATGGAAGCGCAGTGCCTACCTGGTGCTGCAGGGCGGCGACTTCGACTGCTACGGCGGCTGCAAGGTCAAGGTCGCACTCGACAACGAGCTGGCCAGGCCGATGTCCGCGTGGCGGCCGAAGACCGACGAGGCGATCGCCATGTTCATCGAGGACTACAGCGGCCTGTGGAAGCGGATGCGCAGGGCGCAGGTGCTGACGATCGAGTTCCCGGTGAAGGCCGGTGGCACCCGCACCGTGCAGTTCGAGGTCGGCGGCCTGGACGGCCAGCAGATGCCGGGCTGGGACTGAGCCGGGTCGTGGCTGCATCGCGCGCGCGATGAATGCCGATTACCTGATCGTCGCCGTGGTCAGCGGGTTGGCGATCGCGCTGCACGTGGTCCTGTTCGTGCTGATCCGGCGCTGGATGGACCGCGATCTGGCGCTGTCCTTCGCGGGCGACGATCCGGCGAAGAAGGCCTGGATGCTCGCCCGGCTGGCGCAGGCCAGGCGCGGGCGGATCAGGCGTCGCGAACTGCCGGCGTGGCTGGAGCGGCAGGCCGCCGGCTATGGCGGCTGAGGCGGCCGGCGTGGACGGGCTGCCCGCTCAGGACAGCGAATAGCCGAACTGCTGCTTGAACTGGTCGTTGAACTCGGTGAAGTCGAAGCGCTGGTTCTGCGTGCCGGGGTGTTCGACCTTCAGCGCGCCCATCAGGTTGCCCATGCGGCCGATGGTCAGCCAGTCGTAACCCTTCTCGATGCCGAAGATCAGGCCGGCGCGGAACGCGTCGCCGCAGCCGGTCGGGTCGACCACGCGGCGCTCGTGCGCCGGCGGCACGTCGTAGGTCTGTTCCGGCGTATGCACCAGTGCGCCCTTCGGGCCCTGCGTGGTGATGTAGGCCTTGACCCGGGAGACGATCTCGCGGTCGCTCCAGCCGGTGCGTTCCTGCAGCAGGTTGGACTCGTAGTCGTTGACGACCACGTAGTCGGCCTGCTCGATGAACTGGCGCAGCTCCTGGCCGTTGAACAGCGGCATGGCCTGGCCCGGATCGAAGATGAACGGCACGCCCATCTCCTGGAATTCGGCCGCGTTCTGCAGCATGCCTTCGCGGCCGTCCGGGCCGACCAGGCCCAGGGTGATGCCCGGCACGTCCTTGGCGTGGTTCTCGTAGGACCGCATCATCGCGCCCGGATGGAAGGCGGTGATCTGGTTGTTGTCGTGGTCGGTGGTGATGAAGGCCTGCGGGGTGAACAGCTCCTCGATCACCTTGACCTGCGACAGGTCGATGCCCAGCGCCTGGAAATGTTCCCGGTACGGGCCGAAATCAGAGCCCACGGTGCCCATCGGTACCGGCGAGCCGCCCAGCAGGTGCAGGTTGTAGGCGATGTTGCCGGCGCAGCCACCGAACTCGCGGCGCATCCGCGGCACCAGGAACGACACGTTCAGGATGTGGACCTTGTCCGGCAGGATGTGGTTCTTGAACTGGTCCGGGAACACCATGATGGTGTCGTAGGCAAGGGAACCACAGATCAGGGTGGACATCGTCTGGCTGCTCGGGAGGCCCGGGGCGGGCGAGGGGGCGCGGGTGCGGCCAGTGGAGACGCTGCGCGCCCCCGGCGCTGCGGCCGCGGCGCAAAGGTTACCGGCTGCGTCCCGGCGCGGCCAGCCCGGAAGCGCCCGCCGGTACCCTTCCGGGGCATGAAGACTGCGGAGAAAGTGCGGTTTTCCGCCGTGGAATTCCTTGCCCGGGCCCGGTCCCGTTGCTAGGCTAGCCGGCCGCGATTTGCCAGATCGCCTGCCCAAAATTTCGCCACCGTCGCCACCCCCCGGGCCACGGTCGCCGGGCCTCTCCGCTGCCTCCCGCCAGACCCAGGATCGCCTTCCCCGATGTTCAAGAAGCTCCGCGGCATGTTCTCCAACGACCTGTCCATCGACTTGGGCACGGCCAACACCCTGATCTACGTGCGCGGCCAGGGCATCGTGCTGAACGAGCCGTCGGTGGTCGCCGTCCGCCAGGACCGCGCGATTGGTGGCACCCGCTCGGTGGCCGCGGTCGGCGCGGAGGCCAAGCAGATGCTCGGCCGCACCCCCGGCAACATCACCACCATCCGCCCGATGAAGGACGGCGTGATCGCCGACTTCACCTACACCGAGGCGATGCTCAAGCACTTCATCAAGAAGGTGCACAAGTCGCGCTTCCTGCGCCCGAGCCCGCGCGTGCTGGTCTGCGTGCCGGCCGGCTCGACCCAGGTCGAGCGCCGCGCGATCAAGGAATCGGCCGAGGAGGCCGGCGCGCGCGACGTGTACCTGATCGAGGAGCCGATGGCGGCCGCCATCGGTGCCGGAATGCCGGTGTCGGAGGCGCGCGGCTCGATGGTCATCGACATCGGCGGCGGCACCACCGAGGTGGCGGTCATCTCGCTGAACGGCATCGTCTATTCGGCTTCGGTGCGCATCGGCGGCGACCGCTTCGACGAGGCGATCACCAACTACGTGCGCCGCAACCACGGCATGCTGATCGGCGAGGCCACGGCCGAGCGGATCAAGGTCGAGCTGGGCTGTGCCTACCCGCAGACCGTGGTCCACGAACTGGAGATCTCCGGCCGCAACCTCGCCGAGGGCGTGCCGAAGATGATCAAGATCAACTCCAACGAGGTGCTCGAGGCCCTGCACGAGCCGCTGTCTGGCATCGTCTCGGCGGTGAAGCTGGCGCTGGAGCAGACCCCGCCGGAACTGTGCGCCGACGTCGCCGAGCGCGGCATCGTCCTGACCGGCGGCGGCGCCCTGCTGCGCGACCTGGACAAGCTGATCAGCGAGGAGACCGGCCTGCACGTGCAGGTCGCCGACGACCCGCTGACCTGCGTGGCCCGCGGTGGCGGCCGTGCGCTGGAGCTGGTCGACATGCACGGCAACGAGTTCTTCGCGCCGGACTGATCCCGGCCCGCGCGGGCGGGCCGCGGCGGCACGGCCCCGCAGGTCCCGCCTCGCCGCCATACTTGATCCTTCCGTCGCCGCGCCCGCCGAACGCCTTCCGTGTCGTCCTATCCCGGATCTGCCGCCGCCGCCCGTCCCGGTGACACCGCCGGGACGCTCCGACTGCTGGCCTACCTGGCGCTGACCATCACCCTGCTGGTGCTCGACCACCGCGGCGGCTGGGTGCGCCAGCTGCGCGTGCAGGCCAACCTGCTGGCCCAGCCGGTCTGGGCGATGGCCGGCCTGCCCGGCCGGATCGGCAGCGGCATGAAGGACGGACTGGCCGCGCGCGGCACGCTGCTGGAGGAGAACCGCCGGCTGCGCAACGACCTGCTGCTGGCCAACGCGCGCCTGACCCGGCTGCGCAATGCCGCCATCGACAACGCGCAGCTGCGCGGCCTGCTCGGCGTGGCCGAGCGCGGTGGCCTGGACGTGCAGCTGGTGCCGATCCTGGACATCGACCTGGAACCGTCGCGGCAGCGGCTGGTGCTGGCGGCGGGCAGCCGCGAGGGCGTGGGCGAGGGCCAGGCGGTGATCGATGCCGGCGGCCTGCTCGGCCAGGTGGTCGAGGTCACCCCGATCCAGTCCACCGTGCTGCTGCTGACCGATCCGGACCATGCGGTGCCGGTGATGATCGCGCGCAATGGCGTGCGCCTGATCGCCTACGGCGGCGGCGACCGGCTGGAACTGCGCGACGTGCCGATGAACCGCGACGTCCAGGTCGGCGACCTGCTGGTCACCTCCGGCCTGGGCGGCCGTTTCCCGCCCGGCTTCCCGGTGGCTACGATCACCGCGTTGCGTCCGGACGAAAGCCAGGCCTTCCTGGTCGGCGAGCTGGCCCCCGCCGCGCAGCTGGACCGCGGCCGCGACGTGCTGTTGCTGCGTTCCGGCTCGCTGCCGCTGCCCGCAGCCGCGACACCGGCCGATCCGGCCACGCCGGCCGCCGGCGGGCCGGCGAAAGCGGCGGCGGGCGAACGCGTGCCGGCCAAGAACGGCGCTGCGCCACCGGCCGCCACGCTGGCCCGCTCGAAACCGGCGACCCCGGCCCCGGCCAGCACTGCGCCGGCACGGGCCGCGTCGACCCCGTCCCCGGCTTCCGCCGCGGGCGACCACGCGGCCACGCCACCGGCGCCGCCACCTGTGCCCGCGCAGCAGGCGGCCCCGCCGGCGGAGGCACCGCGATGAGCCGCCTGCGCGATGGTGGCTGGATCCTGCCGGCGAGCCTGTTCGTGGCCCTGCTGCTGGGCCTGCTGCCGCTGTCGGAAACCCTGCAGCCGCTGCGTCCCTACTGGCTGGCGCTGGTCCTGGCCTACTGGGTGATCGAGGCGCCGTCGCGCGCCGGCCTGGGGCTGGCGTTCTGCGTCGGCCTGGTCGCGGACATCGCCTACGGCGGCCTGTTGGGCGAACAGGCGATGCGGCTGGTGATCATGGCCTTCATCCTGCAGCGCTTCCGCGCGCGACTGCGCTTCTTCCCGCTGTCGCAGCAGGCGCTGGCGATCGGTGCGCTGCTGCTCAACGACCGCATCGTCGCCGCGGCGATCCACCTGGCGCTGGGCCAGCCGACCCTGCCCTGGAACTACTGGTGGGCGCCGCTGCCGGGCGCGCTGCTGTGGCCGCTGCTGTTCCTGCTGCTCGACGCGCTGCGCCTGGGCCGGCGTGGCGACTGAGTCGAACGCGTCATGAGCAGTCGCCGCCCGATCAAGAACCCGCACGCGGAAGCCGAGCAGTTCCGCCGCCGCGCCGTGCTCGGCTTCCTGGTGGTTGCGCTGGGGCTGGTCGGCCTGGGCGCGTGGTATTTCCGCCTGCAGGTGGTGCAGCACGCCGACTACGCGACCCGTTCGGACGCCAACCGGATCCGGCCGCGGCCGGTGGTGCCGGCGCGCGGGATGATCTACGACCGCGAAGGCCGGCTGCTGGCCGAGAACCTGCCGGCCTTCCGCCTCGACGTCACCCCCGACAAGGCCGGCGACCTGGACCGGCTGCTGGCCGAGCTGGGCAAGGTGGTGAGCCTCAGCCAGGACGAGATCGAGCACTTCAGGCGCGAGCGCAAGGCCGGCCGCGGCTTCCTGCCGGTGACCCTGAAACTGCGCCTGAGCGACGAGGAGATGGCCGCCTTCGCGGTCAACCGCTGGCGCTTCCCCGGGGTGGAACTGCAGCCCTACCTGACCCGGCACTATCCCTATGGCGACCTGTTCGCCCACGTGATCGGCTATGTCGGCCGCGTCGACGAGGACGACCTGGAGAAGCTCGGCGAAGGCGGCGCGGCGTTGACCCACATCGGCAAGACCGGGATCGAGCGCGCCTACGAGGAAACCCTGCGCGGGCAGGTCGGCTACGAGCAGATCGAGACCAACGTGCAGGGCCGCGCGCTGCGCACGGTCGGCCGGGTGCCTGCGCATCCCGGCGCGGACCTGCGCCTGGCGCTTGATGCCGAACTGCAGCGCGCGATGGTCGCTGCGTTCGGGCAGTACGAAGGTTCGGCGATCGCGATGGATCCGCGCAGCGGCGAGATCCTCGGCATGGTCAGCCTGCCCAGCTACGACCCGAACCTGTTCGTCAACGGCATTTCCCACGCCGATTACGCCGCGCTCAACGACAACCCTTCGCGCCCCCAGTTCAACCGGCTGGTGCTCGGTGGCGTGGCGCCGGGTTCGACGATCAAGCCGCTGATCGCCCTGGCCGGCCTGGACAGCGGCGTGCGCCGCCCCGAGGACAAGGTGCTGTCCACCGGCATGTTCTACCTGCCCGGCACCAGCCGCGGCTGGGGCGACTCGCACCGCGGCGGCCACGGCTGGACCGACCTGCGCAAATCCATCGCCCAGTCGGTCAATACCTACTACTACAAGCTGGCGCTGGACCTGGGCATCGAGCGCTTCGACCAGTACATGAGCGGCTACGGCCTGGGCCAGCCGACCGGCATCGACCTGGCTGGCGAGAGCGGCGGCATCCTGCCGTCGCCGGCCTACAAGATGAAGTCGCGCAAGGAGCGCTGGTATCCGGGCGACACGGTGAACATCTCCATCGGCCAGGGCGACTGGAAGGTCACGCCGCTGCAGCTGGTGCGCGGCATCTCCGGCCTGGCCAGCGGCCAGCTGCGCACCCCGCACCTGGTCGCGGCCGAGCGCAGCCGCTTCGATGCCCCGTGGCAGGGCACGCAGCAGCCGCCCGCGCAGCCGATCAGCCCCAATCCGCGCAATGTCGAAGTGGTGCGCCAGGGGATGATGGACACCATGCGCCCGGGCGGCACCGGCTATGCGCAGTTCGCCGGCGCGCCGTACCCGATCGGCGGCAAGACCGGCACCGCCCAGGTCGCCAGCCGCAAGGGCGTGGCCGCGGTCGATCCGCGCGCGCTGCCGATGCACCTGCGCCATCGTTCGCTGTTCGTCGGCTTCGCACCGGCCGACGATCCGCAGATCGTGGTGGCGGTGGCGGTCGAAGGCGGCGGCTACGGCGCCAGCACCGCCGCGCCGATCGCGCGCGCGATCTTCGATGCGTGGCTGCTGGGCAGGCTGCCGGCCGGTTTGGATCCGATCGATGGCATGGTGGTGACCGCCGCGTGCGCCGAGGGCGATGTGGCCTGCGTGCAGGCTGCAATGTCGCAGGCGACGGTGGGTGCGACCACGACGGCAGCTGCGCCGGGCACGGCTGGCGCCACCGCGGCCAGTGCGCCGGGACCGGTCGCTGCCGCTGCCGCGAAAGTGCCGTCGCCGGCAGTGCCTGCGACGACGGTTCCTGCGCCCGCGGTCCGGTCCGCAGGCGCGGCCCGGTCCGGTCCGCCGCGGGTCGGTGGATCCGCGCGCGACCCGGCCGCGAACGGGTTCGGCAGCTGGGCGCGCCAGCGCGCGCTGGTCGTGCCGGCGTCTCCTGCGGCGGCGTCCCCGCGCAGCGCAACGCCTGCTGCGGACGCGCAACCGTCCAGCGACGTGGAGGCGGACCAGTGAGGGATTTCCTGCGCTGGCTGCTGGAGATGGCCGGGCGCGTCACGCGCACGCTGGACTGGCCGCTGCTGCTGGCGCTGCTCGCGCTGATGGGTTTCGGCCTGGCGGTGCTGTACAGCGCCGGCGGGGCCAGCAACGGGCCGGCGCTGATCCGTGCCCAGGGGGCGCGCTTCGTGCTCGGCCTGCTGGCGATGTGGGCGCTCTCGCGGGTGTCGGTGATCCGGCTGCGCGCCTGGTCGCCGCCGGTGTACCTGCTGTCGATGCTGCCGCTGCTGGCGGTGCTGCTGCTGGGCACCGGCAAGCACGGCCGGCTGTGGCTCAACCTGGGCGTGTTCTACCTGCAGCCGTCGGAACTGCTGAAGATCACCCTGCCGATGATGGTGGCCTGGTACCTGCACCGGCGCCCGCTGCCGCCGCGCATCGACACGGTGCTGGTCGCCGGCGTGCTCGTCGCCGTGCCGACCCTGCTGATCCTGCTGCAGCCGGACTTCGGCACCGCGATGCTGATCGCTTCCAGCGGCGTGTTCGCGATGCTGCTGGCCGGGTTGCCGTGGTGGTGGGTGGGCGTGGCCGTCGGCGGGGTGGCCTCGATCGCGCCGGTGGCGTGGCTGTGGCTGCTGCGCCCGTACCAGAAGGACCGCATCCTCACCTTCCTCGAGCCCGAGCGCGATCCGCTCGGCACCGGCTGGAACATCATCCAGTCCAAGATCGCGATCGGCTCGGGTGGCCTGTGGGGCAAGGGCTGGGGCGAGGGCAGCCAGTCGCACCTGAACTTCATCCCCGAGCAGACCACCGACTTCATCTTCGCCGTGCTAAGCGAGGAGTTCGGCTGGCTGGGCGTGGCCACGGTGCTGGCGCTGTACCTGTTCGTGGTCGGCCGCTGCCTGTGGATCGCGATGGAGGCACGCGACACCTATTCGCGCCTGCTCGCCGGTTCGCTCGGCCTGGCGTTCTTCGTCTACGTGCTGGTCAACGGCGGCATGGTCTCCGGCCTGCTGCCGGTGGTGGGCGTGCCGATGCCGCTGCTCAGCTACGGCGGCACCTCGGCGGTATCGCTGCTCGCCGGACTGGGGCTGGTGATGGCGGTGCGCACGCACCGGCCGGTGCATGGCTACCGCTGACCGCGCGCGCTGAATACGGCGGAAAACGCCAACGGTTCCGCGGTTTTGCACACGGTGCTACTCTGCCGCCGATGACGAAACCCGCACTGACCGGTCTGCTCGCGCTCGTCCTCCTCGGTTGCGTACCGAAGGAGGCCAAGGTGGCTCCGCCGCCGTCCACGCCGGCCGAAGCCGCGCCGGAAAAGCAGGCTGCGCCACCGGTGGACCTCACGCCGGTGCCGTTCGAGACCGCACGCGCCAACTTCGTCCGCGACACCTCGGCGCGCTTCGGCATTCCCGCCGCGGAGATCGAGGCGACGCTGGGCAAGGCGAACTTCCTCGACAGCGTGGTCGCGGCGATGTCGCGGCCGGCCGAGCGGGTCAAGCCGTGGCACGAATACCGGCCGATGTTCATCACCCAGGCGCGGATCGACGGCGGCCGCGCGTTCCTGGCCGAGCACCGCGAGGCGCTGGACAGGGTGCAGGCGCATACCGGCGTGCCGGCCGAGCTGGTCGTGGCGATCATCGGCGTGGAGACCAGTTACGGCGCCAATACCGGCAAGTACTCCGTGCTCGACGCGCTGTACACGCTGGCCTTCCGCTATCCGCGCAGCGGCGACCCGGCCAAGCTCGAGCGCGAAGTGCGCCGCGAGCTGTTCTTCCGCGACGAACTGGCGCAGCTGTTCGCGCTGGGCAAGGAGGAGAAGCTGGACATCACCGCACTCACCGGCAGTTACGCCGGGGCGATGGGGATGGGCCAGTTCATGCCGTCCAGCTACCGGCAGTTCGCGGTGGATGGCGACGGCGACGGCCGTCGCGACCTGTTCAACAGCCTCGACGACGTGTTCGCCTCGGTCGCCAACTACTTCGTGAAGAAGGGTGGCTGGGTCGCCAACGCACCGGTCGCGGTGCCGGCCACGCTGGCCGCGGGGCGCGAACCGTTCAATCCGGAAGACTGGACCCCGACCCACAGCCTCGCCGACCTGGCCAAGCGCGGCTACGCCCCGCAGCAGCCGGTCCCGGCCGGTATCACCGCCACACCGGTGTCGCTTGAGGGCAGCGCCGGCCCGCAGTACTGGCTCGGGTTCCAGAACTACTACGCGATCACCCGCTACAACATCTCCAAGATGTACGCGATGGCGGTGTACCAGCTGTCGCAGGCGATCGCCGGGCGCGAGATCCCGCCGGCATGAAGACGCAGCCGGCACGGGCGCTGGCGCGCGCGCTGGTAGTCCTGGCCGTGCTGGCGCTGGCCGCGTGCGGCAGTGCGCCGAAGAAGCCGACCGCCGGTGCCGCCGCGGGCGCCGGCAAGGCGATCGCGGGGACGAAGCCGGGATCGGCCGGGCTGCCTTCCGGCTGCACCGGCACCTCGCCGTACGCGGCGGCGCAGGAAGATCCCTCGACCCGCGGCGACTACACCGCCGGCGGCCTGTACAAGCCCGGGGTCAGCGACACCACGCCCGACCACGTACCGGACGTGGCCTGCATCCCGGAGCCGCAGGTGGTCGACGAGCCGCGCTCGGCGCTGGGCAACCGTTCGCCGTACGTGGTGCTGGGCAAGAAGTACTACGTGCTGGACCGGCCCAGGGGCTATGTCGAGAAAGGCACGGCGTCCTACTACGGCGCCAAGTTCCATGGCCGCCGCACCTCCAACCAGGAGGTGTACGACATGTACGCCTTCACCGCCGCGCACAAGACCCTGCCGCTGCCCAGCTTCGCCCGGGTCACCAACCTGGACAACGGCGAGTCGGTGGTGGTGCGGGTCAACGATCGTGGCCCGTTCCATGACGGCCGGGTGATCGACCTGAGTTACGCGGCGGCGGTGAAGCTGGGGATCGTGGCGCGCGGCACCGGCAGGGTCGAAGTGCGCGCGCTGCAGCCGGGCGACGACGACGCACCGCGCGCGGCCAGGTCGCCGGCACGTCCGCTCGAGCCGGCACCGGTGCGGACCGTGGCCACCACCGCCCCGGCCATGCCGGCCACCGGCATGGACCGGCTGGTCGAGGCGCTGCCGCCGGCTGCGGTGCCGGTCGCCGGCACGGTGGCGACCGCCGCGCCGGTGGCATCCGCTCCGGTGGCCGCGACGCCTGCAGCTGCCGCGCCTATGGCGACGCCAGCGTTGTCGTCGGGGGGCTTCGCGCCCGCCGGGGCAGTGACGCCGCCTGCGCCGCGCGGTGGCGCCGAACTGCAGGTGGCCAGTTTCTCCAGCCTGGACAACGCCCACCGGGCACTGGATCGCCTGCTGGCCGCCGGCATCGCCGGCGCACGCCTGGACGACGTGGTCGCCGGGGGTCGCACCTTCTGGCGCCTGCGCGTGGCGCCCGGCGCGGCCGACGCCGCGGAACTTGCAGGGCGCATCGCCGGTCTCGGATTCGGTACGCCGCAGCTGGTCCGTGAATGAGCCGGCGTCGGCGGGGCGCCATGCTTACAATTCCCCGCTTCCACCCTGGTGTCGCCCCCGCGCGGCGCAGCAGTCAGCCCCGCCGGCCACCGCGCCGGCCATTCCAGGAGTCACCATCCGCATGAAGTTCCGTTTTGCCGCCGGCGCGCCCGCTCGGGTCGTATTCGCCACTGCCCTGGCCACGACGTTCTCGATCGGCCTGGCCTTCGCCCAGGCGCCCGCACCGGCGCCGCAGCCGGCCGCGGCCGCCGCGACCCCGGCCACCGTCGCCATTCCCGATGCACCGAAGCCGGCGCAGTCCAGCGCCTGGCTGGTGATGGACTACGCCACCGGCCAGGTGCTGGCGGGCGAGAACGCCGATACCCGGGTCGAGCCGGCCAGCATCACCAAGGTGATGACCGCCTACGTGATCGCCGCCGAGACCGCCGCCGGCAAGGTCAATCCGGACGACCAGGTGATGATGAGCGAGCGCGCCTGGCGCGAGGGCGGCGCCGGCACCGACGGCAGCTTCAGCGGTTTCCCGGTCAACACCACCGCGCCGCTGCGCGACATGGAAAAGGGCATGGCGGTGCAGTCCGGCAATGACGCCGCGATCGCCCTGGCCGAGCACGTCGCCGGCACCCAGGAGGCGTTCGCCGACCTGATGAACAGCTACGCGGCGAAGATCGGCATGAAGAACAGCCACTTCGTCAACGCGCACGGGCTGTCGTCGCCGGAGCACTACAGCACCGCGCACGACCTGGCGCTGCTGGGCCAGGCCTTCGTCCGCGACTATCCGGAAACCTACGCGTTCAACAGCGTCAAGGAATTCACGGTCAACGGCATCACCCAGCCCAACCGCAACCTGCTGCTGTGGCGCGACCCGAGCGTGGACGGGATCAAGACCGGCCACCATTCCGGCGCCGGCTACTGCCTGATGAGCTCGGCCAAGCGCGGCGACCAGCGCCTGATCGCGGTGGTGATGGGTTCGAGCTCGGAGCGCCAGCGCGCCGACGACAGCCTGGCCCTGCTCAACTGGGGTTTCCGCTTCTTCGAGACCCACCGGCTGTACGAACCGGGCAAGGCGGTGGCGCAGCTGAAGGTATGGAAGGGCAAGGCCGACCAGGTGCAGCTGGGCGTGGCCCAGCCGCTGCTGGTCAGCGTGCCGCGCGGCCGTTATGCCGAGCTGAAGCCGTCGATGGAAGTGCCCAAGTCGCTGGTCGCGCCGATCACGGCCGGGCAGGCGATCGGCACGGTCAAGGTGAACCTGGACGGCAAGGTCATCGCCCAGGCCCCGCTGGTGGCGGTGAGCGCGGTCGAGGAAGCCGGCTTCTTCAAGCGCCTGTGGGATGCGTTCTGGATGTGGTGGGAGTCGGAATAAGCTCCGGCGCGGTACCCATGGCATGACCGGCGCGGCCCTTCGGGGCCGCGTTGCGTTTCTGCGGACGCGTCGTGCGGATGCGGGACGCGGATGCATGCGCGACGGCACGGTACCGCGCGCGGGCGTGGGCTATCCTCGGTCGCTGCACATTCCATCCACGCGTCCGGGAGGGACCCACGTGAGATACCGCCTGCCGCGTCCGTGCTGGCTGTTGCTGCTGTATTTCGCTTGCATCCTGGCGGCCGCTGCCGCCCCGGCCGAGGCGCCGATGCAGGCCTACACGCGTCCGGTGCAATCGCTGGATGGCGAATGGAAGGTCATCGTCGATCCATACGAGAACGGCTACTACAACTACCGCTACCAGCCGTTCGACCAGCTCGCCGAGCCGCCGAAGGGCGCGTATTTCCGCGACGCCAAGCCTGACTCGCCGACCGACCTGGTCGAATACGACTTCGACCGCGCCGCCTCGCTGCAGGTGCCCGGCGACTGGAACACGCAGGACCCGAAGCTCTACTACTACGAAGGCAGCGTCTGGTACCGGAAGAAATTCGACGCGCCGGCGCGACGCGCGGGCGACCGGGTGTTCCTCGAATTCGGCGCGGTGAACTACCGTGCCGACGTCTACCTCAACGGCCGCAAGCTCGGCGTGCACGAAGGCGGCTTCACCCCGTTCCGCTTCGAGGTCACCGGCCAGCTGCGCGATCGCGGCAATTCGCTGGTGCTGAAGGTCGACAACAAGCGCCACGCCGACGCGGTGCCCACGCTCAACACCGACTGGTGGAACTACGGCGGCATCACCCGTTCGGTGGGGCTGGTGGTGGTGCCGGCGGTGTTCGTGCGCGACTACCGGCTCGCGCTGGCCTCGCTCGCCGACCGCGAAGTCGCCGGCAGCGTGCAGCTCGGCGGCGCACGCGGCGGCGAGAAGGTCCGCGTGGCGCTGCCGGAACTCGGCATCCGCGAAACCGTGCGCGCCGATGCCGACGGCCGGGCCGCGTTCCGCTTCCGCGTGCCGGAGGCGAAGCTGTGGTCGCCGCAGCATCCGCAGCTGTACCGGGTCGAGATCGCCAGCGGCGTCGACACCCTGGTCGACCGCGTCGGCCTGCGCACGATCTCCACCCGCGGCCGGCAGCTGCTGCTCAACGGCGAGCCGCTGTTCCTGCGCGGCATCGCCGTGCACGAGGAATATTCGGCCGATGGTGGCGGCCGCGTGCGCGATGCGGCCCAGGCGCGGCAGCTGCTGGAGTGGGCGAAGTCGCTCGACGCCAACTTCGTCCGCCTCGCCCACTATCCGCACAGCGAGCACATGACCCGGCTGGCCGACGAGATGGGCCTGCTGGTGTGGTCGGAGATCCCGGTCTACTGGACCATCGACTGGGGCAACGAAGCCACCTATCGCAATGCCGAGGCGCAGCTGGAGGCGATGATCGGCCGCGACCACAACCGCGCCGCCGTCATCATCTGGTCGCTGGCCAACGAAACGCCGGTGTCCGAGCCACGCAACCGCTTCCTCTCGCGCCTTGCCGCGCGCGCCCGTGCGCTCGACGACACCCGGCTGCTCAGTGCGGCGATGGAAAAGCACTATCGCGAGGGCGACCCGGACGTGGCCGTGGTCGAGGACCCGCTCGCCGGGCTGGTAGACCTGGTCAGCTTCAACCAGTACATCGGCTGGTACGACGGCTCGCTCGACAAGCTCGACCGCGTGCGCTGGCAGGTCCCCTATGACAAGCCGGTATTCATCAGCGAGTTCGGCGCCGACGCGAAGCAGGGCCTGCACGGCGATGCCGGCGCGATCTGGACCGAGGAATACCAGGAGGAGCTGTACCGGCGGACCTTGCGCATGCTCGAACGCATCGATGGTTTCGCCGGCACCTCGCCGTGGATCCTGGCCGACTTCCGCTCGCCACGGCGGCCGCTGGCCGGGATCCAGGACGGCTACAACCGCAAGGGCGTGCTATCGGAGAAGGGCGTGCCGAAGAAGGCGTTCTTCGTCCTGCGCGACTACTACCGCGGCAAGGCCGGCACCGCTCCCTGAGCGGCGTGCATCCCGCTTCGGGCGGCCGTGTGTCACCGGTGCCGCGCCCGGCCTGTCCGTCGACGGGCCGGAGCCGGCATGGACAGCTCAGAGCATCCGGCTGACGGTGAAGCTGCCGAACACCGGCGGGTCCTTCTGTTCCTCGAATTCGCGGCTGCGGTGGTAGCGGGCCAAGGCGAACTTCCAGTGGCCATACATGACCGCCAGGCCGTAGCCGGCGTCGCCGACCAGCGGCCGCCGGTCGACCCGGTGGCTGTGGCGGAAGGTGTTGCCATCCAGGGTGATGTCGTGCAGCACCCAGCGCACGTCGGAGGTCAGGAACACATGCGCCGACCAGCCGCGGCCGCGGCCACGGATGGGCGGGGCGGTGTTCTCGCCGGCCGGCCGCAGCGGCGTGCTGCCGAAGTCGTCCGGGAGCTTCCAGCCGAAGCGCACTTCCATGCCGGCATTGGCATGGGTGCTGAGGTTGCCCAGTGCGCCGCCCCAGTGTGCGATCGCATCCCAGGCCCAGCCGTCGGCATCGAAACTGTCGTTGCCCGGCCAGCGGCGCATGCGTTCGTGGACCAGGCGCAGCACCGGCTCGTTGTGCAGCTGGTGCTCCCAGCCCATGAACGCCTCGCTGCCGGTGACCTGGTGCACGAGGTCCTGCACCTGCCGACCCAGCGCGGCCGGGCCGACCGTGCCGAGCTGCAGCTGGGTGGTGTCCAGTCGCGATTCGTTGCGGGCGTTGTAGCCGAAGCTGGCCAGCAGCACCGCCGCATACGGGCGGTCGCCCTCGATCAGGTCGCTGCGGGTGTAGTCGACCGGCGTGAACAGGCCCTGGGCGATCGAGAAGACCATGTTCTGCTGCTCGAACCGGCCCGGCTGCAGGCGTTCGAGGTAGCGGTTGATCCAGCGCGCCAGCCGCGGCAGGCAGGGATCGTCGACATAGTCGTTCAGGTTGGGCGAAACGAAGGTCAGCTGGGCGCCGTTCGTATAGCCCTGGTCCTGCTCCTTGCCGCCGAGCAGGTCGTTGTCGACGCGGAAGTTGACCGCCGGCGGCGTGTCGTCCATGCGGCTGCTGCTGCAGCGGTCGACGGCCATCGCCGGCAGGGCGAAGAGGGTGAGGAGAAGGGCGAACGCGGGGGCGAGGAGGAGCGGCAGGCGGTGGTGCGACGACATGGATGTTTCCGTAGCGGGGCGGTATTGAACCGCAGCCGGGCGCGCAGCGACATGCCTGCCGGCTCAACGCTGCGTTGCCGGAGCGGCATCCGGTCCTTCACTTGGGATCCCGTCGCCGCGCCCTGATAATGCGCACATGGAAATCAAGTCCGACAATCCCGAGCACGGCTTCCAGTTCCCCGGCACGTTCGAGCTCAGCGCCATGGGCGCGGCCGACAAGGGCCTGGAGACCGAACTTCCGAAGCTGCTGGCCGACGCCGGCGTGGAAGTGCTGGAGGAGAGCATCCAGTGGAAGCACTCCTCCAACGGCAAGTACGTGTCGGTGCGCATCGGCTTTCGCGCGCAGAACCGCGCGCAGTACGACGCCGCCCACCAGGCCCTGCGCGACCACCCGGAAGTGAAGTGGACGCTGTGAGCGACGCCGCCGCGGCGGCAGCCTGCGCGATCGAGGCGGCGCCGGTGCGCGCACCGCAGCCGGCGCGGGTGTTCGACCTCGGTCGCCAGGCCTACGAGCCGGTGTGGCGGGCGATGCAGCGCTTCACCGACGCGCGCGGCGAGGACACCGTCGACGAACTGTGGCTGGTCGAGCACGAACCGGTGTTCACCCTCGGCCAGGCCGGCAAGCCCGAGCACGTGCTCGCGCCCGGCGACATCCCGGTGCTGCACGTGGACCGCGGCGGCCAGGTGACCTACCACGGGCCGGGCCAGATCGTGCTGTATCCGCTGCTGGACCTGCGCCGGCTCAAGATCGGCGTGCGCGACTACGTGTGCCGGATCGAGCAGGCGATCATCGACACGCTCGACGAATGGAACATCGGCGCCGAACGCCGCGAGGGCGCGCCGGGCGTGTACGTGGGCGGGGCCAAGGTCGCCGCGCTGGGCATCCGCGTGCGCCGCGGCTGCAGCTTCCATGGGCTGGCGTTCAACATCGGCATGGACCTGGAGCCGTTCCACCGGATCAATCCCTGCGGCTACCAGGGCCTGCAGGTGACTTCGGTCCAGGACCTGGGCGGTCCGTCCGGGATGGACGCGGTCAAGCCGGTGCTGCTGCAGCATATCGCCCGCCAGTTCGGCCTGGTCCTGCAGCCGCAGGCCGGCCTGCCGGACCTGTCCGCCTAGGGCGGCCCCCGGCCGTTGCCGGCCTTGCGTTCCATCCCGCGCCGCCAGCGTTCCGGCAGCGATGCCAAGGTCGCACGGCAGCCATCCGGGCTCCGGCCTACAATATGCCCATGACGTCTCCAGCCCCCCGCTCCATTCCGCTCCAGGTCCTGTCCGACTCCGCCGCGCCGCAGGTGCCGCTGGAGGCCGGTGTGAAGCAGCTGGGCGGCGACAAGATCGGCCGTTCGCCGGTCCAGTTCGCCGATGCGCCGGTGCTGCGCAAGCCGTCGTGGATCCGGGTACGGATTCCGTCCGGGAACGCGGTGGCCAACCTCAAGGCCAAGCTGCGCGAGAACCGGCTGGTCACCGTGTGCGAGGAAGCCAGCTGCCCGAACATCCACGAGTGCTTCGGCCACGGCACCGCGACCTTCATGATCCTCGGCGAGGTTTGCACCCGCCGCTGCTCGTTCTGCGACGTCGCCCACGGCCGGCCCAAGCCGCCGGACGCGGCCGAGCCGCTGCACCTGGCGCAGACGGTCAAGGACATGGGCCTGCGTTACGTGGTGGTCACCAGCGTCGACCGCGACGACCTGCGCGACGGTGGCGCCGGCCATTTCGTCGACTGCATCACCGCCATCCGCGAGTTCAGCCCTGGCACGAAGATCGAGATCCTGACCCCGGACTTCCGCGGCAAGGGCCGCATGGACCGGGCGCTGGAAATCCTGGCGGCCAACCCGCCGGACGTGTTCAACCACAACATCGAGACGGTGCCGGACCTGTACCCGAACGTGCGTCCGGGCGCCGACTACCAGTGGTCGCTGACCCTGCTGCAGAAGTTCAAGGCCCAGCATCCGTCGATCCCGACCAAGTCCGGGGTCATGCTCGGCCTGGGCGAGACCCTGGAGCAGGTGCAGGCGACGCTGCGCGACCTGCGCACACACGACGTGGAGATGGTGACGATCGGCCAGTACCTGCAGCCGACCGCCCACCACCACCCGGTGCTGCGCTACTGGACGCCGGAGGAATACAAGGCGCTGGAGGAGTACGGCTACACGCTGGGCTTCGCCCACGTCGCCTCCGGGCCGATGGTCCGCTCGTCCTACCACGCCGACCGCCAGGCCGCGGGCGCCGGAGTCGAGGCCTGAGCGCCACCGGCGTCGAGCGCGTCGCGGCTCCGCCCATGGCGGGCCATTCACTTTTCCGTACACCGCAGCCGCTAGCCTGCGGTGAACCGTGCCGGTACGGCCCCGAACCGGTGCGTGCAACTTCCGGTACTGGCCGCTGGTCACAGTCCTGGTCCAGCCTGATCCGACCGGCGCCGCGCCGGCCATGAGCCCCTACATGAACCGCAGATCCGCCGCTCCAATCGCCCTGCTTGCCGCCCTCCTGCTGGCTTCGCCGCTCGCCCTGCTGGCGCGGGCCGACGGCAACCAGCTGGCGATCGCGCCCACCGCCGACCAGGCCACCATCTCCAAGATGGTCTACGGCGCGCTGTCCGACAGCCGCCTGGCCTATCGCCCGCGGCCGGCCGACCAGGCGTTGTCGGAAGACATCTTCCGCCGCTTCCTGGAAGCGCTGGACGGCAACAAGCAGTTCTTCACCGCCGCCGACGTCGCCCGCTTCGAGCCCTACCGCGACCGGATGGGCGACGCGGTGCGCGAAGGCGATCCGTCCGCCGCGTTCGCCATGTTCGGCGTCTACCGCGAACGCGTCGACCAGCGCGTGGATTTCGCCCGCGCGCTGCTGAAGAAGGATTTCGACTTCACCGGCAGCGAGCGCTGGGAATACGACCGCAAGGACGCGCCGTGGGCCGCCGACGAAGCGGCGCTCGACGCGCTGTGGCGCAAGTCGGTGATGAACGACTGGCTGCGGCTGAAGATCGCCGGCAAGCAGCCGGACGAGATCCGCAAGACCCTGGACAAGCGCTACCAGCAGATCGCCCGCTCGGTGTCCGAGCTCAAGGGCGAGGACGTGTTCGCGCTGTTCCTCAACGCCTACACCGCGTCGGTCGATCCGCATACCGATTACCTGGACCCGCGCAGCGCCGAGAACTTCAACCAGCAGATGTCGCTGTCGCTGGAAGGCATCGGCGCGCAACTGCAGCGCCAGGACGACATCGTCGTCATCCGCGAGATCATCCCCGGCGGCCCGGCCTCGATGGACGGCACGCTGAAGGCGGGCGACCGCATCGTCGGCGTCGGCCAGGGCAAGACCGGCCCGGTCGAGGACGTGATCGGCTGGCGCATCGATGACGTGGTCGCCAAGATCCGCGGCACCAAGGGCACCCAGGTCAAGCTGCAGTTCATCCCGGCCGAAAGCGGCATCGACGGCGAGCACCGCACCGTGGTGCTGACCCGCCAGCGCGTGCAGCTGGCCGAGCAGGCCGCCAAGAGCAAGACCTACACGATCCCCGCGCAGGGCAACACGCCCGAGCGGCTGATCGGGGTGATCGAACTGCCGACCTTCTACCAGGACTTCGAGGGCCGGCGCCGCAACGGCAACGACTACACCTCCGCCACCCGCGACGTGGCCCGCCTGCTGGCCGAATTCCAGGCCAAGGGCGTGCACGGCGTGGTCCTGGACCTGCGCAACAACGGCGGCGGCTCGCTCGATGAAGCGGTGCAGCTGACCGGCCTGTTCATCGACCAGGGCCCGGTGGTGCAGCAGCGCGAATCCGGCGGCCGCGTGCAGGTGTACAGCGACCGCACCCCGGGCGTGGCCTGGGATGGCCCGCTGGCGGTGCTGGTGAACCGCGGTTCGGCCTCGGCTTCGGAGATCTTCGCCGGCGCGATGCAGGACTACGGCCGCGCGCTGATCATCGGCGAGACCACCTTCGGCAAGGGCACCGTGCAGAACATGCTCGACCTGGACCGTTGGCCGGCGGCCGGCGAGGGCCCGCGCTACGGCCAGATCAAGCTGACCATCGCCCAGTTCTTCCGCGCCGACGGCGGCAGCACCCAGAACAAGGGCGTGGTGCCCGACATCACCTATCCGGTGAGCGTGGACGCCAACGAGTTCGGCGAGAGCACCTACGACAACGCGTTGCCGTGGACCCGCATCGCGGCCGTGCCGCATGCGCGCTACGGCAACTTCGCGCCGCTGGTGCCGCGCCTGCAGCAGATGCACGCCGAGCGCATCGCCAACGACCTCGAGTTCCAGTGGTGGAGCGAGGACGTGGCGCGCTACCGCGCCGAGGCGGCGAAGAAGTACCTGTCGCTGAACGAGGCCGACCGCCGTGCCGAGCGCGACCGGCAGGAGGCCCAGCGCAAGGAGCGCCAGGCGATCCGCAAGGAGAAGGGCCTGGACCTGGATCCGCTGGCCGACGAGAGCGACGACGGCCTGGCGCCGAGCGAGCGCGACGTGGTCCGCGACGCCGCGCGCGAGAAGGCGGCCGAGAAGCGTCCCGATCCGCTGCAGCGCGAGGCCGCGGCGATCCTGGCCAACGCCATCGACCTGCTCGAACAGGATCGCGCGCTGTCGGCGCAGATCCTGCCGAAGACCGCCTCGGCGGTGCGCTGGGCCGAGTAGGCCCAGCGCGTCACGCGACCTGCGTATCGGCGGCTTCGGCCGCCGATGTCGTTTCTGCCGTGCGATGTCGGAAGCGGTGGTGGTGTGTTGGTGCGGTCGGATGGCGGGGGAGCTCCGTTGCGACGCCTCCCGACTCCATGTCCCCCGGCACCGGCCTGCGGCCGCCGCCTCCTCCTTTACTTCCGTCGGGAGGCATCGCAACGGACCATCGGGCATCGCCCGCGCTTTTGCAGGAGCCCTTCTTGCGGGCGATCGCCATGGTTGGCGGATTGTTGGCAGCCGGTCTCCACATGGCGGTCGCCCGCGCTTTCCACGAACGGATGTGTGGTCTCCGGGCTCCTGCAAAAGCAGCGGCGGGCGCCACCCGCAAGAAGAGCGTCTGGCACTGTGCCTAGTCCGGAATCGCCAGCGCCAGCGTTTCCTTGACCTCTTCCATC
>JAGHZW010000164.1:30712-40538 GCA_017745195.1 Pseudoxanthomonas sp. | reverse complement strand
TTGAAGTCGACCTTGTAGGTGTCCACGCCGCCGGACTTGTACGACAGGCTGATCTCGACGAACACCAGCAGGCCCGCCTTCAGCGCCTGCGGGTTGAGCCGCGCGTAGTAGCCCTCGATCACGCCGTCGCGTTCCAGGCGGCGTACGCGCTCGGTGCACGGGGTGGTCGACAGGCCGACGCGCTCGCCCAGTTCGGTGAAGGAAATGCGGCCCTCCTGCTGGAGGATGCGCAGGATGTGGCGGTCGATCCGGTCGAGGTCGCGGGTCGCGCGCTCGCGGGAGGGGCGGTCGGCCAAGGAAACCTCCACGGGGAGCCCGGTTGTTAAGGCGAATCCACCTTAACACGCTGATAAAACGGAAAAAACAACCAGATATACGTCCATATACTGCGCACCTTGCCGGCGGCTTCCCCATTCATCCAGTGGAAGCGCCTGAATCGAGGGTCGAGCGGATGCAGAGGGTTCTGGTTCTGGGCAGTGGCGTGATCGGCGTGACCAGCGCGTGGTATCTGGCGCAGGCCGGTTTCGAGGTGACCGTGGTCGACCGCGAGCCGGGTCCGGCCCGCGCGACCAGCTATGCCAACGCCGGCCAGATCTCGCCGGGCTACGCCTCGCCGTGGGCCGCCCCGGGCGTGCCGCTGAAGGCGGTCAAGTGGCTGTTCCAGGAGCACGCGCCGCTGGCGATCAGGCCCACGCTCGATCCGGACCAGTACCTGTGGCTGGCGCAGATGCTGCGCAACTGCACCGCCGTGCGCTATGCGGTGAACAAGGAGCGCATGGTCCGGCTGGCCGAGTACAGCCGCGACTGCCTGGACGAGCTGCGCGCCGATACCGGCCTGACCTGGGAAGGCCGGCGCCTGGGCACCACCCAGCTGTTCCGCAGCCAGGCCCAGCTGGACGCCGCCGCGCGCGACATCGCCGTGCTCGAGCAGGCCGGCGTGCCCTACGAAGTGCTCGACCGGGCCGGCGTGGCCCGGGTCGAACCGGCGCTGGCCGCCGCCTCCGACATGCTGGTCGGCGGCCTGCGCCTGCCCGGCGACCAGACCGGCGACTGCCAGCTGTTCTGCGAACGCCTGGCCGCACTGGCGAAGATGCGCGGCGTGGAGTTCCGCTACGGCGCCAACATCGAGGCGATCGAATCCGACGGCGATCGCGTCGCCGGCGTGCGCATCGACGGCAAGCTGGAAACCGCCGACCGCTACGTGCTCGCCCTGGGCAGCTGGTCGCCGAAGCTGCTCAGGCCGCTGGGCATCCGCCTGCCGGTGTATCCGCTCAAGGGCTACTCGCTGACCATCCCGATCACCGACGCGGCGATGGCGCCGACGTCGACCGTGCTCGACGAGACCTACAAGATCGCCATCACCCGCTTCGACCGCCGGATCCGCGTTGGTGGGATGGCCGAAGTGTCCGGCTTCGACCTGTCGCTGGATCCGCGTCGCCGCGCCACGCTGGAGAAGGTCGTCCGCGACCTGTACCCGCGCGGCGGCGACCTGGCCCGCGCCGAGTTCTGGACCGGCCTGCGCCCGGCCACGCCGGACGGCACGCCGGTGGTCGGCGCCACGCCGCTGCGCAACCTGTTCCTCAACACCGGCCACGGCACGCTCGGCTGGACCATGGCCGCGGGGTCGGGCCGCTACCTGGCCGACGTCATCGCCCGTCGCCCGACCGGCATCCGCAGCGAAGGCCTGGACATCTCGCGCTACGGCCGCGGCAACGCGACGCAGGGCGTGGAAGGCGACGCGATTCCGGCGACAATCTGATCCCACGTCCCGGCGCAGGCCGGGATTCCCGCGGCTCCGCTGCGCACCGGGCAACTGCTGCCCGGGAGCGGCGTCGCTTCTCCGGAGCTGCAGCACCGATGCGTCCCGCCCGTGCCCTGATCGACCTCGACGCCCTGCGCCACAACTACCGGCTGGCGCGTGGGCTCGGCGGCGGTCGCGCGCTGGCGGTGGTCAAGGCCGATGCCTACGGCCACGGCGCCGCGCGCTGCGCACTGGCCCTGCAGGACGAGGCCGACGGCTTCGCCGTTGCCTGCATCGAGGAAGCACTGGCCCTGCGCGAGGCCGGCATCCATGCGCCGATCCTGCTGCTGGAAGGCTTCTTCGACGCCGACGAACTCGCCCTCATCGTCCGCCACGACCTGTGGACCGTGGTCCATGCACCGTGGCAACTCGAGGTGCTGGAGCGCACGCCGCTGCCGGCGCCACTCGACGTGTGGCTGAAGCTGGATTCGGGCATGCATCGCGTCGGCTTCGATGCGGCCGCCTACCGCGATGCCTGGCAGCGCCTGCGCGCGCTGCCGCACGTCGGCAACATCGTGAAGATGAGCCACTTCGCCCGCGCCGATGAACTCGACTGCACACGCACCGGCGAGCAGCTGGCGAATTTCGCCGCGGCCACCGAAGGCCTGCCCGGCGAAACGAGCGTGTGCAACTCGCCGGCGCTGCTCGGCTGGCCGCAGGCGCGCGCCGACTGGGCGCGGCCGGGGCTGATGCTGTACGGCGTCTCGCCGTTCGCCCAGGCCCACGAGATCGCCGCACAGCTGCGCCCGGTGATGACCCTGGAATCGAAGGTGATCGCGGTGCGCGAGTTGCCCGCCGGCGAGCCGGTCGGCTACGGCGCGCGTTTCGTCACCGAAGCGCCGACGCGGATAGGCGTGGTCGCGATCGGTTATGCCGACGGCTACCCGCAGTTCGCGGTGAACGGCACCCCGGTGGCGATCGATGGCCGTCCCGGTCGCCTGGCCGGCCGCGTCTCGATGGACATGCTCACCGTCGATCTCACCGACCACCCGCAGGCCGGGGTCGGCAGCCGCGTCGAACTGTGGGGCAAGCAGGTGCCGGCCGCGCAGGTCGTCGCCCACAGCCAGACCAGCGCCTACCGGCTGCTCTGCGCGGTGAAGCGGGTGCCGCTGCAGCACGTCGGCTGAGCGGTGCCGGTTGTCGCAGGCGCCCACTCTGCGGGCGCGCCGGCATCGGTTCTGGTCTTCGCCTCATCTGCAATCCCGCGGACATCGGCATGCTGCGAGCTTCGCTTGGCGCTGGACCGGGCGTAGCGGCAGACTCGGGCGACGACTCGCGATAGAGCGGGGGCGTTGCCGGTCGACCGGCATCAATGGAGTCCGATGAGATACGCAGGGCGCATCAGCGACTGGAACGACGAGAAGGGCTTCGGTTTCGTCGTTCCCAGCGGCGGCGGCGACCGTGCCTTCGTCCACGCCAGCGGATTCCAGCGCGGTTCGCGGCGGCCGGTCGTCGGCGACCTGGTTTCGTACGAGGTCGGCAGGGATGCCAGGGGGCGCTTGAACGCCAGGGCGATCCGCTTCGCCGGCCGGCGGCTCGAGCAGCCGGCGCGCGGCCGTCGGCTGCCGCGGGTGAAGATCGCGCTGGTCTTCGCCGCACTGGTCGCGGTCCTGGCCGTCGCCGGGACGATGCCGCGGCTGCTGGTGATCGCCTACCTGCTGGCCAGCCTGTTCTCGTACGCCATGTACGGCCTGGACAAGAGCGCGGCGGAGAAGGGTTATCGCCGCACGCCCGAATCGACCCTGCATTTCGTGGACCTCCTCGGTGGCTGGCCGGGCGCGCTCGTCGCCCAGCAGCAGTTCCGGCACAAGACCGTGAAAGCCTCGTTCCAGGCCATCTTCCGGATCACGGTGGTGGCCAACCTGGCCATGGTCGCGTGGCTGCTCGCGAGCGGAACCGCGCAGCGGATTTCCGGCGCCATCACCGGCGGCTGAGCGACGGTCGCCACGGTCGCGTGCTCGACTGCGCGCATACAATCGATCCATGCCGGCGCGTCGATGCCGGCGCCATCGAATGCGGAGGTACGCATGCAGGACTACCGCACGTTCGCTGTTCCGAGCCGGCTCGTCTTTGGCGCCGCGGGCATCGCGCTGCTCGCGTCGGCCGGCCTGTCCGCATTCCCCGACAACGTGCGGGTGTGGCAGGTCGAGGCTTGGCTGCTGGTCGCCGCGCTGGCGACGCTGCTCGTGCTGGTGCCGGCCTCGCTGTGGTCGCTGGCGGTCAATCGCGCGGCGCGGACCTGGCCACGCTACGCATCCGTGTCACTGGGCACGGCGATCCTGGTGGTGGTCGGCATCGGTTCGCTCTGATCGGCGTGCGTCGAGCGGCGCTGCCACCGGCGGGCTGGCCTGGTGCACGACACCGCCCATGGATTCTCCCGATTACGAAGCCTTCTTCCACGCCTGCGCGGCTGCCTACGAGCGCTCGCTCGGCGGCGAGGTGGCAGCCGCTGCCGACGACGAGGGCTTCGGCCAGGCGCTGGGCAAGGGCTACGCGTTCGACAAGGCGAGCGGCACGATCGGCATGCGCGTCGAGCGGGTGGAGGACGAAGCGCTGTGGGAAAACCACGACCGGGTGCGCGTGTCCTGTCGGGCCACGTACTGGCGGAAGGACGCAGCGCGCTGGCGGTGCCGTTCGACGTGCTGCACCTGCTGCAGCGGCGCGCAGCCGGGCCGAAGATCTTCGGCTTCATCGCCGGCGACGAGATGGCGCTCTACCGTGCACATGGCCTGGTCGATGGGGACGAACACCCGGCCTGAGCCACGGCTGCGTGGTGCCTCGGGCACGGGCCGCTTGCTTCCGGTGGCGGCGCTTGCACGCCACGGCCACGCCGGTCCAAGCTGGCGCGCGGCCAGGTGGCCGTCGGGCGTCAGGGAAGAAGCATGACCGATCCATACAATTCCTCGTCGTACCGCCCGGCAACGCTGCTGCTGGGCGATTCGATGGTGACGACCGCGCAGGAGCTTCCCGGCTACCGGATCGTGCGCAACATCGGCCTGGTGCGCGGCATCACCGTCAGGTCGCGCTCGATCGTGGGCAATTTCCTCGGCGGGTTGCAGACCCTGTTCGGCGGCAACATCAGCATCTACACCGAGCTCTGCGAACAGGCCCGCCAGGACACCTATCGCGACATGCTGCAGCACGCCCGCCAGCTCGGTGCCAACGCGATCGTCGCGGTCAGGTACGACGCCACCGAACTGATGGCGGGCCTGACCGAGGTGCTGTGCTACGGCACGGCGGTGGCGGTGGAGCCGCACGACGGCTGAGCCGGTGCGACGCGGGCCCGCGTCGCCGCGGGTAGTCATGGCCTGGTCGTGGAGAGGAAAGGTGGACAGCTCGATCCTGTTGCTCGGCGTCCTGTTCGGCGCGGTCGGATTCGGCTACTTCTGGTACGGGCGCAAGCAGAGGGCGCCGCTGCCGCTGGTGTGCGGCCTTGCGCTGATGGCGCTCCCCTGGTTCTTTTCCAGCGCGGTGCTCCTTGCCCTGCTCGGCGCCGGGCTGTGCGCCATCCCCTGGGTGTGGCGGAGCTAGCGGGCGGCGTGTCCTGTCGCGGCTCCGTACCCGCAGGCGTCAGCGCGCCTGGCCGGGAACCCGCACCATCCGCTGCATCAGGTGCTCGAGCGTGGCGGACAGGTCGCCACCGCAGCGGCCCATATGCACCGGCGAGGTCTGGATGATCGCGCTGCGCTTGGCGGTGAGCCAGTGGAAGCGCGCGCGCGGCGGCAGCAGGCCGATTGGTGCCGCCGCCTCGCCGCCGCGGCAGATCGCGGCGATGGCGTCGAGGTGCCGGCAGACCAGGGCCAGGTCGATGCCCGGGTCGAGCGCGCGCAGCCGCGCCGCGTCGACCTCGATCCGTGCCTCGAGGAACTTCGCCCGCTCGCAGGACAGGATCACGCCGACGTTGACGAATTCCTCGCGCTCCACGCGCGGCACCACGCGCACCACCGCGTAGTCGTAGGTGTCATGCGCGTGCACGGATCGCCTCCTGCACGAAGCCTTCGCGCTGTGCCAGCCGCCGGCACAGGTAGTCGACGTAGGCGGCGCGCTGGGTCGCCGGATCGCCGAACGCGTCCGGTCCCTGCAGCCAGTCGTCGGGCACCTGGGCGACGACGTCGGTGATGAGCCCGGGTGACAGGCGTGCGGCCATGTCCATGTCGGCCAGCGCCAGCTCGCTGGCCCAGCGCAGCAGCACGTGGTCGCGGACCAGCGCGAACGGCTTGCCGGCCTGGCCGGTGTCGCCGTCCCAGCCGTGGTGGAAGTACAGCGAGGCGCCATGGTCGATCAGGTACAGCTTGCCGTGCCAGACCAGCATGTTCGGGTTGCGCGCGGTGCGGTCGACGTTGCTGGTGAAGGCGTCGAACCAGACGATGCGCGAGGCCAGCGCCGGGTCGGGCTGCTCGGCCACCGGGTCGAAGTTGATCGCGCCGGGCAGGTAATCCATGCCCAGGTTGAGCCCGGCGCTGGCCTTGATCAGGTCCTGGATCTCCGGGTCGCCCTCGGTGCGGGCCAGCTCGGCGTCCAGGTCCATCAGCACGATTTCCGGCATCGGCAGGTCGAGCGCGCGGGCCAGGCCGCCGCTGATCGCCTCGGCGACCAGCGCCTTCGGCCCCTGGCCGGCGCCGCGGAACTTGAGCACGTACAGGCCGAGGTCGTCGGCCTCGACCACGGCCGGCATCGAGCCGCCCTCGCGCAGCGGGGTGACGTAGCGGGTGGCGGCGAGGCGGCGCAGGGGCATGGCGCAAAGGATAGCCTCCCGCCGCGCCTGCACAGGCATCGCGTCCGCCGCGGATGGCGGAACCCGGTATCCCACCGACGGCCTTGAGCCGGTCATCGCAGCGGAGTGAAATGGTCGTCCGCTTCCTTCCCCCGAGGGTTCTCCCATGGAATACCGCTATCTCGGCCGTTCCGGCTTCCGCGTCCCCGCCCTGAGTTTCGGCACCGGCACCTTCGGCGGCAGCGGCGCGCTGTTCAGTGCCTGGGGCAATACCGATGTGGCCCAGGCCAGGCGCCTGATCGACATCTGCATGGACGCCGGGCTCAACATGTTCGACACCGCCGACGTCTATTCCAAGGGCGCGGCCGAGTCGATCCTCGGCGAGGCGATCAAGGGTCGCCCGCGCGATTCGCTGATCATCTCGACCAAGGCCACGTTCCGCTTCGGCGACGGCGAGAACCAGGTCGGGTCCTCGCGCTACCACCTGGTCAACGCGGTCGATGGCGCACTGAAGCGGCTGGGCACCGACTACATCGACCTGTTCCAGCTGCACGGCTTCGATGCGCGCCCGCCGGTGGAAGAAGTGCTGTCGACCCTCGACAACCTGGTCCGCGCCGGCAAGATCCGCTACCTGGGCGTGTCCAACTTCTCCGGCTGGCACCTGATGAAGTCGCTGGCCACCGCCGACCGCTACGGCTGGACGCGCTATGTCGCGCACCAGGCCTACTACTCGCTGGTCGGCCGCGACTACGAGTGGGAGCTGATGCCGCTGGCCGAGGACCAGGGCGTGGGCGCGGTGGTGTGGAGCCCACTGGGCTGGGGCCGGCTGACCGGCAAGCTGCGCCGCGGCCAGCCGCTGCCGCCGTCCAGCCGCCTGCAGTCGCAGACCGCGGTCGACTCCGGGCCGCAGGTGCCGGAGGAGCTGCTGTACCGCGTGGTCGACGCTCTCGACGAAGTGGCCGCCGAGACCGGCAGGACGGTGCCGCAGGTGGCGCTGAACTGGCTGCTGCAGCGGCCGACCGTGTCCAGCGTGATTGTCGGCGCGCGCGACGAGGAGCAGCTGAAGCAGAACCTGGGCGCGATCGGCTGGAGCCTGAGCGCCGAACAGGTGGCGAAGCTCGACGCGGCGAGCGCGGTGCAGAAGCCGTATCCGTACTGGCACCAGGCCGGGTTCAAGTACCGCAACCCGACGCCGGTCTGATGTGAACTGTCGGGTTATCCCGTGGCACCGCGCGATCGGGCCGTGGGACCGGTCGATTCAACCCTCGCCTTCGATCTCGCGTGGCGTGGCTTCGAAGCGCCGCGCGTAGTCGCGTTCATCGGTGATCCGGCGCACCTCGGCATCGGCGATGTCCGGTGCGCCGTACACCGCATAGGCCACGCTGCCGTCGGCGCGCAGGCCCATCTGGTGCAGGCGATAGCGCGAGTGGCCGCCACCACCGTCGGGTGGGTAGTGCATCGGCGGCTCGCCTTCGTCCAAGTCCATCTCGCTGTTGTCGACCACCCCGCCGACGAACAGGGCTCGCGTTGTCATCGTCGTCTCCAACTGCAGCCGGTGTGGCCAGCCTGGGCGCGTCGACGTGCAGTCCCGGTCAACGACGCGTGCATGCGGGGTGCATGCCCTGGCGGCCGCGGGTCGACGGCAGAGCGGCGCCTTCAGTGGTCCAGCAGGTTGCCCTGCGCGTCCACGACGAAGCGCGCGCGCTGCTTGCCGTAGTAGAAGGACGCCCGCCAGGTACCGGCGTCCTCGCCGATGCCGCGCTCGCACAGCACCGAGATCTTGCCGTCGTCCATCAGCTGGCGGAACGTGGCCACGTCCAGCCCGATCGCCTGCGCGACCATCGCGCCGTCGATTTCGAGCCGGGGCGGGGTGGTGGTCATCTCGGACTCCGGTGGAGGCTGCACGCAGGGTTGCGCATGAGGGACGGCTGCGCCTTGACCTGGGTCAGGCGCGCGGGCGCGTATGTGAACGGTACGCCAGCGGTCAGGCCACCGGGCAAGGCAATCGCGGATAATGGCAGGCCCGCTGCCGCACTCCCGCGCGTGACCCTCCACGACGAACCCCTGAAGGCCCTGATGCTGCCGTTCGACAGCGGCGTACTGCCGTGGCCGGCGCAGGGCGACATCGCCTTCCTGCGCGCCCGCGACGGTTGGCCGCTGCGCCAGTATCCGCTGCGGCACCTGCGTTGCGAGCAGGGGTTCAAGCCGCTGGCTGACGACCTGCGCGAGGCCGGGCTTGATGTACGCGCGGAACTGGATGGTGCTGCCGATGCGTCACTGGTGCTGGTCCTGCCGCCGCGGCAGCGTGACGAGGCGCAGGCGCTGCTGGCGCGTGCGGTCGCGATGGCTGCGCCCGGCGCGCGCGTGGTCGCCGCGGTCGCCAACGACGAAGGCGCGAAGTCGCGCGAGAAGGACCTGCAGCAGCTGGCCGGCCTCGACGGCACGCTCACCAAGTTCCATTGCCGGGTGTTCTGGACGCCGCCGCTGTCGGGCGCGCACGACGCCGTGCTGCAGGAGCGCTGGCAGCAGGCCGACGCGCCGCGGCCGATCCTCGACGGACGCTTCCGCAGCCGTCCCGGCGTATTCGCCTGGGACCGGATCGATCCAGCGTCCGCGCTGCTGGCCGCGCATCTGCCCGGCGACCTGGCCGGCCGCGGCGCCGACCTGGGCGCGGGTTGGGGTTACCTGTCGGCCGAAGTGCTGGCGCGTTGCCCGGGCGTGACCGCGCTGGACCTGTATGAGGCCGAGGCGCGTGCGATCGAACTGGCCCGCGGCAATCTCGCGGCGCAGGCCGGGCGCGCGGCGCTGTTCTTCCACTGGCACGACGTCACCGCGGGCCTGGCCGAAGGCGGCTACGACTTCATCGTCAGCAACCCGCCGTTTCACGCGCACGACCGCGGCGACCGGCCGGAACTGGGCCAGCGCTTCATCGAGGTCGCCGCGCAGTCGCTGCGGCGCGGCGGCCGCCTGCTGCTGGTCGCCAATCGCCACCTGCCGTACGAGGCCACGCTGGCGCAGGCGTTCGCGTCCCAGCGTGTGCTCGCCGAGGGCGGCGGCTTCAAGGTGATCGAAGCAGTGAAAGGCGAAGTGGCGGGCGGGGTGGTGAAGGCAGATGCGCGGAGGAGCGTGGCCGATGAGTAAATCGATGAAACTGGTCAAGCACCTGGCCAACCTGGGCTACGGCAGCCGCAAGGAGGTGGCGTGGATGTTCCGCGAGGGCCGCGTCACCGATGCCGCCGGCGAGGTGCTGTACGCCGACGACCCGCTCGACCACGACAACGTGCGCGTGGATGTATTCCTTGGCCTGGAAG
>JAGHZW010000164.1:28572-30658 GCA_017745195.1 Pseudoxanthomonas sp. | reverse complement strand
CGCTGTTCGCCAGCGGCACGCTGATGCTGGAATCGGAGACCACGCCATTGCTGCCTGCCGGACTCGAAGTGCTCGGCCCGCGCCACGCACGCCTGACCCTGCACGAGGGTCGCTACCACCAGGTGCGGCGCATGTTCGCCGCCACCGGCAACCACGTCGAAGCGCTGCACCGGCCGCAGGTCGGCGGGCTGGCGCTGGACGATCTCGCCGAAGGCCAATGGCGCGCGCTCGATGCCGCCGACCTGGACCGCCTGTTCGCCACGGAGACCGCATGAGTCCCTGCATCCCGCCGCTGCCGTTCCAGCCCGACGCGGTGATCTTCGACATGGACGGACTGATGCTCGACAGCGAGCGCGCGATCAACATCTGCATGGCCCGCGCCGCGCGCGAACTCGGCCACGACCTGCCCGACACGCTGTGGCTGCGGATGATCGGTGGTGGTGACGGCCTGTGCCGGCGCCTGCTGAGCGAACGCATCGGCGCCGCGGCGACCGACGCGCTGCTCGAGCGCGCCGAGGTGATGTATGACGCGGTCGCCGACGCGGGCATCGACCATCGTCCGGGCATCGTAGAGCTGCTGCAGTTCCTGGTCGCGCGCGGCATCCCGCGCGCGGTGGCGACCTCGACCCGGCGCCCGCTGGCGATGCGCAAGCTCGCCGCCGCCGGCCTGCTGCCGTATTTCGACGCGGTCTGCACCGCCAGCGACGTGCCCAGGCCGAAGCCCGCCCCGGACGTGTACCTGCTCGCCGCCTCGACCCTCGGCATGGAGCCATCGCGCTGCCTGGTGCTGGAGGACTCGCCGACCGGCGTGCGCGCCGCGCTGGCTGCCGGCATGACTCCGATCCAGGTGCCCGACCTGCTCGAGCCGGACGATGAGGTGCGCGCGCTGCAGCACCGCATCGTCGATTCGCTCGGCGACGCCCAGCGCCTGCTGGAAGCGCGGCTGGCGATCGGCTGAGCGGCGACGCTGGGACATTCGGTCCGCTCCGCGCACGCGGACGGTCCGCTACACTCCGCGCGTGCTCCGTTCCCGCTCCCTCGCACGCACCATGGGCCGACTGGCGTTGATCGCCATGCTGCTGGTCGCGTTCTCGCCGTCGATCAGCCGCATCCTGGCCAGCGGCACGACTGAAGTGCTGGATGGCTGGTCGCAGCTGTGCACCAGCATGGGGTTGAAGGCGCTGCCGTCCGGCGACGGCTTCGGGCTGGCCGATGCGCCGATGTCGAAGCTGAAGCTGCCCGCCGGCCAGGACTGCGACTACTGCCCGCTGGCGGCGTCGCTGCCGATGATGCTGCTGGCGCTGGTGTTCGTGCTGCCCATCCTCGGCCGGCACGTGCCGCGCCCACGCCTCGCGCCACGCCTGCGCATCGTGCACAACCTGCGCGGCCTCGGCAGCCGCGGTCCGCCGATCCTGCTCTGAACCACACCGTCACCCCGTGATCCGCGCGGCCGCCGTGCCGCGCGCCCGTGTGTTTGGAGCCCTTCGATGTCGATCGCTTTTCGCGTGGCGCCGCGTGCGTCGTGCCTGCCGCTGGCCGCGGCCGCGGCCCTGTGCCCGTCGCTGTTCCTTTCCTCCGTCGCGCATGCCGGTCCCCGCAACGATGCGTCCGCCGATGCCGCGCACGAAACGCGCACCACCACCCTCGACACGATCCAGGTCAATACCCGCAAGACCGTGCTGGACGCGTCGGCCGGCAGCGCCTCGCGCCTGGACCTGGGCGTGATGGAGATGCCGGCGTCGGTCACCGTGATCGACCGCCAGCTCCTGGACGCGCGCGGCGTGCGCACCACCCAGGAAGCGCTGGCCGGCATTCCCGGCCTGACCGTGGCCTCGCCGCCGGGCAATGGCAATGCGGTCACCTGGCGCGGGTTTTCCGGCAGCCAGATCAGCCAGCTGTTCAACGGCATCGACGTGCAATACGCGACGATTGCTGCGCGTCCGGTCGATGCCTGGCAGTACGCGCGGGTGGAGGCGATCGGTGGTCCGTCGAGCTTCCTCTACGGTGCCGGCGCGGTGGGCGGCGCGATCAACTACGTCACCCGTCTGGCCAGCCTCGACGGCGACCAGGTCGACACCACGTTGCT
>JAGHZW010000164.1:379-28509 GCA_017745195.1 Pseudoxanthomonas sp. | reverse complement strand
CCATCGCGGACCAGGCGCGCGGGCAGGTCTCGCTCGGCTCCGACGACGACTACACCCTGGCCATCGACGCCAACCGGCGCGTCGGTGGCGACGGCACGCCGCAGGCACTGGCGCTGGACCTGAGCCTGCGCGACAGCGGCAGCTGGATCGACCGCCAGCAGCGGCAGGCGCTGGCCGCGGCCGGCTCCTGGCTCGTGCAGCTCACCCCGACGCTGCAGCACACCGTGGCGCTGGAGTACCAGGACGAAGACAACCGGCGCCCGTACTGGGGCACGCCAGTGCGGCAGCCGGCGAGTGGTCGCCTGTCCGTGCTGGAGCCGACGGTGGGACGCAACTACAACGTCGGCGACGGCCGGTACGGGCAGGACGTGCTGTGGGCGCGTTCGCTGCTGGAGTGGTCGCCGCGCGAGGGCGACCGCGTGCGCAACACCGCCTACCACTACGACGCGCTGCGCGACTACCGCAACGTGGAGAGCTATCGGCTCACCGCTGGCAACGACGCGGTGGTGCGCTCGGGCGCGTTCCTGCAGCGGCACGACCAACAGGTCTGGGGCGACCGCGTCGACTGGACCCACGCCGGCACGCTCGCCGGCTTGCCCACGCAATGGGCGCTCGGTGTCGACGCCAGCTACAACCGGCAGACCCGATTTCCGCTGTCGATCGCCGGTACGGTCGACACCGTGCCGCTGGATGCGGTCACCCCGGGCCGCTTCCTCGACGTGCCTGGCGCATCGCTGACGTACACGCCCGACCGGACCAACCGCCTGCACACCTTGGCCGCGTACGTGGAAAACCTGACCACGCTGGCGCCGTCGCTGTCGCTGCTCACCGGCGTGCGCCATGAGCGCATCAGCCTGGACGTGGTCAACCATCGCACGGTGACGCCGACCAACCCGGCCCGTTTCGAGCGGGAGTACCGGCCGACCACCGGGCGCGCGGCGCTGGACTGGGCGTTATCCGCGCAGGGCAGCGTCTACGTGCAGTACAGCACCGCGGCCGATCCGCCGGCCGGCGTGCTCAGCACCACCAACTTCGCCACCGCGCGCGACTTCGACCTGGCCACCGGCCACCAGGGCGAGATCGGCGCGAAGTTGCAGTCGCGCGATGGCCGTGGCTACGCCACGCTCGCCGGCTACCGCATCGTCCGCCGCAACCTGGCGATCAGCGATCCGGCCAATCCCGGCCAGACCCTGCCGGTGGGCCAGCAGTCCTCGCGTGGCGTGGAACTGGCCTTCGGCTGGAAGCCGGGCGAGGCGCTGTCGATCGACGGCAACCTGGCCTGGGTGGATGCGCGGCTGGACGAATTCAGCGAGACGGTGGACGGCGTGGCGGTCTCGCGCGCCGGCAACACGCCGGCCAATACACCGGCCCGGGTCGGCAACCTGTGGGCCGACTACGCCTTCGACGAGCGCTGGTCGGCGGGCGTGGACCTGCGCGGCGTGTCCTCGCGCTATGCCAATGCCGCCAACACCCTGTCCACCGCCGGCTACGCCACCTGGGGCGCGCACGTGCGCTGGAAGACCGATACCAGGGGCGAACTGGTCCTGCGCGGCCGCAACCTTGGCGACCGCACCTGCGTGGCCTACGCGCTCAACGCCAACATGGTCTACCTCGGCGATCCGCGCAGCTGGGAGCTGGTGCTGCGGCGTTCGTTCTAGGATCGGCCGGTGTTGTCGAAGGGAACGCGGTTGCCCGGTCGCTCGCCGGCAGCCGCATTACCGCTTCCACACGCGACGCGCGATCATCGCAGCGGCGGCGATACCTCGATGTCCATGCATGACCGGAGATGGAATGAACATGTCCCAGCGCAATCCATGGCTCGCCTGCACGCTGCTGGCCGCGCTGTCGGCCTGCAGCAACGGCGATGCACCGACTGCGGCGACATCCGCGGTGGCGCCACCGGCAGCCGCTTCGACACCGACGGTGCAGGCGTGGACCCTGCCGGCGCCGGACGGCGCCGCGCAGCCTGACCTAGCAGTCGCGCCGGACGGACGCCTGCTGCTGAGCTGGATCGAAGCGACCGATGGTGGCCATCGCCTGCAGCTGGCGTCGACCGCACCCACCGCCGCGCCGGCGTGGAGTGCGGTGCAGACCGTGGCTGCCGGCCGCGACTGGTTCGTCAACTGGGCCGACACCCCGCGCGTGCATGCCCTGCCCGACGGTTCGCTGTGGGCGCACTGGCTGCGCAACAGCGGGCCGTCGCGGATGGACTACGGCATCGCCCTCGTCCGTTCCGCCGACGGCGGCGCGCACTGGTCCGCGCCACTGCAGGTGCATCCGCCGGCGATCCGCGGCGACCACGGCTTCGTGACCTACTGGACGCAGGCCGACGACCGGCTCGGCATCGCCTGGCTCGACAGCCGGCAGAAGGCTGCGGCGGCAGGTGCGCAGGAGATGCATGACATGCACGACGACCACCATGGTGGCGGTCCGGCGATGATGCTGCGCGCCGCGATCCATGGGCCGCAGGGAACGCAGGAGGCCGAGTGGCCGCTCGATGTGTCGACCTGCGACTGCTGCACGACGTCATCTGCGTTGACCGCGCGCGGTGTAGTGGTCGTGTATCGCGGCCGCGACCCGCAGGAAGTCCGCGACACCCGCATCGTCCGCCTCGATGGCAATGCCTGGACCGCGCCGCATGACGTGCACGCCGATGGCTGGCACTTCGCCGGCTGCCCGGTCAACGGACCGGCGGTGGTCGCCGACGGCAACCGGGTCTGGGTCGCGTGGTACACCGAAGCCGACGGCGTGCCGGAGCTGCGCGCGGCGCATTCGGACGATGCCGGCGACAGCTTTGCCGCCCCGCTCACCCTGGCCAAGGGACCGCAGGTGCTCGGCCGCCTCGCGCTCGCCCTCGGTGGCGAACGACTGCTCGCGGCGTGGCTGGAGGAAGCCTCGCCGACCTCGCAGAAGCTGGTGCTGGGTCGCTACGACGCGGACGGGTCGCACGCGCAACGCGTCGAAGTGGCTGACCTGTCCGCGCGCGGCCGCGCCAGTGGCCTGCCGCGGCTGCAGTGGAGCGGCGACGCCGCATGGCTGGCCTGGACCGACGTGCGCGACGGCACGCCGGTGCTGCGCGGCGCCACGGTGCGCTGATCGCGCAGGCTGCGCTCAGGCGTACTGCATCTTCCGGGTCATCCCGCCGTCGACCACGAATTCCTGTCCGGTGACGAAGCCGGACAGCGATGGCGCCAGCAGGTACACCGCCAGCGCGGCGATGTCTTCCGGCGTGCCGACCCGCCCGGCCGGATGCTGGGCGTGGTCGATGCGCGAGAGTTTCGGCGTGCGCCGTCGCGCCGGTGCGCGCCAGGCCTCGGTGGCGATCCAGCCCGGGCTGATCGCGTTCACCCGCACACGCGGGCCCTCGCTCGCCGCCAGCGCGTGGGTGAAGGCGAGCAGTCCGCCCTTGGCCGCGGCATAGGCTTCGCCATGCGGCTCGGACTGGTGCGCGCGGGTGGAGGCGATGTTGACGATGGCACCGCCGGCTTCGGCCTGGCGCAGGGCGGGCAGGGCAAGGCGGCTGCACAGGAAGGCGCCGTGCAAGCTGGACAGGCGCCGGTTCCACTCGGTGAAATCCAGCGCTTCCAGCGGCGGTACGTGCGGGTCGGCGATGCCGGCGTTGTTGACCAGGCCGTCGATGCGGCCGAAGTGGTCCAGCGCCGCGCTGACGAACGCGGCCACGCCGCGCTCGCTCACCACGTCGGCGTGGCGGAAGATCGCGCGCTGCGACAGGCCCCATTCGCGCAGGCAGGCACGGCCGGCATCGGCATCGAGATCGGCGATGGCGACCTGGCCGCCGGCGCCGAGCACGGCCTGGGCGATGCCGCGACCGATGCCCTGCGCGCCGCCGGTGACCAGGATCACGCGGTCCTGCAGCGGCGCCGGATTCCACGCGGTGAGGGGAGGCGTCAGGGGCATGGCCGCAGTCCAGCGGGACGGGGCAGCCAGTATCGCGTACCGTCCATGCAGGGCGCGTGTGCGCACCTGCCGGTGCTGCGATCAGTTGTGGCGGGCGTCGTCGAACAGCCGCCGCCAGCCATCGTGGCCGAGCTGGCGCAAGGTGGCGTAGTTGCGCTCGACGATCGAGTCCGGCTCCGGATAGGCGTCCACCGCGCGGGCGACGCTGTCCTCGCGCAGCAGGTGCAGGGTCGGGTAGGGCGCGCGGTTGCTGTAGTTCTCGATGTCGTCCGGCTGGCTGTCGGCGAACCGGTAGTCGGGATGGAAGCTGGCCACCTGCAGCTCGCCATCCAGTTCCAGCGCCTCGACCAGCGCGTCGGCCTGGTCGAGGAAGTCGTTGTAGTCGAGGAAATCCTGCAGCACGTACGGGTGCACCAGCAACGTGGTGTCGACCTGGTCGGCCGGGGTATCGCGCAACAGCAGCAGCTCCTCGCCGAGCTGTTCGACCAGCTGTTCGGGCGTGGTCGCGTCGCTGAAGACGAAGCGCACCTGCTGCTTGACGTACACCGCCTTGGCGAACGGGCACAGGTTCAGCCCGATCACCGCCCGCTCGAGCCAGCGCCGGGTCGCGGCGATGGCCTCGTCCTCGCCGGGGCCGTCGCTGGTGTCGAAGTCTTCGTTGCCGCTCATCGCCGTGTCCTTGCCGTCAGTCGCGGAAGTTGTCGAACTGCAGCGGGATGCCGAAGTCGGCCTTGCGCAGCACGGCGATCGCGTCCTGCAGGTCGTCGCGCTTCTTGCCGTTGACGCGCAGCTTCTCGCCGTTGATCTGGCTGTCGACCTTGAGCTTGGCGTCCTTGAGCGCGGCCTGGATCTTCTTGGCGGTCTCGCGCTCGATGCCCTGCTTGACCGTCACCTTCTGCCGGGCGCCGGCCAGGTTGGTCTCCACCTCGCCAAACTCCAGGCAGCGGATGTCGATGCTGCGCGCGGTCAGGCGCTGCTTGAGGATGTCGGTCATCTGCTTGAGCTGGAAGTCGCTCGGCGCCGACTGCGAGATCACGTTCTCCTCGAGCACGAACTTGGCGTCCACGCCCTTGAAGTCGAAGCGGGTGGTCAGCTCGCGGCTGGCCTGGTCGACCGCATTGGTCAGCTCGTGGGTGTCGACTTCCGAAGCGATGTCGAAGGAGGGCATGGCGGCGGGCCTGGTGGCGGGGCGCGCATTCTACCTCCGCCCCGGGCAGGCCCGGATGAGGGGACGGCACGCAGCGGAGGGCGCTGCGCTAGCATCGGCCCGACCAGGAGGGGGCACGATGGATCGTATCCAGGATGGGAACACCCGGCGCGTGGTCGCGCTGGACCTGCTGCGCGGCGCGGCGGTGGCCGGGATGATCCTTGTCACCAGTCCGGGCGACTGGGACCATGCCTACGCCCCGCTCAGGCACGCGGCGTGGAATGGCTGGACGCTGGCGGACATGGTCTTTCCCGCGTTCCTGTTCGCGGTGGGCATGGCCCTGGCGCTGGCGTATCCGCGCACGCAGGGCGAGGCGACGCGACTGCGCCTCGGAGCGCAGGTCGTGCGCCGCGCGCTGGTGCTGGTGGTGATCGGCCTGGTCCTGAACCTGCTGGCGGCGCTGGCGTTCTTCGACGCGGCGCACGTGCGCCTGCCCGGCGTGCTGCAGCGGATCGGCGTGGCCTGGGCGCTGGCGGCCACGCTGCTGCTGGCCACGGCGGCAGCGGAGCCCCGGGGCCGCTTGCGGCTCAGGCCGGGGGCCGTGCTCGCGGCCGCCGTGCTGCTGCTGGCCGGCTATACCGCGGCCCTGCTCTGGATCCCCGTGCCCGGATACGGCACCGGGCGGCTCGATCCGGCCGGCAGCCTGCCGGCGTACCTGGACCGGTTGCTGTTCGGCGTGGCCCACCTGTGGCCGTACGGCACCGATGCCGCTGGCGCCGTGGTGTACGACCCCGAGGGCCTGCTCACCACCGTGCCGGCCACGGCCAACGTGCTGTTCGGCGTGCTGGCCGGCTGGCAATGGCGCCGCACGCCGGAGCGCGCGCTGCGCTCGATCCTGGCGGGCGGCGCGCTGCTGTTCGTGGCGGGCCTGCTGCTTGACCGTTGGTTGCCGCTCAACAAGCGCTTGTGGACCGCCAGTTTCGCCCTGCTCAGCGGCGGTTTCTCGGCGGTCGCGCTGGTGCTGTTCGCCCTGCCCGCGCGCAGCGCGCTGGCGCTGCGGTGGCTGTGGCCACTGCAGGTCCTGGGTGGCAACGCGATCCTGGCGTTCGTGCTGTCGAGCCTGCTGTCGATCATCGGCGGCCTGAGCTGGCTGCCCGCTGCCGGTGGCAGCCGGGTCTCGCCGCAGGCATGGGGATTCGATGTGGCGCAGCGCTTCATCGCCGATCCGTACCTGGCGTCGTTCGCCTGTGCGCTGGGCGTGCTCGCGCTGGTGACGCTGCTGCTGGCGCCGCTGCACGCACGCTCGATCCACCTGCGGGTGTGAGCGCGCGCCGGCGCCGGCGATAATGCGCGGATGTCCCTGCCTCGCCCCGCTGTTCGCCGTCGGCCGCTGGCCGCCATCGGCTGGATGCTCGCCGCCGTCGCCAGCTTTTCGCTGATGGACGCGGGCATGAAGCTGCTGTCCGCGCATTACCCGCCGCTGCAGGTGACCCTGCTGCGCGGCGCGGCCTCGTTGCCGTTCGTGCTGGTCTGGGTGCTGTCCACCGCCGGGCTGCGTTCGATCGTGCCGGTGCGCTGGGGCCTGCACCTGCTGCGCGGCGTGCTGGGCATGGCGATGATCGGCTGCTTCGTGTTCGCGCTGAAGCGGATGCCGCTGTCCAGCGCCTACGCGATCTACTTCGTCGCGCCGCTGCTGGTGGCCGCGCTGTCGGTGCCGCTGCTGGGCGAGAAGGTCGGACCGCGGCGCTGGACCGCGATCGCCATTGGCCTGGCCGGGGTGATCGTGGTGCTGCGCCCGGGCGTGGGCGGGATCATCTCGTTCCCCGGGCTGATGGTGCTGCTGGCCGCCACCGCCTATGCCGTGGCTGCGGTGACCGTGGCCCTGCTCACCCGCACCGATACACCGCAGTCGATGGTGGTGTGGTTCCTGGCGATCATGGCGGTCGGTGCCGGGCTGGCGGCGATCCCGGGCTGGGTGCCGCTGCGCGGCGAGCACGCGATGCTGATCCTGGGCATGGGCCTGGCCGGCGCGCTGGGCCAGATCGCGCTGACCGCCGCGTTCATGCGCGGCGATGCCTCGCTGATCGCGCCGCTGGAATACACCGGCCTGGTCTGGGTGATCGCCTGGGACTGGCTGCTGTGGCGCACGCTGCCCGATGCGTGGACCTGGGCCGGCGCGGCGATCATCGTCGCCAGCGGCCTGTACCTGCTGCGCCGCGAGCGGGTGGTCGGCGCCGAACGGGCGGCTCCGATCGACCAGCCCTGAGTGAGCCGTGCTGCCGCGAGGCCGACGGCTGGCCTCGCTTTCACGATCCACCTGACCGGCGCTTTCGGCGGGACATCGCCGGTGCTTTCTGCGCTAGCCTCGGGGCGATGCGGGTCGCGGCGGGGGCGCAATGGCATTGGGATATATCGGCAAGGGGCTGGCGCGATTCCTTGCGCAGCCGCGCGAACGCTACCGGCGGGGCCCGAGCAGCCGCCCGGAACTGCTGGCCGCGACCCTGCGACGTGGCGACGTGCTCCTGGTCGAAGGCTCCAGCCGGTTCTCTAGCGCGATCAAGTACCTGACCCAGTCGACCTGGTCACATGCGGCATTGTGTCTGGGAGCAGCGTCGGCCGGCGACGAGCCTGGTTTCGTCGACGTGGACGTCAACGACGGCGTGCGCACGGTGCCGCTGTCGGAGTTCAGCGACTTCCACGTGCGCATCTGCCGACCGGTGGGCCTGTCGGCCGGGGAGATCGATGCGGTCGCCGGCTACATGCTGGCGCGGCTGGGCGACAGCTACGACCTGAAGAACGTCTTCGACCTGGCCCGCTACCTGGTGCGGCAGCCGCCGGTGCCCGATCCGCTGAAGCGGCGGATGATCGCGCTGGGCAGCGGAGAGCCGACCCGGGCGATCTGCTCGACCCTGCTGGCGCAGGCATTCGGGTCGATCCGCTATCCGATCCTGCCGGAGATCGAGCTGCACGACACGACCACGCCGGGTGGCCGCCGCGCGGTCGCCGAGATCCTGCACATCCGCCATTACAGCCTGTACACGCCGCGCGACTTCGACGTCTCGCCGTTCTTCCAGGTGGTCAAGCCGCGGTTGCAGGCGCCGTTCGATTTCCGCCGGCTGGTGTGGAGCGATGCGGAGGCCGTCGCCGGCACGCCGCTGTAGCCTCCGCGCGCGTTGCGTGGCGACCTGCTCCGGCCGTCATCGCAAAAAGGAACGGGCCCAGCCGGGCCCGTTCGTATCACGCATGGCACCCGCGATCAGAAGCGCGCGCCCAGGCCGATGCCGACCACCCACGGGTCCAGCTTCAGGTCCTGGCCGGTGCCGGCGCCAGCCACGCGCATTTCCGGGCGGGAATGCATGTAGCGCACGTCGGTGCGGGCAAACCAGGTCTCGTTGATGTTCATGTCCAGGCCGACCGTGCCGATCGCGCCCTTGGCGTTGCGCAGGCCGACGTGCGGGCCACCCTGGGAGATGTCCTCGTTGCTGAAGTTGGACTCGTAGTAGCCCAGGCCCACGAACGGACGGAACACGCTGCCGGGCTGGCCGAAGTGCCACTGGCCGCTCAGCGCCACCGGCTGCTGCTCGACCGTGCCGATCTTGCCGACGCCGTCGGCGCGCACGCGGTGGTTGAACTTGTCGGCCGCGCCCCACAGCTCGACGGCCAGGTTGTCGGTGGCGTACCAGCTGGCACTGATCGTCGGCGCGCCGCCGCCGTCGGCCTTCAGGCCCGGGGCCACGTCGGACTTCGGGTCCAGGTGGGTGTAGCTGCCGACCACCGCGAAGCGCTTGCCGGCGGCACTGCCGGTGTCGGTCGTGTCCTGGGCAAACGCCGGCGAAGCGGCCAGCAGCGGAAGCAGGGCCAGGGTCAGGGTTCGAATGGAACGCATGAGGGATCTCCTATCTCTTGTTGTAGTGCCCTTGGAGTGGGCGCGGGGGACCCTATCGGCCCGGCCATGAACGGAAACCGGCGTGCGAACGCACGCAAACGCGCAGGTTCAGCCAATCGCCGCGAAGCCCCGCCGTTACGGCGTCGACGGGAAACGGGGAGTTCACCGACCTCAGCGAGGCGTGAAGAAAACAGCGGACGCCCTGACGGCGACTGCGCAGGATTGGCGACCCCACATGCGCAGGCGTACTGGACCGGCACGGACCTGCCCGCATTGGTCTCCGCTGAAACCTGTCCCGGACAAGCAGAGCCGGACGTCCCGGAGGGGCCGCGGAGGTTGGCGGGTGCGGCGCGTACGGACACAATAGGGGTCTTTCCCCCACGCATATCCGCCGGAGTCCTGGCATGGCCGAAATCAAGGAAGCGCGCGTCCCCGACATCGGGGATTACAGCGACGTCCCCGTCATCGAAGTCCTCGTCGCCGTTGGCGACACCGTGACCAAGGACCAGGGCCTGGTCACGCTGGAATCGGACAAGGCCACGCTGGAAGTGCCCGCGCCCTTCGCCGGCGTGGTCAAGGAGCTCAAGGTCAAGCTTGGCGACACCCTGTCCGAAGGCAGCGTGGTCGCGCTGATCGAGGTCGCCGATGGCGCTGCCGCTCCGGCCGCCGCGCCGGCGGCACCAGCCAAGGCCGAGGCCGCGCCGGCGCCGGTGAAGACCGCCGAAACCGGCGCGAAGGTCGAGCCGGTGGCCGTCGCTACCCAGCCCGACAAGCTGGCCCAGCGCGAGATCGCCCAGGTCCAGTCGCTGCCGGCCAAGGGCGGCAGCGATCCGGAAGCCAATCCGCCGCGCACCCCGCCGGTGGAGTTCGGCGCCGCCAGCGTGCTACCCGACCAGGTGCCGTACGCCTCGCCGGCGGTGCGCCTGTTCGCGCGCGAACTCGGTGTCGACCTGGCTCAGGTCAAGGGCAGCGAGCGCGGCGGCCGCATCACGAAGGAAGACGTGCAGCGCTTCGTCAAGGCCGCGCTGGCCGGTGGCGTGCCGGCCGCAGCGGGTGCCGCGCCGGTCGCCGGCGGTGGCGGCCTGAATCTGCTGGCATGGCCGAAGGTGGACTTCAGCAAGTTCGGCGAGGTGGAGACCCAGCCGCTGTCCCGGATCAAGAAGATCTCGGGTGCCAACCTGGCGCGCAACTGGGCGATGATTCCGCACGTCACCCAGTTCGACAACGCCGATATCACCGAGCTGGAAGCGCTGCGCGTGCAGCTCAACCAGGAGCAGGAGAAGGCCAAGTCCGGCGTCAAGCTGACCATGCTGGCGTTCCTGCTCAAGGCCAGCGCCGCGGCGCTCAAGCAGTTCCCGGACTTCAACGCCTCGCTCGACGCGAGCGGCGAGAACCTCACCCTCAAGAAGTACGTCCACGTGGGCTTCGCCGCCGACACGCCGAACGGCCTGGTCGTGCCGGTGATCCGCGACGTCGACAAGAAGGGCGTGCTGCAGATCGCGCAGGAAATGGGCGAGCTGGCCAAGAAGGCGCGCGACGGCAAGCTCGGCCCGGCCGACATGAGTGGCGGCTGCTTCTCGATCAGTTCGCTGGGCGGCATCGGCGGCACCGCGTTCACCCCCATTATCAATGCGCCGGAAGTGGCGATCCTCGGCGTGTCCAAGTCGACGATGCAGCCGGTGTGGGACGGCAAGCAGTTCATGCCGCGCCTGACCCTGCCGCTGTCGCTGAGCTACGACCACCGCGTGATCGACGGCGCCGCCGCGGCGCGCTTCACCACCTACCTGTCGCAGGTCCTCGCCGACATGCGTCGCGTACTGCTCTGAGGGCGCGACCATGGCGAACACGATCGAAGTGAAGGTTCCGGACATCGGCGACTACAGCGATGTGCCGGTGATCGAAGTGCTGGTCGCCGTCGGCGACACGGTGAAGAAGGACCAGGGCCTGGTCACGCTGGAATCGGACAAGGCGACGCTGGAAGTGCCGTCGTCGGCCGACGGCGTGGTCAAGGAAATCAAGGTCAAGGTCGGCGACAAGTTGTCCGAAGGCAGCGTGGTCGTGCTGCTGGAGGCGGCGGGTGCCACGGCCGCGCCCGCTGCGGCCAAGCCGGCTGCGCCGGCTGCCGCTGCGCCGGCGGCACCGAGCGTGTCCGCGCCGGTGGCTGCGCCCGCGGCGCCTGCCGCTGCTGCTGCTGCGTCGGGCCCGGTCGAGATCAGGGTCCCGGACATCGGCGACTACAGCGGCGTGCCGGTGATCGAAGTGCTGGTCAAGGTCGGCGACACGGTGAAGAAGGACCAGGGCCTGGTCACGCTGGAGTCGGACAAGGCGACGATGGAAGTGCCGTCGTCGGCCGATGGCGTGGTCAAGGAGCTGAAGGTCAAGGTCGGCGACTCGCTGTCGCAGGGCGACGTGGTCGCCGTGCTCGAATCGGCCGGCGCGCCCGCCGCGGTTTCCGCGCCGGGCAGCAAGCCGCCGGTCGCGCCGTCACATCGCGCCCCGGCCGAACCGCCGGCGCCGAAGCCCGCGCTGGGCACCGGCAAGCCGGCCGATATCGAATGCCGCATCGTCGTGCTCGGCTCCGGCCCCGGTGGTTACACCGCCGCGTTCCGCGCCGCTGACCTGGGCCTGGATACTGTCCTGATCGAGCGCTATGCCTCGCTCGGCGGCGTCTGCCTCAACGTCGGCTGCATCCCGTCCAAGGCGCTGCTGCATTCGGCCGCGGTGATCGAGGAAGCCGCGCACGCGGAGGAATGCGGCATCGAGTTCGCCGCGCCGAAGATCAACCTGGACAAGCTGCGCGCGTACAAGGAAAAGGTTGTCGGCCAGCTGACCAAGGGCCTGGCCGGCATGGCCAAGCAGCGCAAGGTGCGCACGGTGCAGGGCGTGGCGAAGTTCGTCTCGGCCAACGAGCTGGAGATCGCCGGCGACGACGGCAAGACCCAGCTGCTGCGCTTCGAGCAATGCATCATTGCCGCGGGTTCGCAGGCGGTGAAGCTGCCGAACTTCCCGTGGGACGACAAGCGCGTGATGGATTCGACCGACGCGCTGGAACTGGCCGAGGTGCCGAAGAGCCTGCTGGTCGTCGGCGGCGGCATCATCGGCCTGGAAATGGCCACCGTGTACAGCGGGCTGGGTGCGAAGGTCACCGTGGTCGAGTTCATGGACCAGCTGATGCCGGGCGCCGACAAGGACCTGGTCAAGCCGCTGGCCGACCGCCTGAAGAAGCAGGGCATCGAGGTCCACCTCAAGACCAAGGCCGCCGGCGTGAAGGCCGAGAAGAAGGGGATCACGGTCTCCTTCGAGTCGGCCACCGAGGGCGAGAAGCCGGCGCTGGAATCGGGCACCTGGGACCGCGTGCTGGTCGCCGTCGGCCGTGCGCCGAACGGCAAGAAGATCGATGCCGACAAGGCCGGCGTGCAGGTGACCGACCGTGGCTTCATCCCGGTCGACCGGCAGATGCGCACCAACGTGCCGCACATCTTCGCCATCGGCGACATCGTCGGTAACCCGATGCTGGCGCACAAGGCCACGCACGAGGGCAAGCTGGCCGCGGAAGTGGCAGCGGGCGAGAAGCGCGAGTGGGTGGCGAGGGTGATCCCGTCAGTGGCCTACACCAGCCCGGAAATCGCCTGGGTCGGCGTGACCGAGACCGAGGCCAAGGCCAAGGGGCTCAAGGTCGGCGTGGGCAAGTTCCCGTGGGCGGCCAGCGGCCGCGCCATCGGCATCGGCCGCACCGAGGGCAGCACCAAGCTGATCTTCGACGAGCACACCCACCGCATCATCGGTGCGGGCATCGTGGGCGTGCACGCCGGCGACCTGATCTCCGAGCTGGCGCTGGCGATCGAGATGGGCGCCGAGGCGGGCGACATCGGCGCGACCATCCATCCGCACCCGACCCTGGGCGAGACGGTGGCGATGGCGGCCGAGGTCTACGAAGGCACGATCACCGACCTGTACATCCCGAAGAAGAAGTAGTCCGGCGCCAGGCGGCCCGACGTGGAAAGCCCCGGCCATGCCGGGGCTTTCCTGTTCCAGGGGCGGAAGCCCGTTGCGGCCCCGTGGGCCGTCTTCCCCGGCAGAACTGCAGCGAACACGCGGCCATCGTCGCCGCGGGAAGAAAAAGGCCCCGGGTGGGGGTCCGGGGCCGGCGGGACTGGACCGACGAGGTTCTCCGTCCCGTAACAGGATCGACCGGCGCCGCGGGCGGAAGTTCCGTACGGCCCCCCCAACCTTCGCCGGTTGTCCGCGAAAATGTCCCGCTGCTATAATTTTGCGGCTCGGCAGGGCGCATTCCACGGCGCCGGCCACCCGCCTACTCCCCTCAGGTAATCATTGCGTGCTGAACTCCGTTGCCGCAGCCCGGCGACAGGCCGCTCGCACGATTGCCTGGCAAGTAGCGGCGACGCTCCTGGTCGCGCTGGTCTGCCTCTGGCAGGGGCCGCGCTGGCTGGTGGCGGCGCTGGTAGGGGGCGGGGCGGTGACCTTGGGCGCCCTGGTCGCGACGCATGTCGCGCTGGGCGGCGGGGTGGGGCCGGCGGGCGTCGCATTCGCGCGACTGCTGGTGGGTATGGTGTTGAAATGGCTTTGGGTAGCCGCAGTGCTGGTGACGGCGCTGGCGGTGCTGAAATTGCCGGGAATTCCCTTGGTGGCGGGGGTGACGGCGGCCACGCTGGCCTTGGTGCTGGCCCATTCGATCAGACGATAAGGTGTTGTTTTCGTGAGTGAACCAACCAGCTCCGGCGGCGGTTTGACCGAATACATCCAGCATCACCTGACCCACAATCAGGTGCTGGATCACAGCTTCAATTTCGATTCCTGGTCCGTCGCCCTGGGCCTGGGCCTGCTGTTCATCGGCTGGTTCTGGCTGTTCGCGCGCAAGGCCACGACCGGCGTGCCGAGCAAGGGCCAGGCGCTGGTCGAAATGATCGTCGAATTCGTCGATGGCCAGGTCAAGGACACCTACCACGGCGACCGCCGCTCGGTGGCTCCGCTGGCGCTGACCATCTTCGTGTGGGTCGTGTTCATGAACACGATGGACCTGCTGCCGCTGGACCTGCCGGGCCGCGCCATCGCCGCCGTCGCTGGCGAGGAGCATGCCCGCCACTCCTTCTTCCGCCTGGTCCCGACCGCCGACCTCAACACCACGCTGGGCCTGTCCGCTTCGGTGTTCCTCATCCTGATCGGCCACGCGCTGGCGGCCAAGGGCGGCCGGGGGCTGGGCAAGGAACTGCTGACCGCGCCGTTCCACGCACACGGTTTCCTGGCGGTGGTGCTGGCCCCGGTCAACCTGGCGATGAACATCATCGAGTGGCTGGTCAAGCCGATTTCGCTGGCCATGCGACTGTTTGGCAACATGTACGGCGGCGAGCTGGTGTTCATGCTCATCGCCGGCCTGATGAACAGCTGGGTGACCTTCGTGCCCGGCGTGCTGGCCAACGCGGCCTGGGGCATTTTCCACATCCTGATCATCCTGCTGCAGGCCTTCATCTTCATGATCCTCACCGTCGTGTACATCGCCGGTGTGCGTGAAAGCCACTGATCCAGGCTTCAATCCCGCGTTTCACCATCCCGACTCCCGTTTCACCCTTTCCACTTAGACCATCGCTGGAGAATCACCATGGAATTCATCGCCAACGTTCAGGGCCTGACCGCCATCGCCATCGGCATCATCATCGGCCTGGGCGCCCTGGGCGCCTGCCTGGGCATCGCCATCATGGGCTCGAAGTTCCTGGAGTCGGCCGCGCGCCAGCCGGAGCTGATCCCGGTGCTGCAGGGCCGCATGTTCCTGCTGGCCGGCCTGATCGACGCCGCGTTCATCATCGGCCTGGCCATCGCCCTGTTCTTCGGCATCGCCAACCCGCTGCTGGCCGCCCTGCAGCAGGCCGCCTGATCGCCGCAGCCGCAAGGCATTCGTGCTGCGCCGGCGCACGCTGGCGCGGCCAGCTACCGAGACACGTCGAGGAACCGTCATGAATCTCAACATGACCTTCATCGGCCAGATGCTTTCCTTCGCGATCCTCGTCTGGTTCACGATGAAGTTCATCTGGCCGCCGCTGAATGCGGCGCTTGAAGAACGCCAGAAGAAAATCGCCGAGGGCCTGGCCGCCGCAGACCGCAGCCAGAAGGACCTGGCGCAGGCGCAGGACAAGGTCAACGAGCTGCTGAAGGAAGCTCGCGGCAAGGCCAACGAGATCATCGACCAGGCCCACGCGCGCGCCAACCAGATCGTCGACGCCGCGCGTGAAGACGCGCTCGCCGAAGCCGGTCGCCAGAAGGCGATCGCCCAGGCCGAAATCGACGCGTCCGCCAGCCGCGCCCGCGAAGACCTCCGCAAGCAGGTCTCCGCGCTGGCCGTGAACGGCGCCGAGAAGCTGCTGCGCCGCGAGATCGACGCCAACGCCCACAAGGCGCTGCTCGACGAACTGGCGGCCGAGATCTGAGCATGAGCCAGGCCCTTACCCTCGCCCGTCCCTACGCTCGCGCCGCCTTCGCGGCCGCGCGCGACGAAGGCCGCGTGGACGCGTGGTCGCAGGCGTTGGGCTTCGCCGCCCAGGTCGCCGCCGACCCCCGCGTGGCCGGCCTGCTGCTCAACCCGGAGCTGACCGGCGAGCAGGCGGTCGCCCTGCTGGCGCCGCAGGGCGCCGAAGCCTCGTTCACCCGCTTCCTCGGCCTGCTGGCCGACGCCGGGCGCCTGCCGTTGCTGACCGAGGTCGCCGGGCTGTTCGAACAGCAGCGCGCCGAGGACCAGCGCGTGCTGCGGGCCACCGTCACGTCCGCCGCCGAGCTGTCGCCGCAGGAGCTGGACAAGCTTCGCGACGCGCTCAAGCGCCGTTTCGGCCGCGAAGTCCAGCTGGAGGCGGCGGTGGATGCCAGCCTGATCGGCGGCGCGGTGATCGATGCCGGCGACGTGGTGATCGACGGCTCGCTCAAGGGCAAGCTCGCGCGCCTGCAGACCGCGCTGGCGGGCTGACCCAGACAGTTCACTTTTCAGGTCGCCAGCCTTCGGGTGCGCGGCTCCAAGGAAACCACAATGGCTACCACGCTCAACCCTTCCGAAATCAGCGACCTGATCAAGACCCGCATCGAGCAGGTCAAGCTGTCGGCTGAAGCCCGCAACGAAGGCACCGTGACCTCGGTGTCCGACGGCATCGTGCGCATCTTCGGCCTGGCCGACGTGATGCAGGGCGAAATGATCGAGCTGCCGAACAACACGTTCGCGCTGGCGCTGAACCTGGAGCGCGATTCGGTCGGCGCCGTGGTCCTGGGCGACTACGAGCACCTGCGCGAGGGCGACGTGGCCAAGACCACCGGCCGCATCCTCGAAGTGCCGGTCGGTCGCGAGCTGCTCGGCCGCGTGGTCAATGCGCTGGGCGAGCCGATCGACGGCAAGGGCCCGATTGCCGCCAAGCTGACCGCGCCGGTGGAGCGCGTCGCCCCGGGCGTGATCTGGCGCAAGTCGGTCGACCAGCCGGTGCAGACCGGCTACAAGTCGGTCGACGCGATGATCCCGATCGGCCGCGGCCAGCGCGAGCTGATCATCGGCGACCGCCAGACCGGCAAGACCGCGATGGCGATCGACGCGGTGATCAACCAGAAGGGCACCGGCATCAAGTGCGTGTACGTGGCGATCGGGCAGAAGGCCTCGACCATCGCCAACATCGTGCGCAAGCTGGAAGAGAACGGCGCGATGGCGCACACGATCGTCGTGGCCGCCACGGCTTCCGAGTCGGCCGCGATGCAGTACATCAGCGCCTACTCCGGCTGCACCATGGGTGAGTACTTCATGGACCGCGGCGAAGACGCGCTGATCGTCTACGACGACCTGTCCAAGCAGGCCGTGGCCTACCGCCAGATCTCGCTGCTGCTGAAGCGCCCGCCGGGCCGCGAAGCCTACCCGGGCGACGTGTTCTACCTGCACTCGCGCCTGCTCGAGCGCGCCGCGCGCGTGTCGGCCGACTACGTCGAGAAGTTCACCAACGGCGAGGTCAAGGGCCAGACCGGTTCGCTGACCGCGCTGCCGATCATCGAGACCCAGGCCGGCGACGTGTCCGCGTTCGTGCCGACCAACGTGATCTCGATCACCGACGGCCAGATCTTCCTGGAAACCGACCTGTTCAACGCCGGCATCCGCCCGGCCGTGAACGCCGGCATCTCGGTGTCGCGCGTCGGTGGTTCGGCGCAGACCAAGATCATCAAGAAGCTGTCGGGCGGCATCCGCATCTCGCTGGCCCAGTACCGCGAGCTGGCCGCGTTCGCCCAGTTCGCCTCGGACCTGGACGAAGCCACCCGCAAGCAGCTCGAGCGCGGCCAGCGCGTCACCGAGCTGATGAAGCAGAAGCAGTACGCGCCGATGTCGATCGCCAACCAGGCGCTGTCGATCTATGCGGTCAACGAGGGCTACCTGGACGACGTGCCGGTGGGCAAGCTGCTGGCGCTGGAAGAGGGCCTGCACGCCCACTTCGCCAACACCCAGGGCGCGCTGATCGAGCAGATCAACAGGACCGGCGCCTGGAACGACGAGATCGAGGCGGCGTTCAAGAAGGGCATCGCCGAGTTCAAGCAGACCGGCACCTGGTAATCCGCGACGCGGCGCGGGAATGATCCTGCCGCCGCGACGGTGACCGAGTTCCAACGGCGGGCCGCGGCCCGCTCCACGGGAAGAAGAGATGGCTGGCGGACGCGAAATCAAAACCAAGATCAAGAGCGTGCAGAACACCCGCAAGGTGACCCGCGCGCTGGAGATGGTCTCGGCCTCCAAGATCCGCAAGGCGCAGGACCGGATGCGCACCTCGCGTCCGTACACGCAGGCCATGCGGCAGGTGATCGGCCACCTGGCCCAGGCCAATACCGACTACCAGCATCCGTTCCTGGTCGAGCGCGAGCAGGTCAAGCGGGTCGGCTACATCGTCGTCTCGTCCGACCGCGGCCTGGCTGGCGGCCTGAACAACAACCTGTTCCGCAAGCTGCTCGGCGAGATCCGGCAGTTCAACGAGCAGGGCGTGGACGTGGACATGGTCACCGTCGGCACGAAGGCGCAGGCCTTCTTCCGCCGGATCAAGGTGAACATGGTCGGCAGCGTCTCCCACCTGGGCGACGTGCCGCACCTGGACGACCTGCGCGGCGTGGTCAAGCTGATGCTGCAGGCCTACATCGACGGCAAGGTCGATCGCGTGTTCGTGGTCTACAACCACTTCGTCAACACGATGACCCAGAAGGCCACGTTCGACCAGCTGCTGCCGCTGCCGCCGGCGCAGGCCGGCGTGCCGAACCATGACTGGGACTACATCTACGAACCAGACGCGGCCACCGTGCTCGACCACGTGCTGATCCGCTACGTGGAATCGCTGGTGTACCAGGCGCTGCTGGAGAACGTGGCGTCCGAGCACGCCGCGCGCATGGTGGCGATGAAGGCGGCCAGCGACAACGCGACCAAGCTGATCGGTACCCTGAACCTGGTCTACAACAAGGCCCGCCAGGCGGCGATCACCCAGGAAATCTCCGAGATCGTGGGCGGCGCGGCAGCGGTGTAACAGCGAGTCCCGCGCATCCTGCGCGGACGTGACAAGAAACCATCGGCGACCCGGTCGCGAAGAAATTTTAAGAGTCTGAGGAAATCACCATGAGTCAGGGCAAGATCGTTCAGATCATCGGCGCGGTCGTCGACGTCGAGTTCCCGCGCGCGGAAGTGCCGAGGGTGTACGACGCACTGAAGGTCGATGGCACCGCCGTCACCCTGGAAGTGCAGCAGCAGCTGGGCGACGGCGTGGTCCGCGCGATCGCGCTGGGTTCGACCGATGGCCTCAAGCGCAACCTGGTCGCGACCAACACCGGCCGCGGCATCGCCGTGCCGGTCGGCACCGGCACGCTGGGCCGGATCATGGACGTGCTCGGCACGCCGATCGACGAGGCCGGCGCCATCGAGGCGACGACCACGTGGGAAATCCACCGCGACGCCCCGAGCTTCGACGAGCAGGCCTCGGCCACCGAACTGCTCGAGACCGGCATCAAGGTCATCGACCTGATGTGCCCGTTCGCCAAGGGCGGCAAGGTCGGTCTGTTCGGCGGCGCCGGCGTCGGCAAGACCGTCAACATGATGGAGCTGATCAACAACATCGCCAAGGCGCACTCGGGCCTGTCGGTGTTCGCCGGCGTGGGCGAGCGTACCCGCGAGGGCAACGACTTCTACCACGAGATGATCGAGTCGGGCGTCGTCAACGTCGACAACCCGAAGGAATCGAAGGTGGCGATGGTCTACGGCCAGATGAACGAGCCGCCGGGCAACCGCCTGCGCGTCGCGCTGACTGGCCTGACCATGGCCGAGTACTTCCGCGACGAGAAGGACGCCTCGGGCAAGGGTCGCGACGTGCTGTTCTTCGTCGACAACATCTACCGCTACACCCTGGCCGGCACCGAAGTGTCGGCGCTGCTCGGCCGCATGCCGTCGGCGGTGGGCTACCAGCCGACCCTGGCCGGCGAGATGGGCGTCCTGCAGGAGCGCATCACCTCGACCAAGACCGGTTCGATCACCTCGATCCAGGCCGTGTACGTGCCCGCGGACGACCTGACCGACCCGTCGCCGGCAACCACCTTCGCCCACCTGGACTCGACCGTGACCCTGTCGCGCTCGATCGCCTCGCTCGGCATCTACCCGGCGGTCGACCCGCTGGACTCGACCAGCCGCCAGATGGATCCGAACGTCATCGGCCACGAGCACTACGACACCGCCCAGCGCGTCCAGCAGACCCTGCAGAAGTACAAGGAGCTGAAGGACATCATCGCGATCCTGGGCATGGACGAGCTGTCGGAAGACGACAAGCTGGCCGTGTCGCGCGCGCGCAAGATCGAGCGCTTCTTCAGCCAGCCGTTCCACGTGGCCGAAGTGTTCACCGGCTCGCCGGGCAAGTACGTGTCGCTGAAGGACACCATCCGCGGCTTCAAGGGCATTGTCGACGGCGAGTACGACCACCTGCCGGAGCAGGCGTTCTACATGGTCGGCACCATCGAAGAAGCCGCCGAGAAGGCCAAGAAGATCGCCTGAGTGCGATCTTCCGACACTGAGCACAGCGAGGCAGCATGAGCACCATCCGTTGCGACATCGTCAGCGCCGAGCAGGAGATCTTCCGCGGGGAAGCGAGCCTGGTCGTGGCCACCGGCGAGCTGGGCGAGCTGGGCATCGCGCCGCGGCACGCGCCGCTGATCACCCGCCTGAAGCCGGGCAAGGTGGTGGTGACGCTGCCGGACGGCTCGCGCCTGGACTTCGCCATCTCCGGCGGCATCCTCGAGGTGCAGCCGCAGGTGGTGACCGTGCTGGCCGACACCGCGATCCGCGCCGAGGACATCGACGAGGCCGCGGTGCGCAAGGCCAAGGAAGAGGCCGAGCGCGCGCTGGCCAACCGCAGCGAGGCGATGGAAGTGGCCGAGGCGCAGAAGCGCCTGGCCGAGGTCACCGCCCAGCTGCAGGCCCTCGAGCGCCTGCGCCGCAACTTCAAGCACTGATCCACGCCTGTCCGGCCATCGGTCGGAAGCACAGCGAACGACGCCGGCCGAACGCCGGCGTTTTTCGTTTCAGGGGCCACCGTCGCCACGCCCGACGGGTGCCGCGGTTAGACTGGTCCAGGTACCGGTTCTCCCTGCACGCCACCATGACCATCACTCCCCAGGAAGCGCTCCAGCGCACGATCGAGCACCGCGAGATCTTCCATGACGAAATGGTCGGCCTGATGCGCCAGATCATGCGCGGCGAGGTCTCGCCGGTGATGGCCTCGGCGATCCTGACCGGCCTGCGGGTGAAGAAGGAGACGGTCGGCGAGATCGCCGGCGCCGCGCAGGTCATGCGTGAGTTCTCGCGCACCGTGGACGTGGTCGATCGCACCCGCCTGGTCGACATCGTCGGCACCGGCGGCGACGGCTCGCACACCTTCAACATCTCCACCTGTTCGATGTTCGTCGCCGCGGCGGCGGGCGCGCGGGTGGCCAAGCACGGCAACCGCAGCGTCTCGTCCAAGTCCGGCAGCGCCGACGTGCTGGAAGCGCTGGGCGCGTCGATCGAGCTGCAGCCGGAGCAGGTGGCCGCGTCGATCGCGCGCGCCGGCATCGGCTTCATGTTCGCGCCGATCCACCATCCGGCGATGAAGGTGGTCGCGCCGGTGCGACGCGAGATGGGCGTGCGCACCATCTTCAACATCCTCGGCCCGCTGACCAATCCGGCCGGCGCGCCGAACATCCTGATGGGCGTCTTCCATCCCGACCTGGTCGGCATCCAGGCGCGCGTGCTGCACGAGCTCGGCGCCGAGCGGGTGCTGGTGGTCTGGGGTCGCGACGGCATGGACGAGATCTCGCTCGGTGCGGCGACCATGGTCGGCGAGCTGCGCGACGGCGTGGTCCGCGAGTACGAGATCCACCCGGAAGACTTCGGCATCGCCATGTCGGCCAGCCGCAACCTCAAGGTCGCCGATGCCGCCGAGTCGCGCGGGATGCTGCTGGGCGTGCTCGACGGGGCTCCAGGGCCGGCGCGCGAGATCGTGGTGCTCAATGCCGCCGCGGCGCTGTACGTGTCCGGCGTGGCCGTCGACATCGCCGACGGCATCGTGCGCGCACGCGCGGCGCTCGACAGCGGCGCGGCGCGGCAGGCGCTGGAGCGCTTCGTCCGGACCACGCGCGAGCTGGCCGGCCAGGAGCTGCCTGCATGAGCGACGAGGCCTTCGCGCGCCTGCCCGCGCCGCCATACTACGCGGTGGTGTTCAGCTCGCGCCGCAACGGCGATGACGCCGAAGGCTACGCCGCGGCGGCCGCGCGCATGATCGAGCTGGCCCGGGTGCAGCCCGGCTTCCTCGGCGTGGAGTCGGTCCGTGGCGTCGACGGCTTCGGCATCACCGTGTCGTACTGGGAAAGCGAAGCGGCGATCCGCGCCTGGCGCGGTCATGCCGAGCACGCCGAAGTGCGTCGCCACGGCCGCCAGCACTGGTACGAACGCTATGAGCTGCGCGTGGCCCGGGTCGAGCGCGCGTCCGGTTCCGGTGGCGGCTGAAACGATCCGCGCCGTGTCCGTGCATGCGAGAATGCCGGTCCTGCCGAGCGCGAGCCCGCCACAGACGATGAGCGACATCCTGCAGACCATCCTCGCCCGCAAGGCCGAGGAGATCGCCGAGCGCCGCAGTCGCGTGCCGCTGGCCGAGGTCGCCGCGCGCGCGCGCGATGCCGGCCCGGTGCGCGGTTTCGCCGCCTCGCTGCAGGCGGCCATCGACGCCGGCGACCCGGCCGTCATCGCCGAGGTGAAGAAGGCCAGCCCGTCCAAGGGCGTGATCCGGCCCGACTTCCGTCCCGCCGAGATTGCGGTCAGCTACGAGTTCGGCGGTGCGTCGTGCCTGTCGGTGTTGACCGACGTCGACTTCTTCCAGGGCAGCGACGACTACCTGCAGCAGGCGCGCGCCGCCTGCACGCTGCCGGTCTTGCGCAAGGACTTCACCGTCGACGCCTACCAGGTGCACGAGGCGCGCGTGCTCGGCGCCGACTGCATCCTGCTGATCGTGGCCGCGCTGGACGACATGCAGCTGGCCGACCTGTCAGGCCTGGCGCTGGAGCTGGGCATGGACGTGCTGGTGGAAGTGCACGACATCGACGAGCTGGAGCGCGCGATCCAGGTGCCGGTGCCGCTGGTCGGGATCAACAACCGCAACCTGCGCACCTTCGAGGTCTCGCTGGACGTCACCCTGGCGATGAAGGACGCGGTGCCGCGCGACCGCCTGCTGGTCACCGAGAGCGGCATCCTCGTGCACGAAGACGTGGCGCGGATGCGCGCCGCCGGCGTGCATGCGTTCCTGGTCGGCGAGACCTTCATGCGCGCCGAGGAGCCGGGCGAAGCGCTGCGGCAGCTGTTCTTCGAGCAGTGAGCCCCGGCGCATGACCGCTGCACCGTACCCGCCGCCGCGCGAGGACGCGCCGCTGGTGGTGTTCGACTTCGACCACACGCTCTATGACGGCGATTCGGGCAGCCACCTGTTCGCCTGGCTGATCCGCCGCAACCCGCTGCGGATACTCGCCGCGTTGCTGGCCACGCCGCTGCTGGGGCCGATGGTGGCGTTCCTGCCGACCCGCCGCTGGGGCATCTCGGGCTACGTCTGGATCGGCAGCTTCGGCCTGCACGCGGCGCGCGAGTTCGACCGGTTGATCGACCGCTACGTCGACACCCATCGCGAGCAGATCGCCGCGCGCCTGTTGCCGGCGGCGTTGGAGGTGTTCGCGCGGCACCGTGCGCAGGGCGACCGGGTGGTGGTGGCCACCGGCGCGCCGCCGGAGCTGGCGCGGGCGATCCTGGGTTTCGTCGCCCACCAGGACGTGCCGGTGATCGGCACCGTGGTGGGGCCGCGGCTGGGCGGCATCGGCGCACGGCGCCACTGCCACCACGAGGAAAAGATGCGGATGCTGCGCGAGGCCGGCTATGGCGACATCGAGATGGCCTATTCGGATTCCTCGGCCGACCTGCCGCTGCTGCGGGCCGCGCGCCGGCCGGTGGTGGTCAATCCCAAGCGGGGCCGGGTGGAGATGTTCCGCCGCATGCTGCCCCCCGGCACGCCGATCCTCAACTGGGGTTGCGGCGACCGCGGCGGTTCGCCGCTGGCCTGATTCCGGTGGCGCCGCGCGCTAGAGCTTCCACAGCGCGTGCCCGATCTGGAACAGGCTGATGCACAGCACCAGCATGCCGACCGCGACCAGCACCCACTGCTCGCGCAGCCGCTTGACCAGCAACGCCGCCACCGGCGCGGCGATCATGCCGCCCACCAGCAGCCCCGACACTATCTGCAGGTGCTGCACGCCGATGGACAGCAGGAAGGTCAGCGACACCGCCAGCGTCACCACGAACTCGGCCGCGCTGACCGAGCCGATCACGGTGCGCGCCTGGCCGCCGCCGGCGAGCAGGGTCGAGGTCGCGAGCGGGCCCCAGCCGCCGCCGCCGCTGGCGTCGAGCAGGCCGGCGAAGAAGCCCAGGACCGGCACCCGGCGCACTTCCCTGCGTGGCACCAGCCGGCCGCTGGCGCGGAGCAGGATCAACACGGCCAGCACCAGCAGGTAGGCGTAGACGAACGGGCGGATCAGCTCGCCGGGCAGCCGGGTCAGCACATAGGCGCCGATGACGCCGCCGACCACGCCGGGGATCGCCAGGCGCAGGAACAGCCGCCGGTCCACGTTCCCCAAGGCCAGGTGCGAGACGCCCGACGCGCCGGTGGTGAACACCTCGGCGGCATGGATGCTGGCGCTGACGTGCGCTGGCGGCAGGCCCATCGCCAGCAGGACCGAGGAGGACACCAGGCCGTAGGCCATGCCCAGGGCGCCGTCGACGAGCTGCGCCGCCAGGCCGATCAGCACGAACCAGAAGAAGGTCTCGCCGAACTCCATCGCCCCCGGGACCGCCAGCGTCCGGGGTCAGCGGGTGCCGTACAGCACGACGGTCTTGCCGCGCGCGTGCAGCTGGCCGTCAGCCTGGAGCTTCTTCAGCACGCGGCCGGCCATCTCGCGGGAGCATCCGACCAGGCGGGCCAGCTCCTGCCGGGACACGCGCATCTGGGTGCCCTGCGGATGGCTCATCGACTCCGGCTCCTTGGCCAGGTCGTGCAGGGTGCGCACGATCCGGTCGGTGACGTCGAGGAACGCGAGCCGACTGGCCTTGCGGCTGGTGGTCAGCAGGCGGCGCGAGAGCTGCACGCCGATCGAGTAGAGCAGGCGCGGAGCGTCGGCCACCAGCGGGCCGAGCATCAGCTGCTGCAGCCGGTCGTAGCTGATCTCGGCCAGTTCGCAGGCGCTGCGGGTGCGCAGGATGACCTCGCGGCAATCGGACTCGATGAACAATCCCATCTCGCCCACGAACTCGCCCTGGCCGTAGTACCCCAGGACCAGTTCGCGGCCGTCTTCCTCCTCGGCGATGATGCTGACCGAGCCGTTGACCACGTAATACAAGGTGCCGGCGGGGTCGCCGGGGCGGAACACGTCGGTCCGGTTGGGGTAGCGGCGGCGCTGGCAATGCGCCAGGAAGCGCTCGACGGCGGCCTGATCCAGCGTCAGTGGGCTGCTGGTGAAGCGCAGGGGGGTCACGGCGTGGTTCCTGTTTTTCATGGGAGTCGAGGCGCCCGAAGATAGCCGGCCAAAGGCCGGCCGGCAAACCCCGATGGCCGCCATACATTCCGCGGTCACCGGCTTTGGCCCATAATGCCGCGTTTTCCACCCCCCCAGAGGCATGACCGCCGTGGTCAAACCCCTGCCGCGCCTGAGGCTGCAAGGCTTCAACAACCTCACCAAGGCGCTGAGCTTCAATATCTACGACGTCTGCTACGCGGTCTCGGAGGACGAGCGCCAGCGCTACATCGAGTACATCGATGAGGCGTACAACGCCGACCGCCTGACCCAGATCCTGACCGACGTGGCCCAGATCATCGGCGCCAACATCCTGAACGTGGCCCGCCAGGACTACGACCCGCAGGGTGCGTCGGTGACCATCCTCATTTCCGAGGAACCGGTCATCGACAAGAAGGCGGCCGGCAAGGAGGTCATTTCCGACGCCGTGGTCGCGCACCTGGACAAGAGCCACATCACTGTCCACACCTACCCGGAGACGCACCCGCAGAACGGGATCGCGACCTTCCGCGCGGACATCGACGTGGCCACCTGCGGCGTGATCTCGCCGCTGAAGGCGTTGAACTACCTGATCGAGAGCTTCGAGTCCGACATCGTGGTGATGGACTACCGCGTGCGCGGCTTCACCCGCGACATCAAGGGCAAGAAGCACTACATCGACCACAAGATCAATTCGATCCAGGATTTCCTGGCGAAGAACATCCGGTCGCGCTACGAGTCCATCGACGTCAACGTGTACCAGGAGAACATCTTCCACACGAAGATGCACCTGAAGGAGTTCGACCTGGACACGTACCTGTTCGAGGAGAAGGCGCGCAACCTCTCGTTCAAGGACCGCATGCGCATCGAGGCGCTGCTCAAGCGCGAGATCGAGGAACTGTTCCACGGGCGCAACCTGGTCGAGTGACCGCATGCCGCCTGCCCGCGGGTGCGCGGGGGTTCAGGGCGGCGCGGGCATGATCGGCACACATCGCGGGACGGCCCGCGCGCGGCGACAGCCGCGGACGAAACCGACGGCGGTCCGGAGCTTGCTCCGGGCCGCTTTTTTTTTTTACCTGGGCGCCGGGCGGATCCGTACGGCTTTGGTGCCCTATCGACGGAGCCAAGGGTGTGGATGATCTGGCGGGGACAACGGCGCCGCCGGTCGACACGCGTGCTGCGTGCGTTGCCAACGGCCGCGGGCCTTCGAGCGGAGGCCCGGGCGGCACGTCCATCCCAGGAGAACAGCCATGCGTGATAGCACTTCCCGGAGTTGCCGACTGCTGTCGGCGGCCATGTTGGGCGCGGTACTGGCGATGTCCGCCGCGTCGGTCGGCGCGACGGAACAGGGCCAGGAGCGGCGGCAGGCACGCGACACCCGCCAGGATGCGCGGCAGGACGCCCGCAAGGAAAAGGTCGACTGCCGCCAGACCGACCAGAAGAGCAATGCCGCTTGCCGCAACGACAAGCGTGATTCCAAACAGGACGGGCGCGAGGAAGCGCGCGAGGTCAAGTACTGACGCGTCAGGCCGTACCGGCTTTGCCGGGATGCCTGGACGGGCGTCCCGGCGCGGCTCCGGCAACGGCCGCGCGGTGAGTCCGCGCCCGCCTGGCGGGAGCATCGTTGCCTTCCGTGTTTTTTCGTAGCCGCTTCAAAGGAGAGCAATGATGGCGTGGACCTGGCTGCTGCTGGCGGGCCTGTTCGAGATCGGATTCGCCCTGGGCCTGAAACAGACCGACGGCTTCACCCGGCTGTGGCCGAGCGTGGCCACCGCGGCGGCCGCGGCTGCGAGCCTGTACCTGATGACCCTGGCGATGCGCTCGATCCCGGTCGGTACCGCCTACGCGGTGTGGACCGGCATCGGCGCGGTCGGCGTGGCGGTGATGGGTATTGTCGTGCTGGGCGAGGGCGCGTCGCCGGCGCGGCTGGCCTGCATCGGCCTGATCGTGGCAGGGGTGATCGGCCTGAAGCTGTGTTCGCCAGCCTGAGTACGGCCGCGGTTCAGAGCCGGTAGGCCACCAGCTTCATCAGGTTCGAGGCGAGCGCCATCGCCTGCGGGATCGGCGCGGGCAGCGTCCGGGCGCCGGCGTGTTCGGCCTGCTCGGCGTGGCGGGCCTCGTCATCCTTCATCACCCGGATGATCTGGCGGCTGCGGGCGTCGGTGGCCGGCAGCGATTCCAGGTGTTCGTCCAGGTGCGCCTCGACCTGGCGCTCGGTCTCGACGACGAAGCCCAGGTTCCAGCCGTCGCCGCGCAGCCCGGCCAGCGCACCGATCCCGTAGCTGCCGGCGTACCACAGCGGGTTGAACAGGCTGGGGCGGCTGTCCAGCTCCTGCAGGCGCCGGGCGCACCAGGCCAGGTGGTCGGTCTCCTCCTGGGCCGCTTCCAGCAGGTGCTCGCGGGTCGCCGGGTCGCGGGCCACCGCGGCTTGGCCGAAATACAGTCCCTGCGCGCAGACTTCGCCGACGTGGTTGATCCGCATCAGGCCGGCGGCATGGCGCCGCGCTGGCACCGGCAGGATCGGGTCGTCGGCCGTGGCCGGGTAGGGGCGTGCGGCGGGCGGATCGCCCAGCGTGGTTTCCAGGGCGCGCTGGGCTTCGACCAGGACCCGGTCCAGCGAGGAAAGATGGCGGACGGCAGACATGGGTGCTCCGGTGCGTATCGTCGGGACCGCCGGGCCCCTGGCCCGGATTGTCCGGCCGCGACCGGCGACTGCCAAGCATCCGGCCACCGGGGTGAACGGTGGATAGTGAGGCAGGTTGCACGGGATTCCGGCGGCGGGTATCATTCCCGCTCTTTGCTGCACCTTTCACAACGCGAGGCAAAGTTCCGCCCGGGCAACCCGGCCACGGAATCCGCCCGACCAACGACCCGAGTTCCCATGAAGACTTTCATCGCCAAGTCCGAGACCGTCCAGCGCGACTGGTACCTCGTTGACGCCTCCGGCAAGACCCTCGGCCGCCTGGCTGCCGAACTTGCCCACCGCCTCCGCGGCAAGCACAAGCCCGTCTACACCCCGCACGTCGATACCGGCGACTACCTCGTCGTGCTCAACGTGTTCGACGACGTCAAGAA
>JAGHZW010000164.1:0-370 GCA_017745195.1 Pseudoxanthomonas sp. | reverse complement strand
GCGCCGCACGCCCCTACCCGGCCACGGCCGACGACCCGATCCTGCCGGTGACAGGCAAGAAGCTGCAGGACAAGATGTACTACCGCTTCACCGGTTACATCGGCAACCTGAAGAGCGAAACCCTGGGCCAGGCGCTGGAGCGCCACCCCGAGCGCGTGCTCGAGATCGCGGTCAAGGGCATGCTGCCGAAGGGCCCGCTGGGCCGTGCGATGTACCGCAAGCTCAAGGTCTACTCCGGTTCCGAACACCCGCACGCGGCCCAGCAGCCGCAGCCGCTGGACATCTAAGGCATAACGATGGCTACCACTCAGAATTACGGCACTGGCCGTCGCAAGTCCTCCACCGCCCGCGTGTTCCTGCGCAAGGGCAG
>JAGHZW010000163.1:29303-51602 GCA_017745195.1 Pseudoxanthomonas sp. | reverse complement strand
GGCTCGATCGGCGGCGCCGCGCTGACACTGCTCGGTTTCCTGCCCTTGGTCGAGAAGCTGCGCAAGTACGGCATCGACCGCGACCAGGTCGAACTGGCCGACTGAGCCTGCGGCGACGGTCCGGGCTGCCCACACGGCCGCCCGACCGCACCGCGCGCGGCGCATCCGCTCACCGCCGCCGTGCGGGGCACGGGGCTTGCATGGTCCGGGGCATCGCATGAAGCCCGGAATCCGTCCATGGCCCTCGTCCTGACCTACGGCACCTTCGACCTGCTGCATGTCGGCCACGTCAACCTGCTGCGCCGCGCCCGCGCGCTCGGCGACCGCCTGGTGGTCGGCCTGTCCAGCGACGCGTTCAACGCGCTCAAGCGCAAGCACGCCACCCAGCCCTATGCCGACCGCGAAGCGGTGCTGCGCGCGATCCGCTACGTCGACGACGTCTTCCCGGAGGAAACCTGGGAACAGAAGGCCGACGACATCCGCCGGCTCGGCGCCGACCTGCTGGTCATGGGTTCGGACTGGAGCGGCCACTTCGACGATCTTTCCCGCCACTGCGCGGTGCACTACCTGCCGCGTACCGAAAACATCTCCAGCTCGCTGCTGAAGGCCGAGATCCGCCGCGCCACCACGCCGGCGCCCGCCGGGACGTCGCTGCTGATGGCCGGGAGCCGACGCTGATGCAGCCGCACCTGTCACTGGCGACCGATGCCGCGGGCGCGAACCTGCAGCTGGCCCTGCACGCATGCCCTGACCATTGCGACCGGCTGGACATCGGCACCCGCGACGGCACCCGCCGCCTGCATGCCCCGCTGCTGCGGGACGGCGATGGCGGTGCGCGCGCGGTCGTGCCGCTGGCCGCGCTGGGCGACGAAATGCCGCTGCGCTGGGACGTGCGCCTGGGCGATGCCGATGGCACGCGTACCCACCTGCGCCCGGCGCCGCGAAGCGACCGCCCGCGCCACTTCTTCCGCGCCGTCGCCGGTGCGCACGGGGTGTCGGCCTATCTCAGCGACACCATCGGCTCGCTGGTGCTGCTGTCGGCGCCACGCGACCACCACGCCGCGATCGCCAACGGCGAAGACGCGCGCGCGGATTTCCCGCGCCTGCTCGAAGAACTGCCGCTGCAGGAAGACCTGGTCCTGTTCGAGAGCTTCCTCGGCAAGCAGTACGCCGGAAATCCGCGCTACATCTACGAGGCGCTGCGCCGGCGGCGGCCGGACCTGCGCTGCGTGTGGGCCTACAGCGGCAAGACTCCCATTCCCGGCGACCCGCCCACGGTCAGGCGCGGCTCGGCCGAATACTTCCGGCTGCTGGCCCAGGCCCGCTACCGGGTCAACAACGTGCTGTTCGACGTGCCCGGGCGCAAGCCGGAAACCACCTACCTGCAGACCTGGCACGGCACGCCGCTGAAGCGGCTCGGCCGCGACATCGAGATCCAGGGGCCGGAGACCGAGGCGCGCGGCAAGTTCCACCGCGAATCCCGCGGCTGGAGCGTGCTGCTCAGCGGCAACGAATATTCAACCGGCATCTTCCGCCGCGCCTTCGATTACGACGGGCCGGTGCTCGAAGCCGGCTATCCGCTGGTCGATCCGCTGCTGGATCCGGCACCGGACCGCGCTGCCCTGGCCGCGCGCCTGGGCCTGCCGGCCGGGCGTCGCTTCGTCCTCTACGCGCCGACCTGGCGCGACCATCGCCCGGTCGGCACCTGGCGCTTCGACTTCGACCTGAACCTGGACCTGGACGCGGTCTCTGCCGCGCTGGCGCCGGACCAGGTCCTGCTGGTCAAGGCACACCACCTGGTGGCCGGCGGAACCGGGTGCGAAGAACTGCCGCCGAACGTGCTCGACGTGTCCCACCTGGACGACATCAGCGAGCTGTGCGCGCTGGCCGACGTACTGGTCACCGATTACTCGTCGGTGTTCTTCGACTTCGCCGCCAGCGGTCGGCCGATCCTGTTCTACTGCTACGACCTGGAACAGTACGCCGGCCAGGTCCGCGGCTTCTACCTGGATCCGGAAACGGAACTGCCCGGCCCGATCGCACGGACCACCGCCGAACTGCTCGAACTGCTCGGCGACCTGCCCGCCGTCGTCGAACGCCATGCGGAGCGCTATGCCGCGTTCCGCGAACGCTTCTGCAGCCGCAACGACGGGCGCGCCGCCGAACGCGTGGTCGACGCGGTGTTCGGCCCCGCGCCGCCGCCCGCCGCGCTGCTGGTCGACCTGACGACGGCCGCCGGCCGGCTGCAGGACGACGAAGCCGAACGGCTGCAGGCCCTGCTGCGCCGCTACGCGCCCTACGCCGGCACGATCTCCTCGCTGCTGTACGAAAAGCTGCCGGCCGCCGAGCGCGCTCGCTTCCTGGTCTGGTTCCTCAAGCGCTGGGCCGGCATCGACCGGGTCGATGCTGCGGAACTGGCCGCCTACCAGGCCGATGCGGCGCGGATCGCGGCCGAGCCGCGCGAGCCGGTCGAGGTCGACGGGCGCCGCTACACCCTGCAGGACCTGCGTTCGCAGGGCCACGACTTCCGCCTGGCCACGTACGAGTGGGTGCTGGGCATCCACGACATCCTCTACGACCAGTACCAGACCGATGGCTTCCGCGTGCGCCCGGGCGACGTGGTGATCGATGCCGGCGGCTTCGTCGGCGACACCGCCGCGCTGTTCTGCGCCAAGACCGGCGGCGACTGCCAGGTGCACGCCTTCGAACTGCTGGACGAGAACATCGCCCTGTTCGCGTACAACAACGCGCTCAACGGCATCGCCGACCGGGTGCAGGTCAACCGCCTGGCCCTGTCCGACCGCTCCGGCGACGAGGTCGTGATCCGCCAGGCCCGCCTGCAGGGCGCCACCTCGGTGGCTGCCGGCGACGGCCCGGGCGAGCGGATCGCCACCATCACCCTGGACGACTACGTGGCCGGGCACGGGCTGGAACGGGTCGACCTGATCAAGATGGACATCGAGGGTTCGGAGATCCCCGCGCTCAAGGGCGCCATGCAGACGATCCGCCGCTTCCGGCCGATGCTGGCGCTGTGCCTGTACCACAAGTGGGACGACGTCCTGACCATTCCCCGCTTCATCGCCGCCACAGGCGTGGAGTACCGCTTCAACTTCAAGTGGGTCCAGCTCACCCACGGCTGGGAAGCGGTGCTGCTGGCCAGCCCGGTCGAGCCGGTGCTCGCGGAGGCCCGGCCGTGAGCCTCAACGTGCTGGTGTTTCCGTGCGGCTCGGAGATCGGCCTGGAGATCCACGCCGCACTGCGCCATGCCAAGGACGTGTGCCTGCATGGCGCTTCGTCCGTCTCCGACCACGGCGAGTTCGTCTATGCGCGCTACCGGCAGATCGCGGCGAGCACCGATTCGGGCGGCCTGGTCGAGGCGTTGAACGCGCTGGTCGAGGAATGGGCGATCGACATCGTCCTGCCTGCGCACGACAGCGTGATCCCGCTGCTGGCCGCCGCCGGTGATCGGCTGCATGCACGCGCCGCGGTGCCGGACCCGGACACCGCCGCGACCTGCCGCAACAAGAACCTGACCTACGCGCGCCTGCGCCACCTGGGCATCGTCCCGGCCGATGCAGGCGCGCCGGGCGAAACCCCCTACCCGATCTTCGCCAAGCCGGCGGTCGGCCAGGGCAGCCACGGCGCCGAGCCGGTGGACGACGCGACGCGCCATCGCCAGCTCGCCGGCAGCGGCATCGAATACGTGTTCAGCGAATACCTGCCGGGCACCGAACACACCGTCGACTGCATTTCCGACGGCGAAGGCCGCCTGCTGCACGCCGCCGCGCGCACCCGCGCGCGGATCAAATCGGGGATCAGCGTGCGCACCGAACCGGCGCCGGCCGACCCGGCCGTGCAGGCGATGGCCCAAGCGATCGCCGACGAACTCGTGCTCAAGGGCGCGTGGTTCTTCCAGGTCCGCGAGGACGCGGCGGGCATGCCGAAGCTGCTGGAAGTGGCGCCGCGCATCGCCGGCTCGATGGGCCTGTCGCGGATGCGCGGGATCAACTATCCGCTGCTGACCGTGTACGCCTACCTCGGCCGCCCGTTCTCGGTGCTGGCCCAGGATTGGCCGCTGGTCCTGGACCGCGCCCTCGGCAACCGCTACCGCACCGGCCTGGACTACGCCCGCGTCTACCTGGACCTGGACGACACCCTGCTGGTGCGCGGCGCGCCCGAGCCGGTGTTGATGGCGCTGCTGTACCAGTGGCGCGCACGCAAGGTGCCGGTGGTGCTGCTGACCCGCCACGCCGGCGAGCCCGCGGACACCCTCGCCCGCCACCATGTCAGCGCGGGCCTGTTCGAGCGCATCGTCCACCTGCGCGACGGTTCGCCCAAGAGCGCGGCGATCGCTGCTGGCGAGGCGGCGATCTTCATCGATGACGCCTTCCGCGAACGCGCCGACGTGGCCGCCGCGCGGGGCATCCCGGTGTTCGACGTCGACGCGGTGGAACAGCTGCTGGACCTTCGCGCATGACCGTCCCGGCCTCTTCCAGCGTGCAAGGGCCACTGCTGTCGATCGTGGTCCTGGTCTACAACACCGGCCGCTACCTGCGCGAATGCTTCGACTCGCTGCTGGCCCAGGAATACCGCCACATCGAGATCATCGCGATCGACGACGCCAGCACCGACGACAGCCTGGCGATCTGCCGCGAGTACGAGGCCGCGCATCGCAACTTCCGCTGCATCAGCAAGCCCAACGAGGGCGGCGCGGTGTCGGGCAACCTCGGCGTCGCGCTGGCCCGCGGCGAATACGTGGCCCTGGTCGATTCCGACGACGTGGTCACCCCGTCCGGCTATCGCCTGCTGATGGAACAGATGCTCGGGCACGATGCCGACATCGCCATCGGCCGGGCCGCGCGGCTGACCCCGACCGGGATTTCGGCGGTGGCCTTCCTCTACGAGCCCTACGTCTGGTCGCGGCGGCAGGTGTTCGATTCGGTCGAACAGTTCCCGGACGTCATCCACGACTGCTTCTACTGGAACAAGGTCTTCCGGACCGCGTTCCTGCGCGAACATGCGCTCGGGATGGTGCCGGGGCTGCTCTACGCGGACCGGCCGTTCGTCCACCGCGCCTACTGGCACAGCCGCCGCACCGCGATCATCCCGGACCTGGTCTACCTCTGGCGCAGCCGCGACGGCGACGCGGAGAAGTCGATCTCGCAGAACGTCCGCCAGGCCGCCAACTTCATCGATCGGATCCGCTCGATGGTGATCGAGTGGCACGACTTCGACGGCATCGCCGGCGCCGGGCAGTACCGCCGGGAAATCGCCGTGGCCAACCTGCAGCGTGCCCTGTTCGCGGCACCCGGCATCGTCGGCTCGCCGTCGCTGCGGCAGGCGTTCATCGCTTCGATGCAGGAGCTGATCGCGCTCTACGGCGACCTGGACTGGCGCTCGCTGGGCGCGCGCCGCTGCCTGTACCTGGAGCTGATCCGCCGCGGCGAAGTCGAGGCGCTGTGCTTCCTGCTCGGGGTCAGCGCCGATCGCGGCTGGATCGCCGAGATCGATGGCGCGTGCTACTGGAAGCAGCCGTTCCTGGACAACCCGGAAGTGCCGGTGCCGCGCGAGGTCATGCGCCTGGACTTCCCCAACGTCGGCTTCTTCCAGGTCCATGACCTGGCCGTGCAGGGATCGCGGCTGGCCCTGACCCTGCACCTGCACGACACGGTCATGGCCCGCTGCGAGGTGGCGTTCGAGCTGCATTCGATCCATGGCGCGGGCAGCATCCCGTTCCAGGCGACCGGCCAGGTGGACCGGCACCGCTGGCGCTACGAGCTGGACCTGGACGGCATCGACCTGGCGGCGGACGCGCTGCACGGCGTGGTGATGCACTACACGACGGCCGACGGCATCCGCGGCCGTTACCGGATCGGCCAGTCGATGCTGCCCGGGACCCTGCAGTCGCGGCTGCCGCTGGCCGCCGCGCACGGCCGCCTGCAGCTCTCCGCCGCCGCCGGCGGCCTGGCCCTCACCGCCAGCTGACCGGCGCCGGCGCGGCACGGCGCTTGCATCGACCGGGATGCCGGTTGCGTGCCGGCCTCGCCCCGGAGGGCCGGATGAAACCCAGCAAGCCCATTCCCGTCACCAGCCCGCTGCTGCCGCCACTGGAGGAATTCGTTCCGTACCTGGAACGGATCTGGGACAGCCGCATCCTGACCAACGGCGGCAGCATGCACCAGGCGCTGGAGAAGGCGCTGTGCGCGTACCTCGGGGTCGAGCACATCGCCCTGTTCGCCAACGGCACCCTGGCCCTGGTCACCGCGCTGCAGGCGCTGCGCATCACCGGCGAGGTCATCACCACGCCCTACTCGTTCGTGGCCACCGCCCACTCGCTGCTGTGGAACGGGATCAAGCCGGTGTTCGTCGACGTCGACCCGGTCACCTACAACCTGGACCCGGCCAAGGTCGAGGCGGCGATCACCCCGCAGACCACCGCGATCCTGCCGGTGCACTGCTACGGCACGCCCTGCGACGTGGACGGGATCGACCGGATCGCGGAGAACTACAACCTCAAGGTCATCTACGACGCCGCCCATGCCTTCGGCGTCAGCGATGGCCGCGGCAGCGTGCTGCGCCATGGCGACCTGTCGGTGCTCAGCTTCCACGCCACCAAGGTGTTCAACACCTTCGAGGGCGGCGCGATCATCTGCCCGGATGCGCGCACCAAGCAGCGCATCGACCACCTGAAGAACTTCGGCTTCGTCAACGAGACCACGGTGGTCGCGCCGGGCATCAACGGCAAGATGAACGAGGTCTGCGCCGCATTCGGCCTGCTCCAGCTCAAGCACATCGACCGTGCCCTGGCCCGGCGTGCGGAGATCGACGCGCTGTACCGGCGCCTGCTCGCCGGCACCCCGGGCCTGCGCTGCCTGCGCCCGGCCGCCGGCGTCACCGGCAACTTCGCCTACTTCCCGGTGATGGTCGGCGACGAGTTCCCGCTGCAGCGCGACGAGCTGTACCAGCTGATGCGCGACAACCAGATCCTGGTGCGCCGCTATTTCTACCCGCTGATCAGCGAGTTCCCGATGTACCGCGGCCTGCCCTCGGCCGCCGCCGAGAACCTGCCGGTGGCCAGCGCCGCCGCGCGCCGCGTGCTGTGCCTGCCGATCCATCCGGACCTGGCCGACGCGGACGTGGAGCGGATCTGCGGCCTGGTCACCGCACCGGCGAGGGTCCGCGCGGCGTGACCGCGGCGCGTGCCCGCCTGCCGCTGCCGCAGCGGCGGATCGTGCATGCCTGGCTGGGCGTGCCGCTGCTGGCGCTGTGGCGCGTGCTCGACCTGCTGCTGCCCAAGCGGATGGACCGCTGGGCGTTCTTCGTCCACCCGCTCAAGCCGGGCCAGTTCATCGAGAACGCGCGCGCGGTCTACGAGCAGGTCAAGGACGATCCTTCGATCCGACGACTGGTCTTCGTCCGCGGCGGCCAGCGCCCGCCAGGCCTGGAGGAGTCGCCCGGCACCCGCGTGCTGGACCTGGACACGCCCGCCGGGCTGTGGGCGCTGGCCCGCTGCGGCGTGCTGCTGCTGACCAACTCGACCAGCATGGACATGGCGATGGCGTGGCGGGGCGGCGGCTTCTCCGCGCCGCGCCCGTGGCTGCACCGGCGCGTGGTGGTCAACCTGTGGCACGGGATCCCGCTCAAACGGCTGTTCGCACTGGCCAACCCGGAGCAGCGCCGGCACGGCGACCGCAACCGCTTCCGCCGCCGCGAGCGTCGCCACTACGACGGCCTGGTCGCCTCCTCGGCGGTCGACGCGCATGCGATGGCGGCGATCTTCCATCCGCTGCCGCCCACCCGGGTCTGGGTGACCGGCCTGCCGCGCAACGACTTCCTGCGCATGGACGAGGCCGCGCTGCCGGCGGGGCTGCGCGTCGAACTGCTGCGCGTGCGCACCCTGCGCGACGGCCGCCGCCTGGTCCTCTACGCACCGACCTACCGCGACGCCAGCGTCGCCCGCGACCGCGGCTACCGCTTCAGCGATACCGAGGTGCAGCGGCTGAAGCGGCTGCTGGTCCGCCACGATGCGGTGCTCGGCGTGCGCGGGCATTACCTGGCCAATGCGCCGTCCCCGTTCGACCGCGCCCGCCACCTCGACGGTCGCATCTTCGAACTGGAACACGACGCCTTCCACGAGATCGCGCCGATCCTGCGCGAGAGCGCCGCGGTAATCACCGACTACTCCTCGGTCTATATCGACGCGCTGTACCTGGAACTGCCGGTGGTGAGTTTCGCCTGGGATATCGACCACTACCGCGACCGCCAGAACGGCCTGCTCTACGACATGGAACTGGCCTTTCCCGGCCCGGTGGCCATCGACTTCGAGGCGCTGCTGGTGGCGCTGGACGCGGCGCTGTCGCGGCCCGCCCACCATCCCGACGAGCGCTACTGCACGGTGCGGCGGATGTTCTTCCAGCATGACGACAGTGGCAATTCGCGGCGGCTGGTCGAACGCCTGCGCCAGGCCGTGGCCGCGCGGAGCGGACGATGAGCGACGGCAGCCGGGCGCCGGCCACCGCCCCGCTGGTCAGCGTGGTGATGCCGGCCTACAAGTCCACCTGGCTGGCGCAGGCGCTGGAAAGCGTGCGCCGGCAGACCCACCGGCCGCTGGAACTGGTGGTCTGCGACGATTCGCGCGACGGCAGGGTCCAGGCCCTGGTCGAGGCATTCGCGGCAACCGCCGGCTTTCCGGTGCACTACTCGCGCAATCCCGCGCGGCTGTGGGAAACGCGCAGCACCGCACGCGCGATCGCGCTGGCATCGGGCGAGTACATCAAGTTCCTTCACGACGACGACGTGCTCCACGACGGCTGCATCGCCGCGCTGGTCGACGCGTTCGCCCGCGCGCCCGAAGCGGTGCTGGCCACCGCGCGGCGGCGGCTGGTCGACGAAACCGGCGCGCAGCTGCCGGACACGCCGGCCAGCGCGTTCCCGCGCCGCGACCTGCTGCTCGACGGCCACGACCTGGTCGACTTCCTGGCCGACCGCACCCTCAACTTCCTCGGCGAACCGAGTGCGGTGATGTGCCGGCGCGCGCCGCTGCTGGCGATGGGCGACGACCTGCCGGTGCTGGACGGAGTCCGGGTCACCTGGGTCGCCGACCTGGCCCTGTACGCCAAGCTGCTGCGCCATGGTCCGGCGGCGATGCTGGGTGCGGCGCTGGTCGACTTCCGCGTCTCGCGCCAGCAGTTCAGCCAGATCGGCCGCGACCGCCCCGGCGTCGGCAATCCCGGCCACGAGGCGTTCCGCAACGGCATCCGCGCGCTGGGCTGGTATCGCGGCGATCGCGACACGCGGCTGGTCGCGGCAGCCCCGCTCGACCGGTCCGCGCCCGCCGCGCCGCTGGACCTGGTGCAGGCGCTGGAAGACGCGCATGCCACCGGCCTGGCCCACTGGCACAAGCACGACTGGCAGGCCCAGCGCCGCCTCACCGCGGCGCAGCGGCCGCTGTTCGGGGCCCAGCTCGCACAACTCCCGGCGATGCCGTCGCTGGGCGTGCTGGTCGTGCCCGATGCGCGCGCGCCCGCAGGACTCGATGCCACGCTGTCGAGCCTGGCCGCCAACGCGCCGTCGCAGGCGCGGATCGAGCTCCGCGTCGCCGGTGATGCGGCGCTGCCCGCGGACGCCGCGATATCCGCGCAGCCGGTGCCCTGGAACGCGGACGCCACCGCCGCCTCGCTCAACGATGCGCTCGCCGGCTGGGACGTGGACTGGCTGCTGCTGGTCGAGGCCGGCACGACGTTCACCGGCAGCGGCCTGCTGCGCCTGCTGCCGGAACTGGCCCTCGCCGGTGACCTGCAGGCGCTCTACGCCGACGAGTGGTACCGCGACGACGACGGCAACATCGCGCCGGTGGTGCGGCCGGACTTCAACCTCGACCTGCTGCTCGGCAATCCGTCGGCGATGGCCGGGCACTGGATCTTCCGCCGCCAGGCCGTGCTCGATGCCGGCGGTTTCGATCCGGCGCACGAGGGCGCGGTCGAGCTGGACCTGATCCTGCGCCTGGTCCTGCAGCACGGGATTTCCAGCTTCGGCCACCTGCCCGAACCGCTGCTCGCCGGCGCACCGCCGCGCCTGGCCGAGGCCGCGCAGCGCGCTGCGATCGCCCGCCACCTGCACGAGCGCGGCTACGCCGCCGCGACGGTGGCCAGCGCCGGTCCCGGCCTGCACCGCATCGACTACGGCCACGAGGCGCAGCCGCCGGTGTCGATCATCGTGCTGGCCGGCGACGCGCTGGCGCCGCTGGAGCGCTGCGTGCTGTCGGTGCTGGAGCACACCGCCTGGCCGCACTACGAACTGCTGCTGGTCGACCGCGGCGCACCGCCTGCGCTGCGCCAGTGGATGGACCAGGTGCCTCCGCTCGCCGGCGGTCGCGTACGCGTGGTCGACGCCGGCGCCGGCACCTCGCCCGCCGCGGCCCGCAACCTGGCCGCGCAATCGGCGGCCGGCGGCTTCGTGCTGTTCCTCGATGCCGACGCGGCCGTGCTGGATGCGCAGTGGCTGCATGCCCTGCTCAACCACGGCCAGCGCCCGGAAGTGGGCATCGTCGGTGCGAAGACCGTGTCCGCCGACGGCACCATCACCCATGCCGGGCTGGTGCCCGGCCTCCACGCCGGCGACGGACGCGTGTTCGCCGGCCGGCCGATGGATGCGGGCGGCTACATGGGCCGGCTGCAGGTCGCGCAGGATTACGCCGCGGTCTCCGCCAGCTGCCTGCTGGTCGGGCGCGAGGTGTTCGACGCCCTCGGCGGCTTCGATGCCGATGCCTTTCCCGACCACGGTGGCGATGTCGACCTGTGCCTGCGCGCCGGCGCCGCCGGCCGCCTCACCGTGTGGACGCCCGACGCGCTGCTGCTGCATGTGGTCGAGGACACGCCCGTGGATGCGTCGGCGCGGGATGCGCTGCACCAGCGCTGGCTGCCGGCCATGGCCCGCGACCCGGCCTACAACCCGAACCTGCGCCTGGACGTGCCCGGCGGCTTCGAGCTCGACGAAAGCGCGCTGTCCTGGCATCCCCTGCCCGGCCGCCCGCTGCCGCGCGTGCTGGCCCAGCCCAGCGACGGTCACGGCAGCGGCCACTACCGCGTGCTGCAGCCGTTCGCCGCGCTGCACGCGGCAGGCATGGTCGAGGGCGCGGCGTCGGCGCGCGCGCTCGACATCGTCGAGGTCGAACGCTTCGCCCCCGACGCGATCGTGATGCAGCGCCGCGTCGGCGATGCGGACATCGCGCGGATGTCGCGCCTGCAGCGTTTCTCGCCGGCGTTCAAGGTCTACGAACTAGATGACTGGCTGCCGGACCTGCCGTCGCGCAACCTCCATCGCCGGCACATGCCGCGCGACGTCGCCGCGCGGTTGCGCCGAGGACTGGCCCACGCCGACCGCTTCGTGGTCTCCACCCCGGCCTTGGCCGACGCCTGCCGCGGCTGGCATGCCGACACCCGCGTCGCGGAGAACCGGCTCGATCCGCGCGCATGGACCGGCCTGCCCGCGCCGCCGGCGCGCAAGCCCGGCGCGAAGCCGCGGGTCGGCTGGGCTGGCGGGATCAGCCACGACGGCGACCTGGCGCTGGTCGCCGACGTGGTGCGCACGCTGGCCGGCGAGGTCGACTGGGTGTTCTTCGGCCTGTGCCCGGAGCGGCTGCGCCCGTACGTGGCCGAGTTCCATCCCGGCGTGCCGATCGGCCAGTACCCGCGCGTGCTCGCCGCGCTCGGCCTGGACCTGGCGCTGGCGCCGCTGGAAGACCACCCGTTCAACACCTGCAAGAGCAACCTGCGCCTGCTCGAGTACGGCGCCTGCGGGGTCCCGGTCGTGTGCAGCGACCTGGAGCCCTATCGCGGCGAGCTGCCGGCCACGCGGGTGCGCAACCGCCACCGCGACTGGGTCGAGGCGATCCGCATGCACCTGGCCGACCGCCCGGCCAGCGTGGCCGCCGGCAAGGCCCTGCGCGAGGCGGTGCATCGCGACTGGATGCTCCAGGGTGCGGCGCTCGACGCCTGGCGCCGGGCCTGGCTTCCGGACTGAGGCCTCGTCGCGCCGGGCCACTGGCCTCCTTACTTCGATCCCCGACGCCCGCGCCGGATTGCCGGCGACGCTTCCGGCACGCCGCTTGCATTGACTGCGGCGTGCACCGCCCGGGGGTCCCATGACCGATTCGATCAGCTCCGTCCTGTCGCAGATCCGCGCCTACCAGAACCAGCTGGGACAGGCCTCGCGGGTTGGCGGCGACGTGGCGCGCAGCGACGCGATCCAGGGCCTGATCGGCGGCGTGCAGGCCCCCGGCCAGGCCGGCGCGACCAGCGGCCCGAGCTTCAGCGAGACCCTGCGCGGTGCGATCGGCGGGGTCAACGCGGCGCAGGAGAAGGCCGGCGCCTTGCAGCGCGCCTTCGAACTGGGCGAACCCGGCGCCGACCTGGCGCGGGTGATGGTCGCCTCGCAGCAGTCGCAGGTGGCGTTCCGCGCCACCGTGGAAGTACGCAACCGTCTGGTACAGGCGTACCAGGATGTCATGAACATGCCGCTCTGACCGCAGGGACACGATCGCGATGGCGCTGTCGATCACCAAGGAATCGTTCAACCGCGAACAGGCGGCCGAGAAGGCCGCCTCGGCCGTGGTCAAGCTGCAGGAGATGCAGTTGGGTCGCAAGGCCGGCACCCTGCTGGCGATCACGCTGGCGGTGGCCGCCGGCCTGTACATGTTCTTCTGGTCGCAGAAGCCCGAATACAGCCCGCTGTACACCGGGTTGGACGAGAAGGCCACCGCCGAAGCCGCCGACCTGCTGCGCGCCGCGCAGATCCCGTTCAAGCTCGACCAGGCCACCGGCGCGATCTCCGTGCCCGAGGCCAGCCTGCACGACGCGCGGCTGAAGCTGGCCGGTTCGGGCCTCACCGACAACGGCCGCCTCGGCTTCGAGCTGATGGAGCGCGACCCGGGCTTCGGCGTCAGCCAGTTCGTCGAGAACGCCCGCTACCAGCACGCGCTGGAGACCGAGCTGGTCCGCACCATCGCCACCCTGCGTCCGGTCCGCGATGCGCGCGTGCACCTGGCCATCCCCAAGCCGTCGGCATTCACCCGCCAGCGCGAAGCCGCCAGCGCCTCGGTGGTGCTGGAGCTGCGCTCGGGCGCGCTGCTCGAACGCAACCAGGTCGACGCCATCGTCCACCTGGTCGCCTCGTCCATTCCCGACCTGGCGCCCGAGCGGGTCACCGTCGTCGACCAGAACGGCCGCCTGCTCAGCAGCGCCGGCGCCGACAGCGAGTCGGCGCTGAGCGCGGCCCAGTTCGAACAGGTACGTCGCCAGGAAACCTCCTACAACCAGCGCATCCGCGAACTGCTCGAACCGCTGACCGGCCCTGGCCGGGTCAATGCCGAGGTCACCGTGGACATGGACTTCTCGGTGACCGAGGAGGCGCGCGAGCTGTTCAACGGCGAGCCGGCCAAGCTGCGCAGCGAACAGGTCAGCGAGAACAGCAGCAGCGCCGAAGGCCCGCAGGGCATTCCCGGTGCGACCAGCAACACCCCGCCGGGTGCGGTAGCCGCGCAGCAGGCCAACGGCATGCCGGCACCGGCGGCCGCCGGTGCCGCGCCGACGGCAGCGGCCACGCCGAGCGAAACCTCGCGCAGCGCGACCCGCAACTTCGAGCTGGACCGCACCCTGCAGCACACCCGCCAGCCGGCCGGCCGGATCCGCCGGATCACCACCGCGGTGCTGGTCGACCACGTGCCGCGCACCGGCAAGGACGGCAAGCCGGCGCTGCAGGCGTTGAGCGCGGACGAACTCAAGCGGGTCGAGGACCTGGTCCGCCAGGCGGTGGGCTTCGATGCGGCCCGCGGCGACGTGGTCTCGGTGGTCAACGCCGCCTTCGTGCGCGAGGACGGTGACGCGGTCGAACCGCCGAAGTGGTGGGAGGACCCGCGCGTGCGCGATATCGCCCGCCTGCTGCTCGGCGCGATGGTCGTGCTGGCGCTGCTGTTCGGCGTGCTGCGCCCGGCGCTGCGCCAGATCGCTGGCCCCGCACCGAAGGCCAAGGCGCGCCACGATACTGCCGAGCAGACCGCCGAGGTCTCGCTGGTCGAGGACGACCTGCCGGAACTGGCCGCCGACACTGCGCAGATCGGCGCCGGGCGCGTGCACGCGCCGATGGCGCTGGCATCCGATGCCTACGAGGACCGCCTGCGCAACGCGCGCGAAGCGGTCAAGACCGACTCCAAGCGGGTCGCCCAGGTGGTGAAGGACTGGTTGGGCAATGAAGAAGCAGCCTAATGACGAACTGAACGGCGTCCAGCGCGCCGCGGTGCTGCTGCTCTCGCTCGGCGAGTCCGACGCGGCCGAGGTGCTCAAGCACATGGGCGCCAAGGAAGTGCAGAAGCTGGGCATGGCCATGGCCACGATGAGTGGCGTCACCCGCGAGCAGGTGCTGCGGGTGATGGACGACTTCGACGGCGCCCTGGACCGGCAGACCTCGCTGGGCGTGGGTGCCGACGACTACATCCGCAACGTGCTGATCCAGGCGCTGGGCGCGGACAAGGCCGGCAGCCTGATCGACCGGATCCTGCTCGGCCGCAACACGACCGGCCTGGACACGCTGAAGTGGATGGACTCGCGCGCCATCGCCGACCTGGTCCGCAACGAGCACCCGCAGATCATCGCCATCGTGCTCTCGCACCTGGACAGCGACCACGCCGCCGACACGCTCAAGCTGCTGCCCGAGCGCACCCGCGCCGACGTGCTGCTGCGCATCGCCACCCTCGACGGCATCCCGCCCAACGCGCTCAACGAACTCAACGAGATCATGGAGCGGCAGTTCTCGGGCAACCAGAACCTGAAGTCGTCCAACATCGGCGGGGTCAAGGTCGCGGCCAACATCCTCAACTTCCTCGAGACCGGCCAGGACCAGTCGATCCTCGGCGCGATCTCGCAGGTCGACCAGGAACTGTGCCAGCGGATCCAGGACCTGATGTTCGTGTTCGACGACCTGGTCGAACTCGAAGACCGCGAACTGCAGACCCTGCTGCGCGAGGTATCCGGCGAGCGCCTCGGCATCGCATTGCGCGGCGCCGACACCAAGGTGCGCGAGAAGATCACCCGCAACATGTCGCAGCGCGCCGCCGAGATCCTGCTCGAGGACATGGAGGCGCGCGGTCCGGTGCGTCTGTCCGACGTGGAAGCGGCGCAGAAGGAAATCCTCACGATCGTCAGGCGACTGGCCGACGAAGGCGCGGTCACCCTCGGCGGCGGCGGCAGCGAGGAACTGGTATGAGTGCCGGCGCGAGCGCCACCGTGGTCCGCTGGCTGGCTCCGGACCTGGACGCGGCGCCGCCGGCAGCGGTCGACATGCCGGTCGACATGCCGCTGCCGCGCCCGCCGAGCCTGGAGGAGATCCAGGCCATCGAGGAGGCCGCGCGCCGCGACGGCTACGAGGCCGGGCTGGCCCAGGGCCACCAGGAAGGCTTCGCCCAAGGCCAGGCCGAAGTGCGCCGGCTGACCGCGCAGATCGAAGGCATCCTCGACAATTTCTCGCGCCCCCTCGCCCGTCTCGAGGACGAAGTCACCGCAGCGCTGGGCGAACTGGCGGTACGCATCGCCGGCAGCCTGGTCGGCCGCGCCTACGACGCCGACCCGGTGCTGCTCTCGGATCTGGTCGGCGAGGCGCTGGATGCGGTCGGCGGCGCCAGCCGCGAAGTCGAAGTGCGCCTGCATCCCGACGACATCCAGTCGCTCGCGCCGCTGCTGGCGCTGGTCAGCGGCGCACGGCTGGTGCCCGATCCGATGCTGGGTCGCGGCGACCTGCGCGTGCACGCGGAGAGCGTGCGCATCGACGGCACCCTCGAGGCGCGCCTGCGCGGCGCGCTGGAAACCGTGATCCGCAAGGCCGGGGCCGGCGCATGACCCCGCCTCCCGCACCCGGCCACGCACCTGCCCTTCCGGGAGCGATACCCGCCGACTGGCTGGCCGCGCGCAACCTGCGCCTGGCCACGCGGCTGGACGCGATCAGCCCGGACCTGTCGGCCGGGCGCGGGCTGATCCGCGAAGGCATCCTGCGCCGCGCGGTCGGCCTGACCCTGGAAGCGATCGGCTGCGAAGCGCCGATGGGCGCGACCTGCAAGGTCGAGGTCGCCGGCGGCGGCTGGGTCGAGGCCGAAGTGGTCGGCTTCGCCGGCGAGCGCACCTCGCTGATGCCCAGCGCCGAACTGCACGGCCTGCTGCCGAACGCGCGGGTGGTGCCGCTGCACCGCCGCGGCGGCGTGGAAGTGGGCGAAGGCCTGCTCGGTCGGGTGATCGATTCGGACGGCGTGCCGCTGGACGGACGTGGCCCGATCCGCGCCGAAGGCAACGTCGGCATGGCCGGCGTGTCGATCAACCCGTTGGCCCGCGAGCCGATCACCACGCCGCTGGACGTGGGCGTGCGCGCGATCAACGCGCTGCTGCCGATCGGCCGCGGCCAGCGCGTGGGCCTGTTCGCCGGCTCGGGCGTGGGCAAGTCGACCCTGCTCGGGATGATGACCCGCTTCACCTCGGCCGACGTCATTGTCGTGGGCCTGATCGGCGAGCGCGGCCGCGAAGTGCGCGACTTCGTCGAGACGACTCTTGGCGAGGAAGGCCTGCGCCGCGCGGTCGTGGTCGCCGCGCCCGCCGACCGGCCGCCGCTGGCGCGCCTGCACGGCGCCTACCGCGCCACCGCCATCGCCGAGTGGTTCCGCGACCAGGGCCTCAATGTCCTGCTGCTGATGGATTCACTGACCCGCTTCGCCCAGGCCCAGCGCGAGATCGGCCTGTCGGTGGGCGAGCCGCCGACCACGCGCGGCTATCCGCCGTCGGTGTTCGCCAAGCTGCCGGCCCTGGTCGAGCGCGCCGGCAATGGCGCGGCCGGCCGTGGCTCGATCACCGCCTTCTACACCGTGCTGACCGAAGGCGACGACCCGCAGGACCCGATCGCCGACGCGGCGCGCGCGATCCTCGACGGCCACATCCTGCTGTCGCGGCGGATCGCCGACGCCGGCCTGTATCCGGCGATCGACGTGGAATCCTCGGTCAGCCGCGTGGTCCAGGACATCGCCGACGACACCTGGCGCGCGCGGATCCGCGCGCTCAAGCGCCTGGTCGCCGCCTACAACACCAACCGCGACCTGATCGCGATCGGCGCCTACCAGCGCGGCAACGATCCGGTCGTGGACGAGGCGCTGGAGCGCTGGCCGGAGATCGTCGAGTTCCTCGGCCAGGACGTCGCCCACGCCGCCGACCTGCACCACAGCCGCAACGCGCTGGAGCACCTGCTGTACGCCAAGGAGAACGCCGCATGATGCAGTCCCGACGCATCGACCCGCTGCTGCGCCGCGCGCAGGAGCACGAGGACGCCGTGGCCCAGGACCTGGCCGAGCGCCAGCGGGCGCACGCGGTGCAGGAATCGCGGCTGGCCGAACTGCGGCGCTACGCCGACGAATACGCCTCGAGCCAGATGGCGGCGATCAGCCCTGCGCAGCTGGCCAACCGTCGCGCCTTCCTCGACCGCCTGGAAAGCGCGGTGGAACAGCAGAGCCGCAACGTCGACCACAGCCGCGAGACCGTCGAGGCCGAGCGCGCCCGCCTGCTGCTGGCCAGCCGCGACAAGCAGGTGCTCGAACAGCTCGCCGCCAGCTACCGCGCGCAGGAACGCAAGGTCGACGAACGCCGCAGCCAGCGCGAGATGGACGACCTCGGTGCGCGCCGCGCGCGCGCCGCGCAGCAGGCCGGCAGCGAAGAAGGAGAACCGCGTTGAGCCTGACCGCCATCGGCGCGTCGTCGCCGGCCCCGTCGCAGGCCGGTGCCGGCTCCGCCTCCACTGCCGGCAGCGAGGGCGACGACAGCTTCGCCCGCGTACTGCAGGGCGGGACCCGCGCTGCCTCGACGCAAACCGCCGGCACCTCGCCGCAGGACGCGGATTCCTCCACCCGGCGCGTCGACGCGCCGGCGCGCGACGATGCCGGCAAGTCGCAGGCCTCGAGCCGTGCGCCGGCATCGGAGGCCGACGACGGGAAGGCGTCCGCGGATGCGGCGCCGGCAGCGGACACCGAAACGGCAACCGAAAAACCGGAGACGAAGACGAGCGTCGACAGCGGCTGGCCGCCGCCCGGCCTGGCCAGCCTGCTGGATCCGGCCGCGCTGGCCGTGCCCCCGCCACCCGTGGCGACCACGCCTGCTCCGCTCGCGCCTACCTCAGGCAGCAATCCCGCGGCCGCCGGCAATGCCGCGCTGCCGTTCCAGGCCGGCACGGCGGCCAACGCCGGCACCGCGACGGCACCGGCAAGCGCGCAGACCGGCATCGCAGCGAACACCACCGCGACGGCGGGCGCCACGCAACCGGCCGAGGCCATCGCCGACCTGTCGAAGGCCGCCGACGGCGGCCGCATCGACATGGCGTCGATCCCCGCGACCACCGACCCGGCCGCGACCGCCACGCCGTTCGTCCTGCCGCAGGCCACCACGACGTCGCCGGCCGCCGCGCCGGCGCTGTCGGCGCCACACGCCCCGGTGCCGCAGCTGCACGGGGAGGCATTCGCCGACGACGTCGGCACCCACGTGCAATGGCTCGCCGAACAGAAGATCGGCCACGCCCACATCCGCATTTCGCCGCAGGACCTGGGTCCGGTCGAGATCCGCCTCCAGCTGGACGGCGACCGGATCAGCGCCGACTTCAGCAGCGCGCAGCCGGAAGTGCGCCAGGCGCTGGAAAACGGCCTGCCACGGCTGCGCGAAATGCTCGGCCAGAACGGCTTCCAGCTCGCCCATGCCGGGGTCGGCCAGCAGTCGCGCCAGGAGGGCGGCAGCGAGAGCCGGCGTGGCGCGACAGCCGGCGGATCCGGGTCCGGTGATGGCAATGGCGAGGCCGGCATGCCGGCCGCGCCGCGGCTGGTCGCGCGCGGCCTGCTCGACGCCTACGCCTGAGCCGTCAAATCCCCGCCGCGGCCGCGGCATGGCGCTTGCATCCTGAGCAGGGCACCCTCCAGGAGATCGACGCGTGGCCGCCGCTGCCGACAAGAACGTCCGTAACCAGCCCCAGAAGAGCGCCACCGCCCCGGCCAAGGGCGGCAGCAAGCTGCCGCTGATCGTCAGCGTGGTGGCGGTACTGGCCGCCGCCGGCGCCGGTGGCGGCTGGTACTGGAGCTCGCGCCAGGCCGCCGAGGCCGAGCACGCCGCCGCCGAAGCCGCCAAGCCCAAGCTGCCTGCGCCCGCCCAGTACCTGGCGCTGGAGCCGCCGTTCGTGGTCAACCTCAACGGCGCCGACGGCGGCCCGCAATACCTGCAGGTCGAAATCCAGCTGATGACCCGCGACCCGGTCGCGCTGGCCGACCTGGAACGGCACTCGCCGGCGATCCGCGCCCGCCTGCTGATGCTGCTCGCCCAGCAGGACGCACGCGGGATTGCCGATCGCGCCGGCAAGGAAAAGCTGCAGGCGCAGGCGCTGGCCGAGGTGCGCAGGCTGATGCGCACCGAAACCGGCCAGCCGGGCGTGGAAGACCTGCTGTTCACCAGCTTCGTGACCCAGTAACCGGAGCGGCCCGCGCCCATGAGCATCAACGACCTGCTGTCACAGGACGAGATCGACGCGCTGCTGCACGGCGTGGACTCCGGCGCGGTCAGCACCGAGCCGGAGCCGGCCGATCCCGGCGTTGCGCGCACCTACGACTTCGCCAGCCAGGACCGGATCATCCGCGGCCGGATGCCGACCCTGGAAATGGTCAACGAGCGCTTCGTGCGGCTGTGGCGGATCGGCCTGTTCAACCTGATCCGGCGTTCGGCCGACCTGTCGGTGCGCGGCATCGACCTGGTCAAGTTCGGCGACTACATGCATTCGCTGTACGTGCCGACCAACCTCAACCTGGTCCGCTTCAAGCCGCTGCGCGGCATGGGCCTGATCGTGTTCGAACCGAAGCTGGTGTTCACCGTGGTGGACAACTTCTTCGGCGGCGACGGCCGCTACCCCACGCGCATCGAGGGCCGCGAGTTCACCCCGACCGAGATGCGGGTGATCCAGCTGCTGCTCAAGCAGACCTTCGCCGACCTGGTCGAGGCCTGGGCGCCGGTAATGGACGTGGAGTTCGAGTACATCAACTCCGAGATCAACCCGCACTTCGCCAACATCGTCACCCCGCGCGAGTACGTGGTGGTCAGCCGCTTCCACGTCGAGCTCGAGGGCGGCGGTGGCGAGATCCACGTGACCCTGCCCTATTCCATGCTCGAGCCGATCCGCGAGCTGCTCGACGCCGGCATCCAGAGCGACCGCATCGACCGCGACGAGAGCTGGAACACGACCCTGCGCGAACAGCTGCTGCTGGCCGAGGTCACCGTCTCCAGCGTGCTGGCGCGCAAGCGCATCGACCTGCGCCAGCTGACCCGGCTCAAGGTCGGCGACATCCTGCCCATCGAGCTGCCGCCCAGCGTGCCGGTCTGCGTCGAGGACATCCCGGTGTTCACCGGCGAGTTCGGCCTGGCCAACGGCCGCAACGCGGTGAAGATCGTCCAGACCCGCCCACCCGGCGCACCGGCGCCGCGCACCACCGCCATTACCGAGGAAAGCCCCGCATGAATGCCAACCAAGAGTCCGGCGCGAGCCTGGCGCAGTTCGACGCGCTGCAGTCCGACGCGGCACTCGACGCACGCGACCTGAACCTGGACGTGATCCTCGACGTGCCGGTGACCCTGTCGCTGGAAGTCGGCCGCGCACGCATGCCGATCCGCAACCTGCTGCAGCTCAACCAGGGCTCGGTGATCGAGCTCGAGCGCGGCGCCGGCGAACCGCTGGACGTGTACGTCAACGGCACCCTGATCGCGCATGGCGAGGTGGTGGTGATCAACGACCGCTTCGGCGTGCGCCTGACCGACGTGGTCAGCCCCAGCGAGCGGATCCGGAGACTGCGTTGAGCAGCATGGTGGCCACCCTCGCCGTCCTGGCCGCGGCGGCTCCGGCCGCCACGCGCGTGGCGGCACCGGCGGCGCAGGCGCCCGCCACGCCCGGCCTGTTCGGCGCGTTCATGGCCCTGCTGCTGGTGCTGGGCCTGATCCTCGGCCTGGCCTGGCTGCTGCGGCGCCTGCCCGGCGCCGGCTTCCGCCCGGCCGATGGCCTGCGCGTGGTCGCCAGCCTGCAGCTGGGCGCCAAGGAACGCGCGGTGGTGGTCGAGGTCGGCGGCCAGCAGCTGCTGCTCGGCGTCACCCCTTCGGGCATCTGCCGCCTGTACGAACTGCCGCAGCCGCTGCCGCCGGCCGAGGCGCCAAAGCTGCCCAGCCTGAAAGAACTCCCCAACTTCGCCCAGTTGCTGTCGCAGCGGCTGCGCAAGGACCCCTGACATGTCGCGCCGTTCCCTGCTCCTGCTCCTCGTGGCGTTGCTGCTCGTCTGCGCGCCGATGCTCGCCCTGGCCGCGCCCGCCGGCGCGCCGCAGCTGCCGGCGCTGCCGAACCTGACCGTGGGTCGCATCGGCGACGCGCCGGTGAGCGTGCCGCTGCAGACCCTGCTGCTGATGACGGCGATCACCCTGCTGCCGTCGCTGCTGCTGGTGATGACCGCCTTCACCCGGATCGTGATCGTGCTGGCCCTGCTGCGCCAGGCGCTGGGCACCGGGCAGACCCCGTCCAACCAGATCCTGGTCGGCCTGGCCTTGTTCCTGACCGCGATGATCATGATGCCGGTCTGGCAGAAGGCCTGGGACGGCGGCTTCGCGCCATACCTCAACGGCGACATCGACTTCCGCACCGCCTGGGACCTGGGCACCGCGCCGCTGCGCGGCTTCATGCTCGCCCAAGTGCGCGAAACCGACCTGATGACCTTCGCCGGCCTCTCCGGGCATGGCACCTACGCCGGCCCGGACGACGTGCCGTTCCCGGTGCTGGTCGCCTCGTTCGTGACCTCCGAGCTGAAGACCGCCTTCGAGATCGGCTTCCTGATCTTCATCCCGTTCGTGATCATCGACCTGGTGGTGGCCAGCGTGCTGATGTCGATGGGCATGATGATGCTGTCGCCGATGCTGATCTCGGCGCCGTTCAAGATCCTGCTGTTCGTGCTGGTCGACGGCTGGGTGCTGACGGTGGGCACGCTTGCGGCAAGCTTCAACGGAGTCTGACACCACCGCGTTGCCGTTGCCGTTCCGCTCTTGACCTGCCCACCGGTAAAGCGAGCCGAGCACCGCAGGCAGGCGGGGCCGAAGAGCTGCCCTTGTCTGAGCGAAGCGAGTTTGGGCAGCGTGCCCCGTCTGCCGAGGAGCACAGGGAACCGGCCGGCGCAGCCGGCCGGATCGCGTCCCGGTTGTGCTTTCTTTTGGTTACTTTTCT
>JAGHZW010000163.1:0-29242 GCA_017745195.1 Pseudoxanthomonas sp. | reverse complement strand
CGGCCGGTACCCTGCGCTTCTCGCGTCGGTGGGGGCGTAGAGGCCCACATGTCTGAGCGGAGCGAGTTGTGGGCCGTCCCCCACCGCCACTGCGATGCTCGGCTCGCTTTACCGGCGACGAAGGTCAAACGCGGAAGTCGAGGGCAACACACACGGCAACCGCAGTCGCATGCACAGCAACGGCGCGGCGCCGACATCCCACTGGCATCCTCCTTGCATCTACCCTCCCATGACCCCCGAACTCGCCCTCACCGAACTGCGCGGCGGCCTTGAAGTCGCACTCTGGGTCGCCGGCCCGCTGCTGGTCACCGTGCTCGTCGTCGGCGTGGTGGTCGGCATCATCCAGGCCGCCACCCAGCTCAACGAGCCGACCATCGCCTTCATCGCCAAGGCCGTGGCCCTGACCGCCTCGCTGTTCGCGCTGGGCAGCTTCCTGCTCGCGTCGCTGGTGGACTACACCATCGCGCTGTTCCAGCGCATCCCGCACCTGATCGGCTGAACCCGGAGCGGCAAGGCGATGGATCCGGCCACCTCCATGATGATCGACGGCCAGCAGGCCTTCGGCATGATCGGCACGATCCTGTGGACCATGCTGCGCACCGGCGGAATGCTGATGGCTATGCCGCTGGTCGGCACCCGCGCGGTGCCGGTGCGGATCCGCGTGCTGCTGGCCGGCGCGCTGGCGATGGCGATCGCGCCGCTGCTGCCGCCACCGCCGCAGGCCGGCGGCATCGACGCGGCCACCGTACTCGGCGTGGCCCGCGAGCTGGCGCTGGGCGTAGCGATGGGCTTCGTCCTGCGCCTGGTGTTCGAAGCCGGCGCGCTGGCCGGCGAGCTGGTCTCGCAAGGCATGGGCCTGTCCTTCGCGCAGATGAACGATCCGCTGCGCGGCACCAGTTCCGGCGTGGTCGCGCACTGGTTCTATCTCGCCTTCGGCCTGCTGTTCTTCGCCGCCGACGGGCACCTGGCCATGGTCGCGCTGCTGGTGCGCAGCTACCAGGCGCTGCCGGTGGCCGCACCGTGGGGCGACGCCGGCGCCAGCCTGGGTGCGATCGTCGACCTGTTCGGCCAGGTGCTGCGCGGCGGCCTGACCCTGGCCCTGCCGGTGATGGTCGCACTGCTGGCCACCAACCTCGCCTTCGGCGCGCTGGCCAAGGCCGCACCCGCACTCAATCCGATCCAGCTGGGCCTGCCGGTGGCGGTACTGATGGGCCTGTTCCTGCTGGCGGTGTTGGCCGGGGAACTGGCCACGCCGGTGCAGGGCCTGTTCGATGCCGCCATGGCCACCGGCGCGCGCGTCTACGCGCCCTGACCGGTACGGCGCGGCGCACACCCCGCGCTCCCGTCCGCCCCGCGGGCGCGAAACGGCGCCGATGCCGTGCCGCCGCCGGGCCGCGGCGGGCTTCGGGCCCGCCGCTTTCCATCGGCCGCGTCCGGTCGCATAGTAGGAAAAGGCGATGACGCGGGGGGCGTCATGGATCAATGGACCCGACGCCGTACCCGCGACGCGATCCTGATCGCGGTGGCCTGTTTCATCCTGCCGCTGCTGACCATCCCGTACTGGCCGGGGTTCGGCAACGGCGCCGCCGCCTCGCTCGCCCACCTGCAGTGGGGCCTGCTGCTGGCGCTGGCGATGCTCTCGCCGCACAGGTTCTATTTCCGCATCGGTTACCTGTCGCTGTTCCTGGCCTGGTGCCTGCAGCTGCTGCTGCGCGCGCCCGACGGCGCCGCGGCGGGGCTGCTGCTGCGCTCGCTGCCCCTTTATGCGGCGATGTACGGCTGGACCGTGCTGTGCGCCAGCTGGATGGGCTGGCCGCGGCCACCGGAACAGGCCCGCATCCGCCAGCGCGACATCGTCCCGTTCGGCGCGATCGCGCTGGTGCTCTATCCGCTCGGCTGGGCGCTGGGCCATGCGCTGGTCAACGGCCTGTTCTCCGACATCAGCCAGCCCGACCTGCTGCATGAAACCCTGCGGGTCGGCTTCGCCCGCTTCTTCGGCGTGCTCTGCCTGACCCTGCCGATCGTGCTGTTCGTCACCGGCCGCAACGAGCCGGCGCCGCTGCCCAACCGCATGTTCTGGTGGGAATGGGTCCTGCTGGGCGGCTACTCGATGCTGCTGACCGCGCTGCTCTGGGCCCTGCCGGCGCGCGGCGAACACCCGCTCGGCGGCCTGCTCGACCAGCGCTTCATGCTCGCCGCGCTGATGATCTGGGCGGTGCTGCGCCTGCCCTGGCGCTGGTCGGCACCGCTGATCGCGGCGGTGACACTCCTGCTGGTCTACCTGGTCGGCGCCGGCACCCGCAACGGGTTGCGCAGCGATGCGCTGCACCTGCTGCAGATCGGCTTCGAGATGAGCGTGCTGCAGCAGCTGATGGTGCTGGCCCAGGTGGTGGTGCGCGACAACCGCCGCGCGATCACCCGGCTGGCCGAGGAAAGCCGGCGCGACGGCCTGTCCGGCGTGCCCAACATCAACGCGCTGCGCCACGACCTGGAAGGCGGCGCGCCGCCGCCGGTGGAAATCGGCTGCCTGGGCATCGAGCACATGGACAGCCTGATGGCCGGCTACGGCCTGCCGGCGCAGGAGGCGCTGACCGCCGCGATCCACCATTACCTGCAGCCAGACGTGCGCGCGTACACGCTGGGCATGGGCGGCTTCGCCCTGGTGCCGCGCGGCGACGTGTCCTGGAAAGCGCTGCTGGCGAAGGTCGAACAGTTCGAATTCCACTACGCCGAGGCACGGGTGCGGATCGAGCCGCACCTGGGTGTGTGCCCGCTGCGCGATTCCGGGGCGCAGTCGCTGGAGCTGGCCCTGGACGCCGCCTACGGCGCGATGCAGGCCGCGCGCCAGCGCGGCGAGACCGCGCCGGTATTCGCCAGTCCCGGGCTCAGCGATCCCGCCGCGCTGCGGGCGATGCTGGAAACCCATTCGCTGGCGCTGTCGCTGCTGCGCCGGCGCCGGCTGGAGCTGCACGTGCAGCCGATCCGGCGCCTGTCCGGCAACGGCATGCCGATGGGCGAGGTGCTGTGCCGGCTGCGCACCGACGACGGCCGCCTGCTGATGCCCTCCGACTACATGGACGAGCTGGACGCCAGCCGCGGCGTGGTCGAGCTGGACCGCGCGGTGATCGAGATGCTGTTGCCGTGGATGCGCGACCACGCCGAACGCTTGCCGTACGCGCGCCTGACCGTGAACCTGACCGGGCGCAGCCTGGTGTCGGAGAACTTCCGCAACTGGCTGCTGTACCAGCTGGACCTGTTCCCCGGTTGCGCCGAACGCCTGTGCTTCGAGATCACCGAACGCGCCATCACCGGCGGCCTGGCCCAGGTGCGGCCGCTGCTGGACGGCCTGAGCCAGCGCGGCTGCCTGGTCGCGCTGGACGACTTCGGCACCGGCATGCAGAGCTTCGAGCGCCTGCAGCAGCTGCCGATCGACCTGGTCAAGATCGACGGCACCTTCGTCCGCAACGTCGCCAGCAACCCGCGCGACCGCGACCTGGTCCAGGCCATGGTCACGATTGCACGGGCCTACCAGGCCGAGACCGTGGCCGAGTACGTCGAGGACGCCGGCATCCTGGCGGTGCTGGCGGAGCTGCAGGTCGACTGGATCCAGGGCTTCCACATCGGCCATCCGGCGCCACTGTCGCCGTTGCCCGCAGCCGCGCCGGGCGCCGCTTCGCCGGCCTGAGCGCCGCCGCCGGCGTGGTTCCGGAACGGACCTTGCATCGCCACTGCCGAGTCCCGGTCGACCCGGGGGCAGGAGCCGGCGATGGCCGAGAACGAGGACGGCCAGGAACGCACCGAACGACCGAGTGAGAAACGCCTGCGCGAGGCCCGCGAGAACGGCAACCTGCCGCGCTCGCGCGAGCTGGCGACTGCGGCGGTGTTCGGCGCCGGCGTGCTCGCGCTGCGGGCCACCGGCTCGTCGCTGGCCCACGGCACGCAGGACTGGCTGCGCGGCGCGCTGAACCCGGACCCGGTCCTGCTGCACGAGCCCGCGCTCCTGTTCGGGCACATGGGCCGGCTGCTGCTGCAGCTGCTGTGGGTGATGCTGCCGCTGATCGGCGTGTCGCTGCTGGCCGCGTTCGTCGCGCCGCTGGTGATGGGCACGCTGACCTTCTCCGGCAAGTCGCTGCAGCCGGACCTGGGCCGGCTCAACCCGCTGTCCGGGCTCAAGCGCACCTGGGGCCCCGAAAGCCTCGCCGAACTGGCCAAGTCGCTGCTGCGCGTGGTCCTGGTCGGCGGCGCCGCCGGCCTGACCATCGCCCACGGCATGGACGTGCTGCGCTCGATGCCCAACCAGAGCCTGGAGGAGGCGGCGCGGACCGGCCTGCACTTCGCCGGCCGCCTGCTGCTGGCCACCGCCGGCGCGCTGGCGCTGCTGGCCGCGATCGACGCGCCGTACCAGAAGTGGAACTGGCTGCGGAAGCTGAAGATGACCCGCCAGGAGCTGCGCGACGAAGCCAAGGAGGCCGACGGCAATCCGCAGGTCAAGGGCAAGATCCGGCAGATGCAGTTCCAGCTGTCGCAGCGCCGGATGATGGAGGCGGTGCCGACCGCCGACGTGATCGTGGTCAACCCGACCCACTATGCGGTGGCGCTCAAGTACGACGGCGGCAGCATGCGCGCGCCGACCGTGGTGGCCCGCGGCGTGGACGAGGTCGCCCACCGGATCCGCGAGGTCGCCGACCGCCACCGGGTCGCGATCGTCTCCGCCCCGCCTCTGGCACGCGCCTTGTATCGGGAAGGCCAGCTCGGCAAGGAAATCCCCGTGAGACTGTACGCGGCCGTCGCCCAGATCCTGTCCTACGTCTACCAGCTGCGCGCCTGGCGCGCCGGCGCCGCCCCCGCCTTCCCGCAGCTGGGCGCGGTGGCGGTGGATGAATTCCCGAACGGTGAAGGTGGCCGTCGATGAGCGCGATGCCCGCCCCGCCGGTCGCCCGCCGCCTGGTCGAACTGGCCCGCAATGGCCTGGGCGCGCCGCTGGTGGTGATGGCGCTGCTGGCGATGATCGTCGTGCCGCTGCCGCCGATGCTGCTCGACGCGCTTTTCAGCTTCAACATCGCCATCTCGCTGGTGGTGCTGCTGGCCGTGGTCTACGTGCAGCGGCCGCTGGACTTCACCATCTTCCCGATCATCCTGCTGACCACCACGATGCTGCGCCTGGCGCTGAACGTGGCCTCCACGCGCGTGATCCTGCTCCACGGCCAGGACGGCCACGAGGCCGCCGGCAAGGTGATCGCCGCGTTCGGCCAGTTCGTGGTCGGCGGCAACTACGCGGTCGGCATTGTCGTGTTCGCGATCCTGACCATCATCAACTTCGTGGTCATCACCAAGGGCTCGGGGCGCATCTCCGAGGTGACCGCGCGCTTCATCCTCGACGCGATGCCCGGCAAGCAGATGGCCATCGACGCCGACCTCAACGCCGGCCTGCTGACCCGCGAGGAAGCCAAGGCCCGGCGCGAGGAAGTCCGCGAGGAAGCCGACTTCTACGGCTCGATGGATGGCGCCAGCAAGTTCATCCGCGGCGACGCCGTCGCCGGCATCCTGATCCTGTTCATCAACCTGGTCGGTGGCTTCGCGGTCGGCATGTTCCAGCACGGCATGGCGGCCGCCGATGCAGCCTCCACCTACACCCTGCTCTCGATCGGCGACGGCCTGGTCGCGCAGCTGCCGGCGCTGCTGGTGTCCACCGCCGTCGCCATGCTGGTCACCCGCGCCTCGCGCGCCCAGGACATGGGCGAGGCGATGGTCGGCCAGGCCTTCGGCCAGCACAAGGCGCTGGCGATCGCCGCCGGCATCCTGGTCGTGGTCGGGCTGGTGCCGGGCATGCCCAATGTCGCCTTTTTGACACTGGGCGGCGCGCTGGGCTTCGGCGCCTGGAAGCTGTGGAAGCGCAGTGGCCAGGCCCAGGCCGGCGGCGACGGCGACGCCATCGCCGGCGCCCTGCCCGCCCCCGGCCAGTCGAACGCGGAACTGGACTGGGACGAACTGCGCCCGGTCGATCCGCTGGACCTGGAAGTCGGCTACCGGCTGATCCCGCTGGTCGACAAGAACCAGGGCGGCGAACTGATGGCGCGGATCAAGGCGGTGCGCCGCAAGCTCACCCAGGAGATCGGCTTCCTGGTGCCGCCGGTGCACATCCGCGACAACCTCGAATTGCCGGCCAACCACTACCGCCTGCTGGTCCACGGCGTGCCGGTGGCCACCGCCGAGATCCATCCCGAGCGCGAGCTGGCGCTGGACCCGGGCGGCGCACTCGGCAGCATCGACGGGATCAAGGGCAAGGATCCGGCGTTCGGCCTCGACGCGGTCTGGATCCTGCCGCACCAGCGCGCCCAGGCCGAATCGATGGGCTACACGGTGGTCGACCCGGCCACCGTCGTCGCCACCCACCTGTCGCACCTGGTCCGCGAGCACGCGCCCGAGCTGCTCGGCCACGAGGAAGTGCAGCAGCTGCTGGCGACCCTGGCCAAGAGCGCGCCGAAGCTGGCCGAAGACCTCAGCCCGAAGACCCTGCCGCTGCCGGTGGTGGTGCGCGTGCTGCAGAACCTGCTGGTCGAACGCATCCCGGTGCGGCAGCTGCGCCGGATCGCCGAGACCCTGGTCGAGCACGGCGCGCACAGCCAGGACCCGGCGGTGCTCACCGCCGCGGTCCGCACCGCGCTGGGCCGCTTCATCGTCCAGGAGATCGCCGGCGCCGCGGCGGAGCTGCCGGTGTTCACCCTCGCCGCACCTCTGGAACGGGTCTTGCAGGACTCCGCGCAAGGCGCTTCCGGCGCCGCGCTGGAGCCCGGCCTGGCCGAGCGGTTGCAGCAGAGCCTGGCCGACTGCGCCGGCCGCCAGGAGGCGCGCGGCGAGCCGGCGGTGGTGCTGGTTCCGGCGACGGTACGTGCCGCACTGGCGCGGCTGGTCCGCCACAGCGTGCCCTCGCTGTCGGTGCTGGCCTACACCGAGGTGCCGGAAGACAAGCGGCTCAAGCTGGTCGGCACGATCAGCTGATGCGATGACGGAACAGGTAGCGGGTAAGGAGCAGTCATGAAGATCAAACGATTCGTCGCCGCCGACATGCGCACCGCGCTGCGCATGGTCCGCGCCGAACATGGCCCGGACGCGGTGATCCTCTCCAACCGCCGCACCGACGAGGGCGTGGAGATCGTCGCCGCCAGCAACTACGACGAGGGCGCGGTGCAACGTGCCCTGCTCGACGCGCAGCGCACCGCCGAGGCGCAGGCGCCGAAGCCGGCGCCGCGCCCCAATCCGTTCCTCGACAGCCTGCCGCCCGTCGCCGAAGCGGTGGCGCCGGCGCGCCCGGCATCGCAGGATTTCGCCGCGGCGATGGCCGCCGCACTGACCACGCCCACCGCGATGGCGATGGCCGGTGCCCTCGCCCCGCCGCCCGCCACCGCCGAGGTGGCCGCGGCCATGCCGGTTGCCGACGCCGCGCCGGCCGTCGCGCAGGCATCGACCGCGCCAGCGACGCTGGCGGCCGTGCCCGCGCCGGAGGCTCCCGCCAACGACGCCCAGCTCGTGGCCATGCGCGAGGAGCTGGCGCAGATGCGGCAGATGATCGAGCGCGAGATGCACCGCCTGACCGACGAACGCCTGCGCGGCTCGCCGGTGCGGCTGCAGGCGATGGAACTGATGGAGGACTACGGCTTCGATGCCGGCATCACCCGCGACGTCGTCCTGCAGCTGCCGGCCGACACGCCCGCGCACCGCGGCCGCGGCCTGATGCTGGGCCTGCTCTCGCAGCGCCTGCCGGTGTGCCCGGTCGATCCGCTCGAGCAGGGCGGCGTGATCGCCCTGGTCGGCCCGACCGGAGCCGGCAAGACCACCACCATCGCCAAGCTCGCCGCCCGCTATGCCGCCGAGCACGGCGCGCGCAACGTGGCCCTGGTCACCACCGACACCACCCGGATCGGCGGGCGCGAACAGCTGCACAGCTACGGCCGCCAGCTCGGCGTGGCGGTGCACGAGGCCGACAGCGACGCCGCCCTGATCCAGCTGCTGCAGCGCTTGCAGGACTACAAGCTGGTGCTGGTCGACACCGCCGGCCTGGGCCAGCGCGACCGCGCCCTCGCCGCCCAGCTCAACTGGCTGCGCGCCGCACGCGAGGTGCGGACCCTGCTGGTGCTGCCGGCCAATTCCCACTACGCCGACCTGGACGAAGTGGTGCGCCGCTTCAGCGCCGCCCGCCCGCAGGGCGTGGTCCTGACCAAGCTGGACGAGACCGGCCGCCTGGGCAGCGCCCTGTCGGTGGTGGTCGACCACCAGCTGCCGCTGACCTGGGTCACCGACGGCCAGCGCGTCCCCGACGACCTCCATCGCGCCAACGCGCCCAGCCTGGTGCTTCGCCTTGAAGATCTTCGCCGCGCGGCCGATAAGCCGAACATCCCGGAGCACGACCATGCCGCCGCGTGAGTACGCCTTGAACCCGACCATGACCAACACGCCGAGCCGCGCCCCCGTCCGCAGCATCGCCGTCACCGGCGGCAAGGGTGGCGTGGGCAAGACCAACCTGTCGGTCAACCTGGCCGCCTCGCTGGCCGGGCTGGGCAAGCGCACCCTGCTGCTCGACGCCGACCTGGGCCTGGCCAACGTCGACGTGCTGCTGGGCCTGTCGCCGCAGCACACCCTGGCCGACCTGGTCTCCGGACGCTGCGAGCTGGACGAGGTGATCCTCGAAGGCCCCAACGGCATGCTGGTGGTGCCCGCCGCCTCCGGCCGCCGGCACATGGCCGAGCTGCAGCCGGCCCAGCACGTGGGCCTGGTCAACGTGTTCAACGACCTGCAGCGCGACCTGGACATCCTCATCGTCGACACCGCCGCCGGCATCACCGACAGCGTGTTGACCTTCTGCCAGGCCGCGCAGGACGCGGTGGTCGTGGTCTGCGACGAACCGGCCTCGATCACCGACGCCTACGCCCTGATCAAGGTGCTCTCGCGCGAGCGCGGCGTGGACCGGGTGCAGGTGGTGGCCAACATGGTGCGCAGCCCGGCCGAGGGCCGCGGCCTGTACGACAAGCTGTCGCGGGTCTGCGAGCGCTTCCTCGGCGACGTCTCGCTCAACTTCCTCGGCGCGGTGCCGCAGTGCGACTGGCTGCGCATGGCGGTGCAGCGCCAGCAGGCCGTCGCCACCGCCTACCCGGCCAGCCCCTCGGCCCGCGCCATCGCCGAGATCGCCCGCCGCGCCGCGCGCTGGGAAGCACCGACCGCGCCACGCGGCAACATCGAATTCTTCGTCGACCGCCTGCTCGCGCACGGCCAGCGGCAAGGGGCGGCCGCATGAACGCCGTCGCCGAATACCGCGCCGTCCAGCGCACCAGCGCCGACGACTGCATCACCCGCCACGCCGACCTGGTCCGGCGCATCGCCCACCACCTGGCGGCGCGCCTGCCGGCCAGCGTCGAGGTCGACGATCTGATCCAGGCCGGCATGATCGGCCTGATCGAAGCCTCGCGCAGCTACGACCCCGACCAGGGCGCCTCGTTCGAGACCTATGCCTCGATCCGCATCCGCGGCTCGATGATCGACGAGATCCGCCGCGGCGACTGGGTTCCGCGCTCGGTGCACCGCCGTGCCCGCGACGCCGCCGCGGCGATGCGCGAGGTCGAGCAGTCCACCGGCCGCGCCGCCACCCCGCAGGAAGTGGCCGCGCACCTGGACATGCCGCTGCCCGAATACATGCGCCTGCTCGAGGACGCCTCGCGCGGCCAGGTGCTGAGCCTGGACTCGCACGTGGAGGACCACGGCGAGGTCACCGTGCACAGCGGCGGCCTGAGCCCGCAGCAGACGCTCGAACGCAGCGACTTCGGCCGCGAACTGGCCGCGGCCATCGGCCTGCTGCCCGAGCGCGAGCAGCTGGTCCTGTCGCTGTACTACGAGCAGGAGCTGAACCTGAAGGAGATCGGCGCCGTGCTCGGGGTCAGCGAGTCGCGGGTCTGCCAGATCCACGGCCAGGCCGTGCTGCGCCTGCGCGGCCGCCTGTCGCAATACGAATCGCGCGACGCCGGCCTGGAAGACCAGTAGGCCGGCTCCGCGAACCACACGCACTACCCCCGCGACACCGCATCACGCCAATACAAGGGACACGAAGTGAACAAGAACATGCGCATCCTGATCGTTGACGACTTCTCGACGATGCGTCGCATCGTCAAGAACCTGCTCAACGACCTGGGCTACAGCAACACCGCCGAGGCCGACGACGGCCATACCGCGCTGGCGGCGCTGCGCGCGGCCCCGTTCGACTTCGTGGTCACCGACTGGAACATGCCGGGCATGACCGGCATCGAGTTGCTGCGGGCGATCCGCGCCGACGACAAGCTCAAGACCCTGCCGGTGCTGATGGTCACCGCCGAGGCCAAGCGCGAGCAGATCATCGAGGCCGCGCAGAACGGCGTGAACGGCTACATCATCAAGCCGTTCACCGCGCAGACCCTGGAGGAGAAGCTCGGCAAGATCTTCGAGCGCCTGGCGGCCACCGCGTGAGCACCGCCGTCGCCTCTCCCGAACGCGCCGCGCTGATCCAGCGCCTGCACGAAGCGCTCGATGCGCTCGAGCGCGGCGACGAGACCTCCATGCGCGCGGTGATCGACGCGCTGGCGTCGGCCCGCACCCGGCCACTGGTGCAGGGCCTGGGCCGGCTCGCCCGCGAGCTGAGCCAGGCGCTGGGCGAACTGCCGCACCTGCCCGGCGACGACGGCCACGCCGCCGAACTGGACGATGCCTGCGCGCGCCTGGACCACGTGGTGGCGATGACCGAACAGGCCACCCACCGCACCCTGGACCTGGCCGACCAGTGCCGCGACCTGCTCGAGGGCGTGCGCATCGAAGGCGTGTCCGGCCGCCAGGAAGAAGTCCTCGACCGGGTGCGCCACAACCTCACCGAGATCGGCCTGACCCAGAGCTACCAGGACCTGACCGGGCAGATCATCCGCCGCGTCGCCGGCATCGTGCGCAAGGTCCACGAGGGCTTCGGTGCGCTCGGCCTGCCGCCGCGCGACGAAGCCGCCGAACCCGCGCTGGCCGGCCCGGCCGTCAGCGGGCTGGACCGTCATGCCGTCTCCCAGGACGACGCCGACGCGCTGCTGGCCGACCTGGGGCTGTAAGCGCATGGGAGTCGTGGCATGAGCGGAGTGACGCCGGAAATCGCGGCCGACTTCATCGTCGAGGCGCAGGAAATCCTCGACCGTCTCGGCGAACAGCTGGTCACGCTGGAGCACGCCACCGACGACCGCGACCAGCTCAACGCGGTGTTCCGCGGCTTCCACACGCTCAAGGGCGGCGCCGGCTTCCTCGGCATCCAGCCGATGGTCGAGCTGTGCCATGCCGCCGAGGAGACGCTCGGCAGCGTGCGCGCCGGTCAGGCCGTGCTCGAAGCGCAGCACTTTGACGCCGCGCAGCGTTCGCTGGACTGGCTGCAGGCGATGCTCGACGCGGTCGCCGGTGGTACCGAGCCGGTGCATGCACCGGCCGAGCTGATCGCGCAGTTCAGCCTCGATCCGGTCGCTGCGCCGGCGCCAATGGCGGCAAAGCCCGTGGCCGTCGCCGCTCCTTCGTCCGACCTGATCGACGACGACGAGTTCGAAGCGCTGCTCGACCAGCTGCACGGCACCGCCGCACCGGGCACGGCACCCGCTGCGCCGCCGGCGCCGGCCCGGCCCGCCAGCGACATGATCGACGACGACGAGTTCGAGGCGCTGCTCGACCAGCTGCATGGCACGGCCGCGCCGGGCGCCGTTGCAGTTGCGACCGCTCCGCCGCGTCCGGCCGCCGCGCCGCCGCCAGCGGCGCCGAAACCGGCCACGCCGCCGCCGCGCGCCACGCCCGCCGCCGAAGCCGAACAGACCGTGCGCGTGGACACCCGCCGGCTCGATGCGATCGTCAACCTGATCGGCGAACTGGTGCTGGCGCGCAACCGGCTCAAGACCCTGCGCACGCGCCTGAAGGACGAGGAACTGGACCGCGCCGTCGGCAGCCTCGACGTGGCCACCGCGCGCCTGCAGTCGGCGGTGATGCGCACGCGCATGCAGCCGGTGGGCAAGGTGTTCTCGCGCTTCCCCAAGGTCGCCCGCGACGTCGCCCGCTCGCTGCAGAAGGAAGTGGAACTGGAGATGGTCGGCGCCGAGACCGAGCTCGACCGCAACCTGGTCGAAGCGCTGGCCGACCCGCTGGTGCACCTGGTCCGCAACGGCATCGACCACGGCGTCGAGGCGCCGGCGCTGCGCGAAGCGGCGGGCAAGCCGCGCGTGGGCCGGTTGCGCCTCTCCGCGCAGCAGGAAGGCGATTACGTCGGCATCGAGGTGCAGGACGACGGCGCCGGCATCGATCCCGAGCGGCTGCGGGCGAAAGCGCGCGAGAAAGGCCTGCTCGATCCGGAAGCGGCCGCGCGGCTGGGCCCGGAGGAATGCCTCAACCTGATCTTCCTGCCCGGTTTCTCGACCAAGGCCGAGGTCACCGACATCTCGGGCCGCGGCGTCGGCATGGACGTGGTCCAGTCGCGTATCCGCGAGCTGGGCGGGCAGATCCAGATCCAGTCCGAACTGGGCCGCGGCAGCCGCTTCCTGATCCGGGTGCCGCTGACCCTGGCGATCCTGCCGACCCTGCTGGTCCAGGCCGGCGACGACGTGTATGCGCTGCCGCTGGCCCGCGTGCAGGAAGTGCTGCATGCGGCGCCCGGTTCGCTGGGCTGGTTCGACGGGCGCCGGGTGCTGGACCGCAAGAGCCACACCCTGCCCCTGCTCGACCTGCGCCGCTGGCTCGGCATCGAGGCGCGCGACGCGGCGCTGCTGACCGTGGTCGTGCTGCAGATGGGCGACACGCGCTTCGGCCTGATCGTCGACCAGGTCCGCGGCCGCGAGGAGGTGGTGATCAAGCCGCTGCCCCGCACCCTGCGCGGGCTGCCCGGCTACGCCGGCGCGACGCTCATCGGTGATGGCCGGCTGGCGCTGATCCTGGACGTGGACGGACTTCGCGACTCCGGCTGAGCGCAGCGGGTCGACGAAAAAAAAGCGGGCACCTGGTGCAGGTGCCCGCGCTGACCGTTACTGCCGCTGCGATACCGGCCTGGCCAGGCCCTTGGCCACGGCGTCGGCGATCACCTTGCGCGTGTCGCTGTCGGCGCGCTGGCTGACCTGGTCCATCTGCTTGCCCAGCCCGTCCATCTGCCGGCCGAGCGCCTCCATCGGCTTCGATGCCTCTTCCATCTGCCGCGACAGTGCCTCCATCGGCTGCAGCTGCTGCTCGTGGCGCGCGGCCGCCGCTTCCAGCTGCTGCGACTGCGCTTCCATCTTCGCCGACACCGCCTCCTGCTCGCGCTCCAGCGCCTGCATCTGCCGCTCCAGTTGCGCCTGCCGCGCGTCGTCGGCGCGGGCCATCTCCATCGACAGGTTTGCCTGGCGCGCGCTCAACTCGCCCTGCTGCCGGCCCAGCACTTCCATCTGCCGCGAGTAGTTTTCGATCCCGCTCGTGGCCGCCGTGGCCGACACCCGGCCCATCTCGCGCCCGATCGCATCCATCTTGCGGCCGTGGCCGTCCATCTGCTGGCCCAGCACGCGCATCCGTTCGCCCAGCGCGTCGGCCTCGACCCACGACTTGCGCACGCTGGCCACGGCCGCCGGATCGGTGACCACGTAGGCCTGGCCATTGCGCCGGAACCAGAGGAAGTCGCTGTCGATCGCGCGGCGTGCAGAGTCGATCTGCGCCATGTCGTCGCTGGAACCGGACATCAGGTAGTCGCTGCTGCCCTTGCGCACCACCGCATACGGTTCACCGCCACCGCTGCCGTGCTGGCGCACGCCGATCCTGGCCGGCGGTGCAGGCGGAGCCGGAGGCGCCGGCGGTGCCGCGAATGACGCGGGTGCAGGCGGCGTGGGCGGCGCGGGCGGTGCCGCGAGCGAAGCGGGACTCGGCGGAGCCGGAGGTGCCGGCGGCGCGATACCCGTCGCCGGCGTGGCCTGCGTCGCCGAGGTGCGCGCAACCGGCGCGGGCTGCGCGGCCGGCGCCACGCTCGGCGCCGCTGCCGCGACCGCTGCGGTCGCGGGCCTGGGCGCCGGCTTGGTCACGGCCTGCGCGGACGCGACCACCTGCGGCGGGCGGGCGTGGCCGGCAGCGAACGCCGGCGTGGTGGTGAACACGTTCAAACCCGCCGGCGATGCCGACGGATCGCGGTTGGCATGGGCGTAGAAGGCCAGGCTGGCCGCGGCCAGGCCCAGCAGCGGGAAGACGATGCGGCCGCCGCTGGTGGTGCGGCCGGGACGGACGAGCTGTTCGATGCGCTTCATGAGTGATCCTCCAGTAGGAGCCAGAGCGGCAAGTGCGGGTTCGGGAGCGATATGGCGCGATGCCTGTTCGTCGGCGAGCGCGGCCAGCGCCAGGGCCAGCCGACGCGGCTCGCCGATGGCCTCGGCGGCCAGGCGGTCGGCGACGTGCTCGCGTTCGATGCGGATGCGGCGCGACAGCCACCAGGTCACCGGGTGGTAGAACAGCAGCGCCTCGGCCACGCCCTGCAGCAGGTTGACCAGGTAGTCATGGCGGCGGACGTGGGCCAGCTCGTGGGCCAGCAGCGCTTCGAGGTAGTCGACCGGCAGCCGCGCCAGCAACGCGGCCGGCAACAGCACCACCGGTCGCCACCAGCCGACCACGACCGGCGAGTCGAGCGCGGCGACCAGGCGCAGTTCCACCGCGCGGCGCAGGCCGGAACGGTGGCCGAGCGCGTCAAGTCGCGCCTGCCACGTGCGCTGCAGCTGCGGCGACGCCAGCGACGGCAGGCGCCCGAGCCACCACACGCCCGTAGCCAGCCGCAGCGACAGGGTGCAGGCGCCCGCCGCCCAGAGCAGCACGATCGCCGGCAGGAACTGCTCGACGCCACGCACGGCCTCGCCGGCGTGGCGCAGCGGTGCGGCGAAGGAGGACGCCATCGTCGACTGCGCGGCCGCCAGCGGCGCGGCCAGCGCCGTGATGCCCGCATCGGTCGCCGACGCGCCAAGCCAGGCCCACGCCACGTAGGCCAGCGGCGCGAGCACGCAGGCCAGCATCGCCACGCAGGCAACCAGATAACGCGACTGCGGGCGCGCATCGCGCAGCAGCTGCAGGGCCAGCGCCGCGAGCAGGCCGATCAGCGCGCCCTGCCAGACGAAATGCAGCAGCGCCCGTCCGAGTACCGGGACCAGCGTGGTGACCATTCCGGCGATCTGCTCATGCATGGGGCTTGCCTCCCTTGCGGTCGCCGCCGGCGGGCGCCGGGGCCTCGGTGTCCTCGAGCAGGCGACGGATCTCGTCGCGCTCGCGCTCGCTCACGTGGCCGTCCAGCGCGGCCATCACCAGGGCCTTGCCGGAACCGGCGAACACCTTCTGGATCAGCTCGTCGAGCAGGTTGGTCTGCAGCGCGTCGCGTGCGTGCGCGGCGGCATAGACGTGCGAGCGCTGGCTCTCGTCGCGCACCACCAGGCCCTTGCCGTGCATCACCTGCAGCAGGCGCAGCACGGTGGCCGGCTGCACGTCCGGGCGCTCGGCCTGCAGCGCCTGGTGCACTTCGCGCGCGGTCGACGGCCCCTGCCGCCAGATCACCCGCAGCAGGTCCAGTTCGGCAGCGGTGGGCTTGGGCGGTCGGGCGGTCGGACGCGACATCGGCGGAGCCATGCAGGGACGATGGCGGCATCCTGCACCCTCCAGACAAGTTTGTCTAGACAGATTTGTCTAGGTCAAAAGTCATGGGTGCGTCGGCCCGTCCCGGCGGGACTACACTGCCCGCGTCCCTGCCAGCCGGAGGTCGGCCATGGCCATCGAGACCGCTACGGGCAGCCGCGTCGTCATCCGCTTCGACGGCAGCCGCTGCATCCACTCGCGCAACTGCGTGCTCTCGCATCCGGACGTGTTCGTGCCCAATGTAGAGGGCGAATGGATCCATCCCGATGCGGTGTCGCCGGAGGAAGTGGCGCTGATCGCGCGCAGCTGCCCGTCGGGCGCGATCCAGTACGAGCGCATCGACGGCGGCGGACCCGAACCGCGGCCGGTGGTGAACCTGGTCCACGTGCGCGAGAACGGACCGTTGGCGTTCAGCGCGCCGGTGCGCATCGACGGCGGCGAGGTGCAGCTGCGCCTGACCCTGTGCCGCTGCGGTCTGTCGAAGAACAAGCCCTACTGCGACAACAGCCACAAGGCCGCCGGATTCACCGCCAGCGGCGAACCGCCCGAACGCGCGTCCGAAACCCTGGCCAGCCGCGATGGCGACCTGCACGTGTCGCCGCAGCGCGATGGCCCGCTGCACGTGCGCGGCAACCTGGAAGTAGTCAGCGGTACCGGCCGCACCCTGGACCGGATCCAGGAAACCTGGCTGTGCCGCTGCGGCCACTCGTCGCACAAGCCGTTCTGCGATGGCAGCCACCGCAAGGCCGGATTCCGCGCCGACGGTGCCTGAGCCGCCACTCAGGCGATAACCGCATCCTCCGGGCCGCCAGCGGCGGCACGCGCCGGCGCGACCGCCTCGGCGACGCTGCGCGCCAGCACGCCGGCCAGCGCCCCCATCGCCTGGCGGTCACCCGCTGATACTTCGTCCAGCGCCTGCAGCAGCGCCGGCGACAGCTGCCACTGCCCCGCCACCAGGCGCCCGATGCGCGGCGACCAGCGCCGCAGGACTTCGGCGATCGCGTCCAACGGCGGCATCGCGTTCCCGGCGCGCTGGCATTCGTCGCGCAGCGTCTGCACGACCACGATCGCGCCCAGTCCCTGCAGCAGTACCAGCAGCTGCGCGGCGAACGCATCGACGCCCGCGGCCCGCGCATGCCGCACGGCGAGCACCGTGGCCTGTTGCGTGTGTTCCCAGATACGCTCGGGCAGCGGCCCGAACACTCCGCCTTCGGTGCGCATCACCGGCTGCATCAGCGCCACCGCCACCAGCCGCCGCAGGCCCTCGGTGCCGACCAGGGCGACGGCGCGCTCGACGCTTTCCACCGGCGCCTGCTGCAGGCGGTAGAGCGGACTGTTGGCCAGCTTGAGCAGGGTCGCGGCCAGCGCCGGATCGCGCGCGATCAGCGCGGCGACCTCGCGCGCCGAGGCCTGTTCGTCGTTGAGCGTGCCCAGCAGCTGCGGCAGCAGCTGCGGACGCCGCGGCAGACGTTGCGGCTCGGAAGCGAAGCGGGCCAGCGCACGCTCGACCGCCGCGTGCACGTCCGCGCCCGCGGTGGCCGGCTCGGTGCCGGCGAGTGCCTGCTCCAGCAGCCGCAACGCCCAGTCCGCTGCTTCGACGTCCGCTTCACTTCGTGCGATCGCCTGCCGTGCCGGCGTCGTTGCGACCGGCAGGGTCGATGGCCTGCGACGAGCACGCACGCGCCACAGCCAGGCCCCCGCAACAACCACAATAAATCCCGGGACCAGCAGCCCCGTCCCGCTCCATCCCGACATGCATCCCCGAGGCGCCAGGCGCCGTTTTCCGCAAGTGGCCATGGTAGCAACCGGCCGGCCCTTCCCCGCGCCTTCACGTCGCCCTGCCGGCGGCCGGCGGAAAGTCCTGCCCGCGTTGTCCCAGTCGCCGAGTCCGTTTCCGCACGGGAGCCCACGATGAACCGCAACCACGCGCAGTCCCTGTTCGTCCTCGCCCTGCTCGCCAGTCCTGCATTGGCCCAGGAAGGCACGCCGATGTCGGCCGAAGAGAAGGCCATGATGGACGCGTACATCAAGGCCGGCACGCCCGGCCCCGAGCATGCGGCCCTGGCCAAGACCGCCGGCACCTACGCCCTGAAGATCCGCAGCTGGGGCAAGCCCGACGCGCCGCCGGCCGAATCCACCGGCACCGCGGTGCGACGGATGACCCTGGGTGACCGGGTGATGGTCGAGGAGATGTCGGCCACCATGATGGGCCAGCCGTTCACCGGCTACGGCATGCTCGGCTACGACAACACCACCGACGAGTACTGGACCACCTGGAACGACAGCATGAGCACCGGGCTGATGGTCAGCGAAGGCAAGTGCGACGACGCTGGCGCCTGCGTGTTCACCGGCAGCTGGCACGATCCGGTGACCGGCAAGGAGATCCATTCGCGCATCACCACCAGCTGGACCGCCGCCGACACCGAGCTGTTCCAGATGTACGCGCCCGGCCCGGATGGCCGGGAAATGAAGATGATGGAGATCACCTACACGCGCCAGCACTGAGCGGCGCGACAAGGCACGGCGCGATGGTCGCGCCGTGCCACCTCCGGGCCTCAGCCGTGGGCCAGCGCGTGGTCGATCGCCGCGCGCACCGCCGCCGCCTGCGCCGCGTTGCACTGCTCCGGCGTGGCCGCCGGACTGTCGGGGTAGACCTCGGTGGTGGTCACGTACTTTGCCGCGGTGATCCCGGCGCACAGGCCCAGCGCCTTGACCGGGTAATTGATCACCCCGTGCGCGACCACCGGCGAGCCGATCATCTTCCCGTCGGCATCGGCCGGGGCGATGTGGGTGACCCGCTCCACCGCCGCGACGACCGCCTGCTGGAATGCCGGCTGCGGGTTTTCGCTGTCGCCGACCAGGTAGAAGCCGTCGGGAATGCCGCCGGGCTCGAACGGCTTGCCGTCGCGCGCGGCCAGCGCCGGGCGGAACTCCGATTCGTCGCTGTCGGTGGTCTCGTGCAGGTCGACATGGACCAGCACGCGGTCGCGCAGCGGCGCCAGCAGGCGCATCAGCGCGATCGACTCCAGCGCCTGGCCGTGCTCGCGGAACGAGCGGTTCGGGTCCACCGCCACCGGGTTCCAGCGCTGGATGTGCTCATAGCCCCACGGGCTGACGCACGGCACCACCAGCAGGTTGATCCGGCCCTCGTAGGCGCTGCCATGTTCGGCGGCGAACCGCAGCGCACCGTGCACGCCGCTGGTTTCGTAGCCATGAACGCCGCCGGTGACCAGGGCGATCGGCCGCGAGTGGTCCCAGTCGGCGCTGTGCAGGGCCAGCAACGGGTAGAAATCCGGGTCGTAGTCGAGCTCGCCGTAGGCCTGTGCATCCCAGTGGGCGTGCAGGCGGCCGACCGGCTCGAGCACGTCGTCGGCATAGCTGCGCCGCCGCACCTGGGCCGCGCGCCACTGCACGCGCTCGGCCTCGCCCCAGGGCTGGCCCGGGGTTCCGATCGGATGGAAACGTTCGACGGTCATGTTGCGTGCTCCGCGAATACGAAAGGAGGAACACTCTAGCAGTGCCACCCTGTGCGGCCGGCCGACGGGCGCCGTTCGCGCCGACACGGCCCCATTCACCGGCATTGGGCTAGGATGGGGCCTTGGAACCACCGCGCAGCCCGTCGCAGTCCAGCCAACCCGGCCCGCTTCGCTCCTCCAACGCTGTCCCGTCCACACCGGACGGTCTACCGGGAGCCTACGTGCGAGCCAGCGCAATCCGTACCGATATCGACGCCGCCGCACCTAAGGAGCCGCTGTGCAGCCGCTGCGATGCGGTCTGCTGCCGGCTCACCGTGGTGCTGATGCCCGAGGACCGCGTCCCGCGCCACCTGGTGGTGCGCAACGAGCAGGGCGTGGAAGTCATGGCCCGCAATGACGAGGGCTGGTGCGCCGCCATCGACCCGCTGCACATGCGCTGCTCGATCTACGACAGCCGGCCCTCGATCTGCCGCGCCTTCACCATGGGCGCGGCGTACTGCCTGGATATCCGCGACACCTACCGCGACCAGCAGCGGCGCGGCATCCCCTTGATCCTGTACTGACCCGGAGCAGATCCATCCATGGCCACACGCAAACCGATCAAGCCCGTCCCGACCGCGCCGCGCAAGCCCGCCGCCGAATCGAGCAAATCCGCAGGTTCGCTGACCAGCGAACGCATTTCCGACGACCTGGATGCATTCCGCAGGGCCGGCGGGCGGATCGAGGTGCTGGGCAATACCCGTGTGCTGACCAAGATCGACGAGAACGACGAGAAGCCGTCGCGCTGACGGCCCGCATCAAGCCATGGTCGACGCGATGGAAGACCAGCCGTCACGGGAACTGCAGGTCTGGGTCGATGCCGACGCCTGTCCGGCCGTGGTCCGCGACATCCTGTTCCGCGCCGCCGAACGCGCGAAGGTGCAGATCACCCTGGTCGCCAACCAGTGGCTGCGCACCCCGCCCTCGCGCTATATCCGCGCCCTGCAGGTGCAGGGCGGCTATGACGTCGCCGACGACGCAATCGCCGAGCGCGCCGGCCGCGGCGACCTGGTGGTGACCCAGGACATCCCGCTGGCCGCGCGCGTGCTCGAACGCGGCGCCGAAGCGGTCAATCCGCGCGGCGAGCGCTTCACCGCCGACAACATCGCCCAGCGCCTGTCGATGCGGAACTTCATGGACGAACTGCGCGGCGCCGGCGTGCAGACCGGCGGCCCGGCCGCGTTCCACGCGCGCGACCGCCAGGCCTTCGCCAACGCGCTCGATGGCTGGCTCGCGCGGCGGCGCTGAGGCGTCACCAGCGCACCCGGACGCCGTCTTAGGCGCCGTCCCCCAGCAGCCGGGCCAGCTCGGCGTCCTTCTCTTCCCACAGCCGGTTCATCCACTGCTGGAAACGGGCACGGAAGGCGCGATCGTCCTGGTAGTTGCCGGACACCAGCCCGGCGGGAATCGGGCGCTGGCGGACGTGCACCCGCACCTCGGGAACGCGTCCGGCGATCAGGTCCATCATCGACGGACGGCCACCGGGATAGGCGATGGTCACGTCCAGCAGGGCGTGCAGGCCCTCGCCCATCGCATCGAGCACGAAGGCCACGCCGCCGGACTTGGGCTTGAGCAGGTACCGGTACGGCGAGGCCTGGCCGGCATGCTTGTCCGCGGTGAAGCGGGTGCCCTCGACGAAGTTCATCACCGACACCGGGATGTCACGGAACTTCTCGCAGGCGCGGCGGGTGGCCTCCATGTCGCGCCGGCCCAGTTCGGGATTCTTCGCGATCTGCCGGCGCGTGTAGCGGCCCATGAACGGGAAATCCAGCGCCCACCACGCCAGGCCCAGCACCGGCACCCAGAACAGCTGGCGCTTGAGGAAGAAGCGCATGAACGGCGCGCGCCGGTTGAACACCTTCTGCAGCACCAGGATGTCGACCCAGCTCTGGTGGTTGGCCAGCACCAGGTAGTGTCCCCTGCGCTCTAGCGTGCCCTCCTCGTCGACCTGGACGCGCGTGGGCGTGAAGTGGTCGATCATCGCGCTGTTGACCGCGATCCAGCTCTCGGCCAGGGCAGTGAGCACCGCGTTGCAGGCGCGGCGCAGCGGCGCCAGCGGCAGGACGGCCTTGAACAGGCCCACCACCAGCAGGGGCAATGCATGGACCAGCGTGTTGAGCACGATCAGCAGCAGGATCAGCGCGACACGCAACCACAGGATGGGGGACACCGGGACAGGCCTGTCGTGACGAGGGGGCGGCAAGCCTAGCAAATCGCGTGCGCCGCGCCCTCCTGCGAACTTGCTTGCGGGTGCTACGGCAACGAAAACGGCCGCTCCCTTGCGGGGCGGCCGCTTGCGCAACGGGGAAAGCTGGCCCCGCGGCTGTCGCGCCGGTGGCCGCCGCGCGAAGGCGCCGGCCGGGAGCGTCGACTCAGTGCACCAGCGGGATCGAGTTGGCCAGGCGCGCCTGCCCGGCCAGGCCGAGGCGACGGCTGATGTGGATCACGCGCGCGGCCTTGCCCGGCGCGATCACCTTGGCAAACTCATGCAGGTACTTCTCGCGCAGGGCATTGATGCGCTGGTCGCGGTCCAGCAGCGCCTGCACGTACTTCATCGACTCTTCGTCGTTCAGGTCGGCGTATTCGTCCGCGTAGGTGCGGACTGCCGCGACCTGGTCGTCGATGATCGCGGCCTTCTCGGTCTGGAATTTCTTGAACAGCGGCCAGAACTTGGTCGCCTCGTCGGCGGTAAGCGAGATCGACTTGGAGACCACCTCGGTCTCGATCGCCTGGATCTCGTCGCGGAACTCGGCCAGCAACTGCTTCGTCGTCTTCTGGCTGGCCTGCGGCGCATCGGCAGGCGGCTCGGCGGCCACCACCGGCAAAGCGAACAGCAGACCCAGCAACACCCCTGCACCGGACTTCAACATGTACCGCTCTCCCATGGCTGCTTCGTGGACTGGGGCGCAGCCTATCGGGTCGCGATCTCCGGCGATGTAGGCCTCTGGGCCAATGACGCCGGGTGCAGCGGGAGCGCCGGTTCAGAGCGTGCGGATGGTCTCGCCGCCATGCGCGGCCAGGACCTCGCGCGCGCGATCGCGCTCGTCGTCGTCGAACGCATGCACGACGACCGCGCAGCGGCCCTCCTTCAACGCGGTACGGACCTTGGCCACATAGGGACTGTGGTCCGGACGCAACGTGACCAGGCCACCGAACATCAGGCCGAACACGCCGCCATAGCCGATGATTAGCGCAGCCGCCAACCCCGGCGAAGCGACGACCGCCTCCAGGCCCAGCGCGTACAGGGCCACATACAGCAGCACGCCCAACCCCAGCCCGATCAGCCCCAGCCTGTAGTGGGCGACGATCATCGTGCGGAAGATGCCGGTGTCTTCCGGCTCCATCTTGCGGCCCGGGCGGGGATCGTGCGGCGTCACCACCTGCACCTGCGCCGGCGGCAGGCCGAGCATGCGCTGCACCTGCCGCGCGATCGCGCGCGCTTCCGGTTCGCTGTCGAACACGGCGGCGACCTTGCTGTCGGACAACTCGCCGGTCACCGAGGAAAGAATGTCCATGGCCCTCTCCCGGGGTGGAATGCAGGCAGCCTCGCGCATCCGTGGTCACCGCGACGTGAGCCGCAGGTGCAGGAATGCGGCAACCGTTCAGCCGGATTCCACCGGTCGTTAACCGCAGCAGACGGCGACGTCAGCGCCACGTTATCCACCTCCGTGCAGGAGCGGCACGCGCGAGACGACACGACCGGCCCGGTCCACTTCACATTCGCCCCATACCGGCACCGCATGGCATCCGCAGCATGGCGGGGGTTCCCGTCCGCAGAGCCGTCCATGCCCGCCTCCACTCCCGACCTGATCGTGGTCGGCGCCAGCTTCGCCGGTGCCGCCTGTGCCATCGCCGCGGCCCAGCGCGGACTGCACGTCTGCGTGCTCGAACGCAAGCACGATCCCGGCGAAAAACTGCACACCACCGGGATCATCGTCAAGGAAGCGGCCGAGCAGACCCTGCTCAACCGGATCCCCGCGACAATGACCCGCCGCATCGAACAGGTACGCCTGTACGCGCCGAACCTGAAGCAGGTCGCGCTGGCTGCCCCGGGCTACTACTTCCTCACCACCGACACGCCGGCATTGATGCGCTGGCTGGCCGCGGAGATGCGTGCCAGCGGCGTGGACCTGCGCCTGGGCTGCGCGTTCACCTCATGCACGCGCAACGGCGAGGGCTGGCAGGTCGACGGGGTCGGCCACGGCCGCTACCTGGTCGGTGCCGACGGTGCGCGCTCGCGCGTGGCGCGACACTGCGGGCTGGGCGAAGTACGCCAGTTCCTCTATGGCATCGAGTACGAATTCCCCGGCGCCCTGCTCGCCCGGCCCGAGGCCCTGCACTGCTTCATCAGCCGGCGCTACGCCCCTGGCTACATCGGCTGGATCGCGCAGAACCCCACCGGCATCCAGGCCGGACTCGCCTTGCGCCACGATCCGGCGCGGGCTCGCGTGCCGGACATCGACGGCTTCCTGCTGCGCGTGGGCCTGGCCGGCGGCCTGCCACGGCTGCTCCGGCCTGGATCCACGCGCGCCGGGCTCATTCCCTGCAGCGGCCCGGTGTTCGACCTGGCCCGCGACCGCGCCATCCTGGTCGGCGACGCCGCCGGCGTGGTTTCGCCGGTCACCGCCGGCGGCATCCATTCGGCGTGGGAGCATGGCTGGGCGGTGGGCCGCGCGATCGCCGCGCACCTGCGCGATGGCGGTCCGGCGCCGGAACAGGTGGCGATCGCCGCGGCGCCGCGCTTCCGCTTCAAGCGCGCCCTGCGCTGGGCCTACGACCGCCTGCCGTTCGACTGGCCATTCGACCTGCTGCTGCAGACCCCGCCGCTGCGCTGGGCAGCCGAACAGGTGTATTTCCACAAACGTGGCAGTTGAGGAGGGCAACCGTGCCCGCCAGGCGTCTTCACAACGTCGCAGGCGCGCTGCAGACTCGCACGATCCATCCATCGCGGGCTTCGCATGATCGTTGGCATCGACCTGGGCACGACCCATTCACTGATTGGGGTCTACGAAGACGGCGCACCCCGGTTGATTCCCAACGCACTCGGCCAACTGCTGACGCCCTCGGTCGTTTCGCTCGACCCTGACAGGGGTGTCCTGGTCGGTCAGGCCGCACATGACCGGCTGGGCACGGATGCCGCCTGCACCGTCGCCACCTTCAAGCGCTGGATGGGCAGCAGCCGCGAGACGCGGCTCGGCCAGCGCACGTTCCGCGCCGAGGAACTGTCGGCGCTGGTCCTGCGCAGCCTGCTGGACGATGCCCGGGCCGCGCTGGGCCGCGAAATCGACGAGGCGGTGATCAGCGTGCCGGCCTACTTCGGCGATGCCCAGCGCAAGGCGACCCGCGCGGCCGGCGAACTTGCCGGCATACGCGTCGAGCGCCTGATCAACGAACCCACCGCCGCGGCGATCGCCTATGGCCTGCAGGAGCGCGTCGACGGCTCCACGTTCATGGTCCTGGACCTGGGCGGCGGCACCTTCGACGTCTCTATCCTGGAGATCTTCGACGGCGTGATCCAGGTCCATGCCAGTGCCGGTGACAACCACCTCGGCGGCGAGGACTTCCTCGACCTGTTGGTCGGCGCGTTCATCCAAGACCACCGGCTGCAGCGCAACCGCCTTTCGCCGGCCGACATGGCCCAACTACGCAAGTACCTGCAGGTAGCCAAGCACCGCCTCAGCGCGCACGACCAGGCCGAGGTGGAACTCGAACTGGACGGCAGGACGCTGCGCTGGGCCGTCGACCAGGAGCGTTTCACCAGCCTGGCCGAACCGCTGGTCCAACGCCTGCGCCAGCCGATCGAGCGTGCCCTCCGCGATGCTCGGCTCGGCCCCGACCGCCTGGATGAAGTGGTCATGGTCGGGGGTGCCTCCCGGATGCCGGTGTTCACCCGCACCGCGGCGCGCACGCTCGGCCGCCTGCCGCTGCGCCACGTGCACCCGGACGAGGCCATCGCCCTGGGTGCGGCGGCGGTGGCGGGCATGAAGGCCCGCGACGAGTCACTGGAGGAAGTGGTGCTGACCGACGTGTGCCCCTACACGCTGGGGGTGGAGACCGCGCGCACCGATGACCATGGCTATATCACCAACGGCCACTTCAGTCCGATCATCGACCGCAACTGCACCGTTCCGGTCAGCCGCGTCGAGGTCTTCTATCCGATGCAGGAGGGCCAGCGGCAGGTGGACCTGCAGGTGTTCCAGGGCGAAAGCCCACGCACCGAACACAACGTGGCGCTCGGCAAGCTCACCGTCCCGTTGCGCCGGAACGTGCCCAAGCACGAGAACGGCGTGGAAGTGCGCTTCACCTACGACGTCAACGGCGTGCTCCAGGTGGAGGCCAGGGCACAGTCCACCGGGGTGGTCCACGAACTGATCATCCAGGACAACCTCGGTGTGCTGGACGAGGCCGAGATCCGCGAGCGGCTGGCGCGCCTGCAGTCGCTCAAGATCCATCCACGAGAGGACCAGGCCAACCTCGCCGTGCTGGCGCGGATCGAGCGGCTGTACGAGGAGCACCTGCAATTGCGCGGGATCCTGCAGGACTGGATGGGCCGGTTCATGGGCGTCATCGAGCTGCAGGATCGCGAGCGCATTTCGCAGCACCGCACCGAACTGGCCAGGGCGCTGGACGAACTCGAAACGCAGGTTGGCTGAACGATGTCGCCTTTCCAGTTGCTCGAGGTAACACCGGCTGCCGACGAGCGCGAAATCAAGCGTGCCTATGCCCGCCTGCTCAAGCGCACGCGACCCGACGACGACGCCGTCGCGTTCCAGCGACTGCAGGAAGCCTATGCACGTTGCCTGGATATCGCCCGCAACCGCGTGGTTGTGGGGAACGACGGAGAGCACGGGGAAGACCGGCACGGTCGCGCCGGCGCATCCCTGGCCGGCGACGATGCATCGGTCCGGCCTGCCGGGGAACCGCGCCCGCCGGCACCCGGGAGCGCGCCAACCCCGCCCGGCGACGAAACGCGTGGCGCACACGCGGCGGACCACGGCCAGCACTACTTCGATGTCGCTGCGTTCGCCGCCTCCCTGCAAGGGCTGCTCGGACAGGACAGCCCGAAGCGCATGCAGGAATGGCTTTATGCGCAGGAGTCCCTGTATTCGGTCCAGCTCAAGCAGGCGCTTCGCCCGGCGGTGGTACAGGCCATCGAGCAGGCACCGCGCATCGGCCATTCGCGGGTGCTGGATGCGCTGCTCGCATTCTTCGGGCTGGACCGTCTGGATCACGATGGCCTGGCCGACCGCGTGCAGACTTCGCTGGAGCGCCGCTATCGCCGCGAGCGGCTTGACGAGGCGGTACGGAACACCCGCCCAGCCGGTCAGTCGTGGTTGAACCGTCGCATCGCCGCCGAGTTGGCTGGACCGCACCACGTCCTGCGGCGGCTGTTCCTCCTGCTGGTGCCCATGATCCCCCGTCGCATCCGTGACCTGCTGGAACGCTTGCGCGGCATCGATCCCGTCCTGCAGCACAGCAACCTCGACCCCGGCGCCGTCGCCTTCTGGATGCAGGCTTCCGATCCTGTCGCCTTCAATCGCCCCCGTCTGGTGATGATCGGCCTGCGCGTGGCCACCTGGAACGCCGCGCTGTTCGGCTGGCTGGCGCTGGTCCTCAACGACAGTTACCCGGATATCTGGCACGCCGCCGGCCACTGGGTCGCAGGCTCGGCGGGTCTGTGGGCTGCTTATGCGCTGGCAAGGTGGGCCTGGTTCAACGGCGCACGCTGGGCAATACAGCGCCTCGGACTGTTGCCGGAGGAGTACACCGCGCTCTTTACCGCGCTGCTCGGCACGGCCCTGTCATGGGGCCTGGCCCGGAACCCGTTTCCTGCGTTGATCGGCGGCATCTACGCCTACGGCTTGATGATCCGGACACTGTCGATCGTGCCCCGCCTCGCCTCGATCGCGATGGCCGTCGCATCCGTGGCCGCCTGGGGCTCGCTCACTGTTCCGATGGAGGGCCGGATCGATCCGGAAACGCGCGCTTCTCTGGTCCTTACGCTGCCGCTTATCCCCTTGCTGGCCGCTCCGGTCATGCGTCGCTGGCACCTGCGTCCACGGCGCTGGTCCGCGTGGCTGCTCGCCCAGACCGCGGCTCTGGTGCTGTCGTTCGGCGCATTGGCCTTGCAATGAAATGTGAGGCGGCGGGGAGCATCCCGCCGTCACGAGTCCTCGGCAAGCACATCGATCAGCTCGTGCACGCGGAACGGCTTGCCCAGGTAGGCGACCGCGCCGGGCAGCGACGGCAGTTGGGTCCTCGCGTAACCCGACACCAGGATCGCGCGACAGCCGGGGCGCAGCTGCTGCGCGGTGCGTGCCACTTCCAGGCCGCTCACCCCACCCGGCATGCTGATGTCGCTGACCACGAAGTCGAAGCCACCCTGTTCGTGCAGCAACTGCAGCGCCTGGCGCCCGTCGTGCGCCTGGACCACATCGTAACCCGCGTCATCCAGGGCCATCACCGTCACCGCACGCAGCAGCGCATCGTCTTCCACGTAGAGCAGCCTAGCCACCGGCAGCCTCCGGCAACGGAATGGCGATGGTCACGCAGGTGCCACGGCCCGGCTCGCTGTCGATGAAGGCGAAGCCGCCGGACTGGCTGGCGAAGCCGAACACCTGGCTCAGGCCCAGGCCGCTACCGCGACCGACGTCCTTGGTGGTGAAGAACGGCTCCATCGCGCGCAGGCGCACGTCCTCATCCATCCCGGGACCATCGTCGCTGACGGAGACATGCAGGTAATCGCGGTCGGGCATGGCTTCGGGATGCAGGTGCAGGCGGGGACGGGCGATGTGGGTGCCGATATGGATGGTGCCGGGCCGGACCATGGCATCGCGTGCATTGGCAACCAGGTTCACCAGTGCCGCTTCGAGTTGCCCGGCGTCGACCATGACATGCGTGTCAGCTTCGACCAGTTCGAGTGTGCATTGCGTGATCGGACCGGCGGCGCGGCGATACAGCTCGGCGGCATTGCGCACCAGCGCGTTGACGTCGTGCAGCTCCGGCTCCAGGTCCTGGCCGCGGGCGAAGGCGAGCATCTGCCGGGTCAGCCGGTTGCCGCGTTCGGCGGCCTGTCGCGCCGCGTCGACCAGCACCTCCCGGCGGGCCACGTTCGCAGCGGGCAACAGGTCCAGGCTGGTGGTGATCACCGCCAGCAGGTTGTTGAAGTCATGGGCGATGCCCAGGGTCAGCTGGCCGATGGCGTTGATCTTCTGCGCCTGGGCGAGCGCGCGCTCGGCTTCGCGCAGCTGCTCCGCTGCCTGGTGGCGGTCGGTGATGTCCTTGGTGATCTTGGCGAAGCCCAGCAGCTGGCCGCCGTCGAAGATCGCGTCGATCACGATGTTGGCGCGGAAGCGCGAGCCGTCCTTGCGCACCCGCCAGCCTTCGGTCTCGTAGCGGCCCTCACGCGCGGCGATCGCCAGACTCGCGGCCGGCACGCCGCGCTCAATGTCCTCGGGTGGGTAGAAGCGCGAGAAATGCTGTCCGATCACCTCGGCATCGGTGTAGCCCTTGATCCGTTCGCCCCCCGTGTTCCAGCTGACGATGCGGCCAGCCGGGTCGAGCATGTAGATCGCGTAGTCGGTGACGCCTTGCAGCAACAGGTGTTCGGCGTTGTGCGGAAATTCCGGTTCGCGTATCGAATTCATTCACGTCCTCCCCTGCACCGAGGGTAGGAAAGATTCCGTTAAAGGCATGTCGGTTCCGCGATGCGGCGGCGCACGGCTATGGCGGCGATACCACCAGTCCGGCCGCGATCGCCGCGCCCGTCCCGCATTCGGCATCGAACGCCGACGGCGCACCGGATACGCCCACGCCGCCGAGCGGAGCGCCCTCCCTGGTGAACAGCGGCACCCCACCCTCGGCGGTGGCGATCATCGGCGCGGTGGCCATGTTCCAGGTCGCGGTGTCGCGCGTGGCCTGGCGATAGGTCGCCGCAGAGCGCCCCTTCCACTGCGCGATCTCGCCGGCCGCCGGCGTGGCGCCGTGATTGGCGAAACTCAGCAGTTGTCCACCCTGGTCGAACACCGCCACGGCGACGCCAAGACCTATCCGCGGCTGGGCGACGTGATCGGCTTCGTCAC
>JAGHZW010000162.1 GCA_017745195.1 Pseudoxanthomonas sp. | reverse complement strand
GCGCCTCGGTGAGTCCACCACACTTGTCGAGCTTGACGTTGACCACGTCGAACCGCCCGGGCGCATGCTCGAGCTCGGCCAGCGTGCACACGCTTTCATCGGCGGCGAAGGGTAGCGGCCTCGCGACCCCGTCGAGATCGGCTTCGGCGCCGCGCGGCAATGGCTGCTCGAGCAGTTCGGCGCGCGCTTCGACGAGGACTTCGACGAGCGGCGCGAGCGTCCCGTGGGAATAGCCCTGGTTGGCGTCGACCCCGATCCAGGCATCCGGCCGCGCTGAGCGTACCGCGCGAACGCGCCGTGCGTCGAGATCGCCCTCCCCCGTCAATTTGAGCTTGAGCATCGGCCACTCGCCGAAGCGCCCGACGGCAACTTCGGCCATTCTCGCCGGATCGTCCGCGCTCAGTGTCATCGTGGTGGGAAGCCACGCGAGCCCGTGGAGCCCAGCCAGCCGCCAGACGGGTTGTCCGGATATTCTGGATTCGAGATCCCACAGCGCGCAGTCGAGGGC
>JAGHZW010000161.1 GCA_017745195.1 Pseudoxanthomonas sp. | reverse complement strand
CGATGCTGACACCGAAGACGATGACCCAGCCGATCGAAGAGCGCGCAGCGGCCCCCGCGCCGCCGCTTAGAGCCAGGGGAACGGCGCCCGCGACGGTGGCGATGGAGGTCATAAGGATCGGACGCAGGCGGCGGGCCGAGGCCTCGCGGATCGCCGTCTCGATGTCTCTGCCCGCGTCGCGCAGCTGGTTGGCATATTCGACGATGAGAATGCCGTTCTTGACGGCCAGGCCGACAAGCATGACGATGCCGATCTGGCTGAACAGGTTGATCGTGGTGCCGGTCAGCCAAAGCCCGAGGACGCCGCCCGCGACGCCCAGCGGCACCGCCGAGATGATGACCGCGGGGTGGATGAAGCTCTCGAACTGGGCGGCGAGGAGCAGGTAGATGACGATCACCGTCAGCCCGAACGCGACCCAGATGGAGCTGCCGGTCTGACGGAAACTCTGGCTCTCGCCCTTATAGCCGACGGCGCGGATCTCGGGTGACTGGCGCGCCTCGTTCTCGAGAAA
>JAGHZW010000160.1 GCA_017745195.1 Pseudoxanthomonas sp. | reverse complement strand
CATTATTGCTGCGTGTCACAGCAGCGGTCATCGGCATCCGGGGATACCGATATGCGCTTGGGCGACAGGCCTATCGAAGATTCCACAAGAAGCCCCGGTGGACAGGATAACGTCCGGCAGCCTGGAATTCACCCCTCACAAATATGAATGAGGCAGCCATATGAGCCTACTGATTTACGAAAGGCCGAAGTAGCACCCTCATCCGCAATGGACAGGTGATCCGGATCGCCGCACCGTACTGGAGTGCGGAGGCGCCAAACGCTCTAGATGTTCGCAACAAGAGCGTTGAGTGTTCATTGCGGAAACAGGGGGAAACAGGGGTCAGAGTGCACTTCCCCCTTTCCAATGCTCGAAACGGAAAAGTCGAGCTTCCCCCCGTTTTGGACCGCTTCCGGCCAGCAGTCGAAGCCTGCAATCACCAGCCGGGCGCTGATGGCGCATCCACCCACGCCCGCCATCGCGACGCCCGCCGGGAAATGCGAAAATCCGTGCCCTGCGGCAGCACGCACCGTGCC
>JAGHZW010000159.1 GCA_017745195.1 Pseudoxanthomonas sp. | reverse complement strand
GGTCGTCCAGGCCGCCCCCAGCCGCGGCTCGACCATCACCCGGTAGTCGCAGCACAGCGACAGCACGCAGCCGCCCGCAGGCGAATGGCCCGTGACTGCGGCGACCACGGGTACGCGCAGCCCGGCGAGTGCGCGGGCCGCACCGAAGAACGAGCCCCACGCCGCGCGCAGCGCATGCCGGTCTTCGCCCAGCGACAACAGGTACGGCACGTCGAGCCCGGCGGAGAAGATACCCGGTGCGCCCGACAGCACGACCGCGTCGACATCATCGGCCACGGCAGCGTCGAGTGCGGCGATCAACGCGCGGCACAGGGCGGCGTCGAGCGCGTTGACCGGTGGGCGCGCCAGGCGCAGCTCGCGGATGCGGCCGTGTTCGGAAATCTGCAGGTGTGTGGTCATCGGCGGTCAGGTAAGCGCATGACGGGTGCCGGTATCATAGGCGTATGCATATCCGGCCTGTCCTGCTCGCTACCCTGCTGTTCCTGCCTGGCCTTGCGGCTGCGGCAGGGCCCGCGCCGACCGGTTCCAGCTGTGTCGCCATGAGTGACGGCTGGGTCCGCCTGTCGCCAGCGCCGCGGCCGATGATGCTCGCCGGCTTCGGCCGGATCATCAACGGTTGCACGACGGCGCAGGTCGTGGTGGCGGCCAGAAGCCCGCGCTTCGGCGACGTGTCGCTGCACGAGACGCAGGTCGTCGACGGCGTCAGCCGCATGCGCG
>JAGHZW010000158.1 GCA_017745195.1 Pseudoxanthomonas sp. | reverse complement strand
CGTCGAGCGTGCGGATGCGGCCGTCGGCGCGGACGAGGAACGCCTCGCCGCCGCGCTCGACGAAGTTGGCGCCGACCGAGGTGTTGGCCGCTTCGAGCGCTTGCGCGAGCTCCGCGAACGAGATGCCGTAGCTCGACATGCGCGCGGCATCGGGCTGCACGACGAACTGCTTCTCGTAGCCGCCGATCGAGTCGATCCCGGCGACGCCGGTAACCGAGCGCAGCTGCGGCCGGATCACCCAGTCCTGCACCGAGCGCAGGAAGCCCTCCTTGGCGACCTGGTCGGCGAGAATCTCGCCCGCAGGCGTCATGAACGAGCCATCGGGCTGGAACCCCGGTTGCCCGGCGATCCGCTGGCTGTTCTTGGCTCCGGTCGGCGCGAAGTCGACGACGTACATCAGGACCTCGCCGAGGCCGGTCGACACCGGCCCCATCTCGGGCTCGACACCGTCGGGCAGCGTGCCCTCGGCCTGGTTCAGCCGTTCGGTGACCTGCTGCCGGGCGAAGTAGAGGTCGGTGCGGTCCTCGAAGAC
>JAGHZW010000157.1 GCA_017745195.1 Pseudoxanthomonas sp. | reverse complement strand
AAATCGTGGTCGGTGCGCTCGAGGAGTGCCCGTGCGACGAGCCGTCCGATACGCCCGAACCCGTTGATCGCAACCTTCACCGTCATGGGAAGAACTCCTGCTTACTTGCCTAGTTTGTTGAGAATCTTCGGAACGATCGCTTCGGCCGAGAAGCCGAAGTGCTTGAACAGGACTTCGGCCGGGGCCGAGGCGCCGAAGCGGTCGAGGCCGATCGTCAGGCCGTCGTTGCCGACGAAGCGCTCCCAGCCGAGCGTGACGCCCGCTTCGACCGAGACCTTGAGCACGTCGGCGGGAAGCAGGTCGGCGCGGAAGGCGGCGTCCTGCTGCTGGAACAGTTCGAGGCACGGCATCGAGACAACATCGGCACCGATGCCCTGGGCTTCAAGCGCCTTCGCGGTATCGAGCGCGACCGCGACCTCGGAACCGGTCGCAACCAGGACGACCTGGCGCGCGGCCTCGGCCGCCTTGAGACGGTAGCCGCCCCTAGCGCAGCGGTTGGCGCCGCCGTCGGTGCGCACCGGCGGTAGGTTCTGGCG
>JAGHZW010000156.1 GCA_017745195.1 Pseudoxanthomonas sp. | reverse complement strand
GATGTGGCCCGGGCGATCAAGCAGTACAAGATCGATCCGGAGAAGGCGAACCCGGTTGGGGTTTGAGGTTGGGGAAGGGAATGAGAAGGCGGCCTGACGGCCGCCTTTCTTTTTGAGGCGAACCAACGGGAATGGGGGGCTCTTTGAAAATTAATGAGTTGGTGGGTGATGCCGCTCGGCTACTAGCCTTAAACAACATCAACATAATCATGGGGCGTAACGGAGCAGGAAAGAGCCGTTTTCTTCGTAACATTGAGGGAAGATCCAGTCAGAACAAGCAGGATTTTTATGTTCGGTACGTGAGTCCTGAGCGGGCTGGATCATTCAAGCGTGACGGCAATGTGCTCACCAACATGAGCAGCAATCCAGAATGGCTTCGTCATACTCGTTCAGTCAATCAGGCCACCAACTTCAAAGAAGCGTCCGCAATGTTGTTCCGCGAAGCGGAAACGCTATACCTGCGTCGGCTTGCCAGTACGCCGAAAATCCGCATGGATCCCGCGCGCAACTTTGAGGCGGATCGGCTGAGCAAAGTAAATC
>JAGHZW010000155.1 GCA_017745195.1 Pseudoxanthomonas sp. | reverse complement strand
GCAGCACGCCGGTGCCGTGCACCTGGCGCAGCCAGTGCGGCGGCGACGGCAGGCACGCAGCCAGCGGAACAGTGCGGCGTCCTCGGTGGCGTGGTGCAACCGGTTGGCGGCCAGGCCCAGGCGCATGCATGTCTCCTCGCGAAAGTGTCGCAAGGAGTCTAAGTGTTCGTCCGCCGCATGCACACCGGCGCGCGGGCGCGATCAGGGTTGCGTCGCCGCCCGTGCGTGCCGTTCCAGCAGGGCGATCGACGGCTTCTCGCTGCCGTCCTTGCCGGGCTGCACGTTGAACGGGTAGTCCGGCTTCCACCATCCGCCGGCCGCCCACCAGGTCCAGCCCAGCCAGACGTCGCCGTTCTGCTCGATGAAGCCGAGCATGTTGTCCACCGCCTGCTGGCAGACCTCGCCGGGGCCGGCGCCGAACTCGGCGAGGAAGCCCTGCCGGCCCTGCTGGCGCAGCCACTCGGTGAAGCCGCGCAGCTTGTCCACGCCGATGGTGGGACTGGCGCAGTCGGCGCTGGTGCCGCTGTAGTCGGCGTCCAGGTACTGGTGGACCTCGACCACGGTGCGGTTGGCCGGATCGCGCAGGCCCTGCAAGGCGGTCGCGTTGGAGGTGCCGCCGTAGCCGCTGCTGGCCCAGCTGTGCGCGCCGGTCCAGGCGGTGCCGGGCGCGAGGATGAGGTTGTTCGCGCCGGCGGCGCGGATCGCCTCGATCGCCGCCTGCGCGGCGCCGGCCCACTCGCCGGCGCCAATGGCATTGGGCTCGTTCATCAGCCCGAACATCACCGCATCGTCGTCCTTGAACTCGGTGGCCAGGCGTTGCCACAGGTCGACGAGAACATCGACCGGAACGCCTTCGCTGCCGATGCGTGCGCCCTGGTATTTGGCGTAGTTGTGCACGTCGAGGATCACGTGCTGGCCCTGCGCCTCGGCCTGGCCGATCGCCTTCTTCACCAGGGCGAGCTGGGTGGCGTCGAGTTCACCCTTCGCCGCGGGCTGCAGGCGCTCCCACAGCACCGGCAGGCGCACGATGTTCATGCCCTTGCCGGCGAAGTAGCCGAAGTCCGACGCGGCCGGATAGGTGTAGTCCTTGTTGAGCACGCCCGGGCGCTTGCCGGAATTGAACTCGGCGCCGGCCAGGTTCACCCCCGCGTAGCGCAGCACGCGCGACTGGGCGTGGGCCGGAGGCATGGCCAGGATAGCGGCCAGCAGCAGGAGTGGAAAACGGAACGATCGCATGCGGTTGCTCGTCGGCGGCCGTGGATGGGCGCGGTGCTCGATTCGAGCGGCCACCGTAGGCGGCCACGTGTTAGCGCGGCATCGTTTCCGGGTCGAGCAGATGTTCTGGCGCGGTTACAGCAGCCACAGCTCCACGCGCTCGTTGCGCCGGCGCGCGTTCTCGTCGTCGCCGGCTGCCAGCGGCTGCAGCGAACCGAGGCCGCGGCTGCGTTGCACGGCGATCCCGTTCCCGACCAGGTAGGCAACGACGATGTCGGCGCGGTTGTTGCTGGTCGTGGTCGCGAACAGGCGGTTGCCGGGGTCTTCGCTGGCGAAGCCGACCACGCTGAGGCTGCGGCCGCGGTTCTCCGGGCGCTTCATCCATGCCACCACGCGCTCCAGCTGCTGTGCCGAGTAGCCGTCGTAGATCGTGGTCAACGACTTGAGGTTGAAGCGCAGCGCCAGCGGCAGGCGAACGGCGCCATCGACCGCGTGGCGGTATTCCTCCGGCAGGCGCACGGTGGCGTCGGCCGCCACCGCGGGCGGCGCAGCGACATCGAGCGCGACCAGGCCCTGGGCGCGGACCACGTCCTGCGCCCGCGCGGTGATCGTGTACATGGCGAAGCTGCGGCCGAGCGCCGACATCATCTGCCCGCCATAGAGCGTGTACGGACGCACCAGCGGATAATCGCGGCTGCGTACGCCGGCCGCGTCGGGGGCGACCGCGACGCCGCCGTCGGCCACGGCCACGGCGCGCACGCCGGCCGGCAGCGGCGTGGTCAGTTCGACGATGGCCAGGGCGGAAGGATCGTGGGCCACCGCGCGCGCGGCGGCACGCAGGTCACCGTTGCGCACCAGCGTCGCCGGGTGCGGCGTGCGCCCGGCGGTGATCCGCTCGCGGACGAAATCCTCCAGGCCACCGCGTTCGGGGCCCAGCTGCACGCGCACCGGGCCGCCGCGACCGCCGAGCTGCGACCAGTCGCGCACTTCGCCCGCCAGCAGCGCGCGCAGCTGGGCCACGTCGATGCGGCGCAGCGGGTTGTCCTTGTTGACGACCACGGCGGCGCCGTTGAGCGCCAGCACGTATTCCTGTTCGGGCGAGGACAGGTCGCCCAGCTGCCAGCCGTCGTCGCGTTCGCGCGGATCCGGCTGCCGGGCCAGCATCGCCAGCTCGGCGTCGCCGCGGACCAGCGCGGCGAACCCGGGCGCGGCGCCGTGCTTGTCGATCTCCACCACCAGCGGCAGGCCATCGCGCACCGCGTGGATCTCCATCAGCGCCGGCGAGCGCGGCACGCGCCTGACCTGCTGGTAGTCCATCGACGCCAGCCAGTCTTCGACCAGCGCCGGCATCAACGTGGCACCGATCGAGTTGGAACCGTGGATGCGCATCCGCTCCACGTCGTCCTGCGCGCGCGCAGGCGCGGCGCCCAGCACCAGGACAAGCAACGCGAGCGCGATGCGGACGATCGAACCGGTCATGCCATTCCCCTGTCACGAAGCCCGGGGAGTGTGATCACGGTCAATGACACGGCGATGACCCGCACCGCCGGCCCGTTCCGGTCCCACCCGCGGCTTGATCTCGCTCAACGGAATCGGAACGGAGCGGGTGTAAGGTGGCGCCATTCCAGCGCGAGGACCGGTCGTGGACAGGACGATGAAGGCGGCGGTGGTGCGTGGTTTCGGGCAACCGTTGGTGATCGAGGAGGTGGTCGTACCCCGTCCCGGTCCCGGCGAACTGCTGGTGAAGATCGAAGCGTGCGGCGTGTGCCATACCGACCTGCACGCGGCGGAGGGCGACTGGCCGGTCAAGCCGGCGCCGCCATTCATTCCCGGCCACGAGGGCGTGGGTCACGTGGTCGCTGTCGGCGCCGGCGTCAGCCATGTCAGCGAAGGCGACCGCGTCGGCATTCCCTGGCTGTATTCGGCCTGCGGCCATTGCGTGCATTGCCTCGGCGGCTGGGAAACGCTGTGCGAGCAGCAGCAGAACACCGGCTATTCGGTCAACGGCGGCTTCGCCCAGTACGCCCTCGCCAACGCCGCCTACGTCGGCCACCTGCCCAGGGAGATCGGCTTCATCCAGATCGCACCGGTGCTGTGCGCCGGGGTGACCGTCTACAAGGGCCTGAAGGTGACCGACACCCGCCCGGGCGAATGGGTGGTGATCTCCGGCATCGGCGGCCTCGGCCACATGGCCGTGCAGTACGCCAAGGCGATGGGCCTGAACGTGGCCGCGGTGGACGTGGACGACGAGAAGCTCGCGCTGGCCCGCCGGCTCGGCGCGACGGTCACGGTCAACGCGGCAAAGACCGATCCGGCGGCGTTCCTGAAGAAGGAGATCGGCGGCGCCCATGGCGCGCTGGTCACCGCGGTGTCGCCCAAGGCGTTCGAGCAGGCGCAGGGGATGATGCGGCGCGGCGGCACGGTGTCGCTGGTCGGCCTGCCGCCGGGCAGCTTCCCGCTGGACATCTTCGGCATGGTTCTCAACGGGATCACCGTGCGCGGTTCGATCGTCGGCACCCGGCTGGACCTGCAGGAATCGCTGGAATTCGCCGCGCAGGGCAAGGTCGCCGCGACCGTGGCTTCCGACCGGCTCGAAAACATCAACGACATTTTCGCGCACATGCACAAGGGCGAGATCGAGGGCCGGATCGTGCTCGACATGGCCGCCTGAAGCGGCGGCGGCCTGCGCCCGCCGGCGCTCAGTGCCGGCGCCGCAGCACCACGCGCACGAGCACGCCGGCGACCAGGCCCCAGAACGCGGCGCCGATGCCGAGCAGCGCCAGCCCCGAGGCGGTGACCAGGAAGGTCACCATCGCCGCTTCACGCTCGCCTTCCTCGGCCAGAGCGGCGGCCAGGCTGCCGCCGAGCGTGCCGAGCAGGGCGATGCCGGCGATCGCCACCACCAGTGCATGCGGGAAGGCGGCAAACAGCCCGGCCACGGTGGCGCCGAACAGGCCGATAGTCAGGTAGAACACGCCGGCCCATACCGCCGCCTGCCAGCGGCGCGCCGGGTCGGGATGCGCTTCCGGGCCCATGCAGATGGCCGCGGTGATCGCCGCCAGGTTCAGCGCGAAGCCGCCGAACGGCGCCAGCAGCAGGTTGGCCACGCCGGTCCAGCCGATCGCCGGCGACACCGGCACCGCGTAGCCGGAGGCGCGGATCACCGCGACCCCGGGTACGTTCTGCGAAGCCATGGTCACCACGAACAGCGGCAGGGCCACGCCCAGCACGCTGGCCAGGCTGAACTGCGGCGTGGTCCAGACCGGCCGTGCCAGTTCCAGGCGCAACTGCCCGACCTGAAGCAAGCTGCCGCCTGCGGCCACGGCAATGCCGGCGAGCAGGGTCAGGATCACCGCATAGCGCGGCCACAACCGGCGCGCGACCAGCCAGGTGCCGAGCATGACCAGCACCAGCGCCGGCTCGGCGCCGATCGCGGCGAAGGCGTCGATGCCGAAGCGCAGCAGCACGCCGGCGAGCATTGCAGACGCCAGCGACAGCGGGATCCGCCCGAGCATGCGTTCGAACACGCCGGAGAAGCCGGCGATGGTGATCAGCAGCGCCGACAGCAGGAAGCCGCCGATCGCTTCGGCCATCGGCACGCCCGCGGCGCTGGCCACCAGCATCGCCGCGCCGGGCGTGGACCAGGCGGTGACCACCGGCATCTTCCAGCGCAGCGACAGGCCGATGCAGGTCGCGCCCATGCCCAGTCCCAGCGCCCACATCCACGAGCTGGTCTGCGCCGGCGTGGCGCCGAGCGCCTGCGCGGCCTGGAACACGATCGCCGCCGTACTGGCGAAGCCGACCAGCACGGTGACGAAGCCGGCGGCGAGGGTCGAGAGCGAGGCGTCGCGCAGGCCGCGACTGTCGGAGGTGGCACTCATGGCGGGCATTGTCGCCCGGCATCTGCGTAGTGCGCAGGCGCGCACGGCGTCCGCTGCGTTCCGCGGACCGGGTCAATGATGCGCGTGGCCCGCACTCCGTCTCATCACCGGAGCGGCCAGGCGATGCCGGCCGCTCCGATGCGGGGGCCCGACGCCGCTCAGTTCGCCGGGGTGGCCAGCACCAGCTCGACGATGCTCTGCGCCGCATCGCGGCCTTCGGCCACCGCGGTGACCACCAGGTCGGCGCCGCGGACCGCGTCGCCGCCGGCGAACACGCGCGGATGGGTGGTCTGGTACGGCAACCGGTCGGAACCGCCGGCGACGATGCGCCCGTTGGGCGTGCCCTCGATGCCCAGCGCCAACATCCACTCCGGCACCTCCGGCGAGAAGCCGAACGCGATCACCACCACGTCGGCTTCGATCACCGACTCGCTGCCTTCGATCGCCACGGCATTGCGGCGGCCGCGTGCATCCGGCTCACCCAGCATGGTCTCGACCACGCGCACGCCGGTGACGCGGTTGTCGGCGTCGGTTTCGATCGACAGCGGCTGGCGGTTGAACAGGAAGCGCACGCCTTCCTCGCGGGCGTTGCCGACCTCGCGCGCCGAGCCGGGCATGGAAGCCTCGTCGCGGCGGTAGGCGCAGGTGACCTTGCCGGCGCCCAGGCGGATGGCGCTGCGCACGCAGTCCATGCCGGTATCGCCGCCGCCGAGCACGACCACGCGCTTGCCGCTCAGGTCGGGCAGCTTGATCTTGTCTTCCCAGCCGGCGATCGGTCGGCCCATGCTTGCGACCTGCCCGGGATCGTTGCCGGTGACGATGCGGCCGTTCTGGACCAGGAACGGCAGCGCCGGCAGCACGCCCTCGCTGTCCTGGCCCGGCAGGCCGCCATCGGTATAGCGGTAGGCGCCGGTGCCGAGGAACACCGCGTCGTATTCCTCCAGCAGCTGCTCGATGGTCACGTCGCGGCCGACCTCGACGCCGAGGCGGAACTCGATGCCCATGCCTTCCAGCACCTCGCGGCGCATGGCGATCACCGACTTGTCGAGCTTGAAGGTCGGGATGCCGAACTGGAGCAGGCCGCCGATCTGTTCGTAGCGGTCGTAGACCACCGCCTGGATGCCGGCGCGGGCGAGCCGGTCGGCACAGCCAATACCGGCGGGCCCGGCGCCGACCACCGCCACGCGCCTGCCGGTCGGGGTCACGTCGGACAGGTCCGGGCGCCAGCCCTGGGCGAAGGCGGTGTCGGTGATGTACTTCTCGACCGCGCCGATGGTGACCGCGCCGAAGCCGTCGTTGAGCGTGCAGCTGCCCTCGCACAGGCGGTCCTGCGGGCAGACCCGGCCGCACACTTCCGGCAGCGGGTTGGTCGAGTGGCACAGCTCGGCCGCCTCGATGATGCGGTTTTCCTGGACCAGCTGCAGCCACTGCGGGATGGCGTTGTGGACCGGGCACTTCCAGCTGCAATAGGGATTGCCGCAGTCCAGGCAGCGCCCGGACTGGTGCGAGGCCTCGGCGTGGCCGAACTTGCCGTACAGCTCGCCCCAGTCGCCGGAGGTGCGCAGTTCCAGCGGGATGCGCCTGGGCATCTCGCGCGGCAGGTCGAGGAATTGGAAAACTTGCTTGCGACTCATGGTGTTCTCGCTCGTCGTCCCGGCATGCCGGGACCCAGTGTCATGGGGTTGTCTTCAGCCGATCGCGGGTTTTCGCCCGCGATCGATGAAGCGACTGGGCTCCCGCTCGCGCGGGAGCGACGTAATTCGCCAGAAGGCCGGGACGGTACGAAAGGACGTCATCAGGCGGCCCTGCGCAGCGTATCGGCCAGCGACTCGATGCTCGCCGCCTTCGGCTTAACCAGCCAGAACTTGCCGACGTAGTCGCGGAACTCGTCGAGGATCTGCTGCGCCCAGATGCTGCCGGTCAGTTCGCGGTGGCGGCTGACCAGGCGGTGCAGGTGCTGGCGGTAGCTCTCGAAGCCTTCCGGGCTGATCCGGTGGATGTCGATCAGCTCGTGGTTGTAGCGGTCGACGAAGTCGCGGTCCTGGTCGAGCACGTAGGCCAGGCCACCGGTGAAGCCGGCGCCGAAGTTCAGGCCGACCTTGCCCAGCACCAGCACCACGCCGCCGGTCATGTACTCGCAGCAGTGGTCACCCGCGCCCTCGACCACCGCCAGCGCGCCGGAGTTGCGCACCGCGAAGCGCTCGCCGGCGCGGCCGGCGGCGAACAGCTCACCACCGGTAGCGCCGTACAGGCAGGTGTTGCCGATGATCGGCGTGTTGCGCGCCTCGTAGCGCGCCGCGCGCGGCGGGCGCACGACCAGGCGACCACCGGCCATGCCCTTGCCGACGTAGTCGTTGGCCTCGCCTTCCAGCTCCAGCTGCAGGCCGCCGGCGTTGAACGCACCGAAGCTCTGCCCCGAGGTGCCGCGGAAGTGCAGCGTGATCGGCGCGCCGTCCATGCCGTGGTTGCCGTGCGTCTTGGCGATCGTGCCGGACAGGCGCGCGCCGATGCTGCGGTCGGTGTTGTGGATCAGGTAGCGGTGTTCGGCACCGGACTTGTTGGCGATCGCGTCGGCCAGCTGGATGTCGAGCTGGGTGGCCAGGCTGTCCGGCGCCTCGTACAGGCGTGCCGCCGCGCAGCGTTCCTCGTCGCGCGGGGCCGGGTGCAGCAGCCGCGACAGGTCCACGCGCACGCCTTCGCGCGGCGCGGTGTCGATCTGCCGCAGCAGGTCGGTGCGGCCGACGATCTCGTCCAGCGAGCGCGCGCCCAGGTACGACAGCCACTGCCGCACCTCCTCCGACATCAGCCGGAAGAAGTTCTCCACGCGCTCTGGCAGGCCGGTGAAGTGCTGCTCGCGCAGCCGCTCGTCCTGGGTGGCGATGCCGGTGGCGCAGTTGTTGAGATGGCAGATGCGCAGGTACTTGCAGCCCAGCACGATCATCGGCGCGGTGCCGAAACCGAAGCTGTCGGCGCCCAGCAGCGCGGCCTTGACCACGTCCAGGCCGGTCTTCAGGCCGCCGTCGGTCTGCAGGATCGCGCGGTCGCGCAGGTCATTGGCGACCAGTGCCTGGTGCGACTCGGCCACGCCCAGTTCCCACGGCCCGCCGGCATAGCGGATCGAGCTGATCGGCGAGGCACCGGTGCCGCCGTCATGGCCAGACACGGTGATCAGGTCGGCGCCGGCCTTGACCACGCCTGCGGCAATGGTGCCCACGCCGGCGTGGGAGACCAGCTTCACCGAGACCAGCGCCTGCGGATTGACCTGCTTGAGGTCGTAGATCAGCTGGGCGAGGTCCTCGATCGAGTAGATGTCGTGGTGCGGCGGCGGCGAGATCAGGCCGATGCCCGGGCGCGCATAGCGCAATCGCGCGATCAGCTCGTTGACCTTGTGCCCTGGCAGCTGGCCACCTTCGCCGGGCTTGGCACCCTGCGCGACCTTGATCTGCAGGACTTCGGCATTGACCAGGTACTCGGGGGTGACGCCGAAGCGGCCGGAGGCCACCTGCTTGATCTTGGAGCGCTTCTCGGTGCCATAGCGGACCGGGTCTTCGCCGCCTTCGCCGGAGTTGGAGCGGCCACCGAGGCGGTTCATGGCGATGGCCAGCGCCTCGTGCGCCTCGGGCGACAGCGCACCGAGCGAGATGGCGGCGCTGTCGAAGCGGCGCAGCAGATCCGAGGCCGGTGCGACTTGGTCCAGCGGCGTGGGCGTGTCGGCCTTCTTCAGTTCCAGCAGGTCGCGCAGCGCCGACGGCGGGCGCGCGTGCACGGCCTCGGTATAGGCCTTCCAGTCGGAGGCCTCGCCCGAGCGCGTGGCACGCTGCAGGGTCATGACCACGTCCGGGTTGTACATGTGGTACTCGCCGCCGTGGACGTACTTGATCAGGCCGCCGATCTCCGGCTTGGCCAGGTCGTTCCATGCCGCGGCCTGCAGCGCGCGGGCATCGCGGTCCAGGCGCTCGAAGCCGGCGCCGCCGACGCGCGACGGCGTGCCGCCGAAGCACAGCTCGACCACGTCCTGGTCGAGGCCGACGATCTCGAACAGCTGCGCACCGCGGTAGCTGGCGATGGTCGCGATGCCCATCTTCGAGATGATCTTGGACAGGCCCTTGTACAGGCCCTTGCGGTAGCTGCGGCCGACCTGGACGACTTCGCCCTTCTTCAGCTGCAGGATGCCGCGCCGGCCCATGTCGAACAGGGTCTGGTACGACAGGTACGGATAGACCGCGGTGGCGCCGTTGCCCAGCAGGCAGGCCATGTGGTGCGGATCGCGCGCGGTGCCGGTCTCGATGATCAGGTTGGCGTCGCAGCGCAGCCCGACCTTGCACAGGTGGTGGTGGACCGCGCCGGTGGCCAGCAGCGCGTGCGCCATCGGCCGTTCCGGGGTCGGATAGCGGTCGGACAGCAGCAGCATGATCATGCCGTCGCGCACGGCCTGCTCGGCCTCGCGGCAGATCCGCTCGATGCCGGCCTTCAGTCCTTCCTCGACGCTGTAGGACAGGTCGATCAGGCGATCCTTGCCGGCGTACTGCGGCATCCGCGCCAGCTGGCGCAGCTTGCGCTGCGACAGCACCGGCGAGTTGAGGATGATGTGGTTCACCGTCTCGGCGCCGGCGTGGAAGATGTTGGTCTCCCGGCCCAGCTGGGTGACCAGCGACATCACGCAGTCTTCGCGCAGCGGATCGATCGGCGGGTTGGTTACCTGCGCGAACGCCTGGCGGAAGTAGTCGTACAGCGGCCGGTTGCGCTGGCTCAGTACCGCCATCGGCGTGTCGTCGCCCATCGAGCCGGTGGCTTCCTGCTCGATCTCGGCCATCGGCCGCAGCACGTGCTCGATTTCCTCGGCGGTGAGCTGGAACAGCTTGTGGTAGCTGCGCAGGGTCTTCTCGTCGAAGGGTTCTTCGGCCAGCGACGGGTCGATCAGCTCGGTCTGCAGGTAGGTCACGCCCTGGTGCAGCCACTGCTTGTACGGGGCGCGGCCGCGGTTGATCCGGTCCACCGCCTCGCTGTCGAGCAGGTCGCCGCGCTTGAGGTCGATGGCGATCATCTCGCCCGGGCCGAGCTTGCCCTTGCGCACGATGCGCTCGGTCGGCACCTCCCACACGCCCGCTTCGCTGGCGACGATGAAGTGGCGGTCGGATGTCAGCATCCAGCGCGACGGACGCAGGCCGTTGCGGTCCAGCGTGCACGCCGCGTAGCGCGAATCCAGCGAAACAATGCCGGCCGGGCCGTCCCACGGCTCGGTGTTGAGGCCGTAGAACTCGTAGAACGCGGCCAGGTCCGGATCCTTGAATTCCAGCGACTGGGTCGCCGGCGGCACCAGGATGCGCAGTGCCTGGATCAGCTCCATGCCGCCGGAGACAAGCAGCTCGAGCATGTTGTCCAGGCTCTGCGAGTCGGAGCCGTGCATCGATACGATCGGCTCGAGTTCGGCGATGTCGAACATCGGCGTCTTCCAAACCTTGCCGCGGGCCTGCGCCCAGCGTCGGTTGCCTTCGATGGTGTTGATCTCGCCGTTGTGGGCGAGCATCCGGAACGGATGGGCCAGCGGCCAGCGCGGCAGCGTATTGGTCGAGAAGCGCTGGTGGAAAACAATCGCGCTGGAAGCCAGGTCCGCGCGTTGCAGGTCGGTGTAGAAGCACGCCAGCTTGTCCGGCAGGACCATGCCCTTGTAGCCGATCGAATGCGGCGTCAGGGTCACCACGTAGTAGTCGCGGATGTCGCCCAGGCGCTGCTCGCTGCGACGACGGGCCAGGAACAGCGACAGCGCGAACGCCTCTTCGTCCTGGCCGCTGCCGGCTTCGACGAACAGCTGCTGGATCGCCGGCAGCGTGTCGCGCGCCAGCTGGCCGCAGACGCTGGCGTCGGTCGGCACCACGCGCCAGCCCTTCACTGCGACGCCGACGCGATGCAGTTCGTCCTCGAGCACCTCGCGGCACTTCGCGGCCTGCGCATCGTCGTGCGGCAGGAACACCAGGCCGGCGGCGAAATGCGCGTTCGCGCCCAGCGCGATGTTCGCCTCCTGGGCAAGCGCGCGCAGGAACGCCGCCGGTTTGCGGATCAGCAGTCCGCAGCCGTCGCCGGTCAGTCCGTCGGCGGCGACGCCACCACGATGGGTCATGCGCGAGAGCGCGGCGATCGCGGTGTCGACGAGCGCGCGCGAAGGCTGGTCGTCGAGCTGCGCGATCATGCCGAAACCACAGGCATCGCGTTCGGAGTTCGGGTCGTAAAGCCCGTGGCAATTGCTGGGGGCGGCCATCTGCATCTCGAAAGAACATGCATGCGGCGTGCTGTGCGCCGGATGCGGGCGAAGGCAGCACCGCGCACAGTTTCCCTGGAAACTGACGCAACCTGATTGCCGCCGGATTTCCGACTAAACCACAGTTGTTGCGGTGCCGCAACTGAGTGAAATAGCCACGGCGCATGAGACGCGCGAACCGGTCGGCGCGCGCGCGTGGTTGGATGGCCTGGACGGCGATGCGCGGGCGGCCGCAGCCCCCCGGCAGGGGCTCAGCCGCAGCGCACGGCGGTGATTCGGCCGTCGGCGTCGACTTCCAGGTTCAGGCGTTCGCCGTCGAACTCCATGGTCACCATCTGGTCGGGTTTCAGCACGCGCACATGCTTGGCGTGGGCATCGCTGCGGGCCTGTTCGGCGATCGCGTCGTCCACCTTCTGCCCGACCAGGCCCTGGACCTGGCTGGCGTCGCAGGCCTGCACGGGCGGTGCGGCGTCGATGGCGCCCGCGGCGGGCGGCGTCGCCGCCGATTCGGCGGCCTGCTGGGCGGCGGCCATCGCCTGCTCCTGTTCGGCGCCGTCGTCTTCCGGCGTTCCACCCGCCGAGCACGCAGCCAGGGCGGGCAACAGGGCGAGCGAAAGCAGCAGGCGGATCGGTTGGGTGCGCATGGAAGGTTCCAGGGGAAACGGAATGCGAGCTTGCCGCAGGCCACATTCGCGATGCGTTAACACGCAGGCCGCGGGGCCGGTTGACGGCGCGCATGCGTGGCCGTGGCCAGACTGGTTCTCCCTGTTCGAAGTGGCGGCGGCGGATGGTCGAGGTTTCTCCCGCAATGACCGGCAACGCGCACGACGCTCGGCGCGCCGGGCTGGTCTATGTCGTCGACAGCGAACCGGGGTTGCGCAGGCAGCGCCGAGGCCGCGGCTTCGTCTACCGCTCGCCGCGTGGTCGCCCGGTGCGTGATTCGGCGACCTTGGCGCGGATCCGGGCGCTGGCGATTCCGCCGGCGTGGAGCGATGTGTGGATCTGCGCCGATCCGGCCGGCCACCTGCAGGCGACGGGACGTGATGCCCGCGGACGCAAGCAGTACCGCTACCACCCGCAGTGGTCCAGTCGCCGCGGCGAAGGCAAGTTCGAACGGATCGTCGCCTTCGGCCAGGCGCTGCCGGCGCTGCGCACGGCCCTGCGTCGCGACCTAGCGCGCGAAGGCCATCCGCGCGAGAAGGTGCTGGCGCTCGTGGTCGCGGTGCTGGACGAGACCCTCCTGCGCGTCGGCGGCGACGCGTACCGGCGGCAGAACCATTCCTACGGCCTGACCACGTTGCGCAACCGCCACGTGGAATTCCTCGCCGGTGGCCGCGCCCGCTTCGCGTTTCGCGGCAAGAGCGGGCAGATGCAGGAGGCGGTGATCGACGACAGCCGACTGGTCCGGCTGGTGCGCCGTTGCCGTGACCTGCCGGGACATTGCCTGTTCCAGTACCGCGACGACGCCGGTGCGCTGGTGCCGGTACGTTCGGAAGAGGTCAACGACTACCTGCGCCAGGCAATGGGCGAGGCGTTCACCGCCAAGGATTTCCGCACCTGGGGCGCCACGCTGGCGGCGATGCGCGGCCCGGCCACATCGGGTGCAGCGCCTGCGGCAGAACGCAGCCGCATCCGCGTGCTGAACGAGGTGGTGCGTGCGGTCGCTGCGGAGCTGGGCAACACGCCGGCGGTCTGTCGCAGCGCCTATATCGATCCGGTCGTGTTCGAAGGCTGGCGCCAGGGCGGGCTGGAACGGTACGCCGCCCGCTGCCGTGGCCAGCGCCAGTGGGAGCGAGCGGCGCTGGCCTTCCTGCGCCGCGCGCACCGGCCACCGCGCACCGGCCGCGTGCGCTGACCGGCGCGGCCCTCAGCTGCAGGACATGCCGGTGATCGCGTTGTTGCGCCCGGCCTGGATGGTCAACCGCGAACCGCCGGAGGTCGCTTCCACCGGCGTGCTGGCGCCGCCGGTGCGGATCCCGTCGCCGCGCACCACCTGCACCTCGGTGCTGTCGCTGTCGATCCGCGCGCGCTGCACGGTCGCGTCCGAGGCGGACAGGCCGACCGCGCCACGGACCATGTCGGTGTGGCACTGGCCGGATATGACTCCGTCGATCGGCTGGACGCCGGCGATCTGCGGGCCAGCGCAGGCGGTGAGCAGGCCGCTGGCCAGGACGAGGCTGGGAAGGATCGGGCGGAGCATGGCGGGTGGCCTCCAGGTCGGGATGCCCAGCGTCTCGTCCCCGGCGTTGGTGGCGGATGAAGGCGGTATTCCGCGCCGCCATGTGCGGTCGTGCGCGGCGGCATATGCGGAAGACGCGGCGCGGATGCGCCATGATCGGGGCCTTCGACCGGCCCGGGGAGGGGCAGCGATGCACATCGACCACGCACACGATTCCGGTACCGGCGCACCGGTCGCCGGTTCCTCGCGGCTGCTGCCGCTGGTGATCACCCTGTTCTTCGCCTGGGGTTTCTGCACGGTGCTGGTCGACGTGCTGATCCCCAAGCTCAAGGCCACGTTCGCGCTGAACTACGCCGAGGCGATGCTGACCCAGTTCTGCTTCTTCCTCGCCTATTTCGTGGTGTCGGTACCGGCCGGGCTGCTGGTCAGCCGGATCGGCTACCTGCGCGGCATCGTGATCGGCCTGGTGGTCATGGCCGGCGGCTGCCTGATGTTCTCGCCGGCCGCCTCGATGGGCTGGTACCCGGCGTTCCTCGCCGCCTTGTTCGTGCTGGCCGCCGGCATCACCCTGGTCCAGGTCGCGGCCAATCCGCTGGCCGCCGGCCTGGGCGATCCGGCGCGCGCGCACAGCCGGCTGACCCTGGCCCAGGCGTTCAACTCGGTCGGCACCATGATCGGCCCGCTGTTCGGCTCGGCGATGATCCTCGCCTCCGGCGTGTCCGAGCCCGCCGCCGACCTCAGCGGTGCGGCGCTGGAGGCGTTCCGCGTCGAGCAGGCCAGCCACGTGCGCGTGCCCTACATGATCATCGCCGCGGTGCTGCTCGGCCTGGCCGCGCTGTGCTGGTGGGTGCGGCGCGCGCCGGTGCCGGCGGTGCGGCCGGTCGGCCACGGCGATTACCGGCGCCTGCTCGGGATCCCGCGGGTCAGCCTCGGCGCGCTGTCGATCTTCCTGTACGTCGGCGCGGAAGTGGCCATCGGCAGCTCGCTGGTCAACTACCTGATCATGGTCGGCGCGACCGGCTCCGAGCACGCCGCCGGCAACCTGATCGCGGTGTACTGGGGCCTGGCGATGGTCGGCCGTTTCATCGGCTCGTGGGTGCTGCGCTTCGTCGCCCCCGGCCTGGTGCTGGCCGCCTGCGCGATCGGCGCCGGCGTCCTGGCACTGCTGGCGGCGACGACGCTGGAAGGCACGGCGGCGGCGGTGGCGATCCTGTCGATCGGCCTGTTCAACTCGGTGATGTTCCCGACCATCTTCACCCTGTCGATCGACGGGCTGGGCGAGGACACGCCCGGTGCCTCGGGCATCCTTTGCCTGGCCATCGTTGGCGGCGCAGTGGTGCCGCTCATCACCGGCCTGGTCGCCGACCGGATCGGCCTGGCGCTGGCGCTGCTGGTGCCGACGGTCTGCTACGGCTGGATCGCCTGCTACGGGCTGCTGGTGAAGGCCGGCGTGCTCGGCCGCAACGCCACGACCGCCGAAGCTGCCGCATCCGAGGCGTGACAGCGGTCATGCACGACGCTCCCCTGCCCCGCCTTGTCGTGTTCGGCGAGGCACTGACCGATTTCGTCCGCACCGGCGAGGCGACCTGGCACAGCGTGGCCGGTGGCGCGTGCTGGAACGTGGCGCGGGTGGCGGCCACGCTCGGCGTACCGACCGGCTGGGGCGGCGCGGTCGGCGACGACGTGCTGGGCCAGGAGATCATCGCGCTGTCGCGGGCGGCCCGCCTCGACCTGCGCTTCGCCCAGGTCGTCGCCGAACCGCCGCTTGTGGCGATGGTTCCGCAGCTCGATCCGCCGCGATACTTCTTCCTCGGCAGCGCCGACCTGGCGTTCGATCCCGCGCGCCTGCCCGCGGGCTGGGACGATGCATGCGAATTCGCCCACTTCGGCTGCATCAGCCTGGTGCGGCAGCCGCTGGGCGCGCACCTGGTGGCCATCGCCGAACGTCTGCACGCCAGCGGCGTGCCGATCAGTTTCGATCCGAACTGCCGCAACCTGATGGGTGCCGACTACCCGCTGCTGTTCGAACGCATGGCAGCGCTGGCGAGCGTGCTGAAGATCTCCGACGAGGACCTGCGCCAGATCTATCCGGTGCTGGCCACGGAAGATGCGCTGGCGCGCGTGCGCCGACTCGCACCGCTGGCAACCGTGCTCTACACCCGCGGCGCCGACGGCATGACCGCGCACCTGGCCGATGGCAACCGCATCGAGCAGCCGGCATTCGCCGTAGCAGTAGTCGATACCGTCGGCGCGGGCGATGCCTGCATCGGCGGTTTCCTCGCCAGCCTGTTGCGGCGGGCCGATGCCGGCGTCGGCGAGCATGTGCGCTTCGCCGCCGCGGCAGCGGCAGCGGCCTGCGCGCGGGCCGGCGCCCATGCGCCCACGGCCGCCGAGATCGCCGCGCTCCTGTAGTAGCCCGTCCTGTGGGCGACCCCGAACGCCAGCACAGGCGATGTAGTCCGTATGCCGGAACTCCATTCCCCACTTCCATAGAGGCAAACGCGAAACGCGTCGTGGCCTGAACCACCTCGCGTCGCCCGCAGGACGGGCTCCTACAGGACCCGCAGCACCTCGTAGCACGCACCCATGGTGTGGTAATCGGTCTTGCCGGCCGGACTCTTCTCGTCGGTGAGCTTGCCGTTGTCCGGGCCGAGGATCCGGTACCAGGCGCCGTGCTCGTGGTCGACGAAATGGCGCCAGCTGTAGTCCCAGATCCGCTCGTACCACCGCCAGTAGCCGTCGTCGCCGGTACGCGCGGCGAGCAGCGCCGCGGTGGCCAGCGCCTCGGCCTGCACCCAGAAGTACTTGTCGGTGTCGTAGACGCGGCCGTCGGTGTCGTTGCCGTAGACCAGGCCGCCATGCGCTTCGTCCCAGGCCATGGCGACGGCGCGGTCGAACAGTTCGCGCGCGCGCGGCAGGTGCGCCGCATCCGGTGCGTGGCGGTCGAGGATCAGCAGCAGCTTGGCCCATTCGACCTGGTGGCCGGGCTGGAAGCCCCACGGACGGAAGATGTTGCTGCGGTCGCCGCGATTGTAGTCCCAGTCCACCGACCAGTCGCGGTGATAGTGCTCCCATACCAGGCCGTCGGCGAGCGCGGCCTGGCGTCCGCTCATGTTCGCGGCCAGCAGCTGTGCGCGTTGCAGGTAGCGCGAATCGCCACTGGCCTCGTAGGCGGCCAGCCAGGCTTCACAGGCGTGCATGTTCGCGTTCTGGCCACGATACGGCGACAGCTGCCAGTTCGCGTCGGCTTCGTCGGCATACAGGCCGTGTTCCTGCTCCCAGAAATGGCGTTCCATCAGCTGCCAGGTTTCCTCGAGCCAGCCGCGCGCCTCCTCCATGCCCGCTTCCAGCGCCTTGGCGTACGCGAGCACGACGAAGGCCAGGCCGTAGCAGTGGTTGGTCGCGTCGGCGACGTGGCCGTCGTGCAGCACCCAGGCATAGCCGCCCGTATCCGGGTTGCGGTGCGCATCGCGCAGGAAGGCGATGCCATGGCGGACCGCGTCGCGATAGGCGTCGTCGCCGAACGCCTGCCAGGCCATCGAATAGTTGAAGACGAAGCGCGTGCTGCTGACCAGGTGCCGGGTATGCGGGTCGTAGACCGTGCCGTCGTCCTTGAAGAACTGGAAGAAGCCGCCAGCCGGATCGATGCAGCGCGGATGATAGAAGGCCATCGTGTCGCGGATGTGCCCGAGCAGGAACCCGCGCGAGCGGAAGTCGGGCGCGGCAGCGGGATCGGCAGGACTCATGCGGGTGCTCGCGTTGGATGGCCGGGCGCCGGCACCCGGCGCACGCGAAGCGTACCTGCCGCATGCGCGACAGGCTTATGGTCGATGCGCATACCGGCTATGCCGGGGTGATCACGGATGGCCGGCGAAGCGGGCCCGGCTCCGGCGCAACGGTCGCGCCGGAACGGATCACTAAAGAAGATGGCGCGCCCGGAGGGGTGAGTGGTCGCCGTTTGCGAAGCGCAGCGTCGCGGCGACGGCGAACGCCCGCCGCGCTGCGGCGGGCCGGGAATCGCGAGGGGTGACATCGAAGATGGCGCGCCCGGAGGGATTCGAACCCCCGACCAATGGCTTCGGAAGCCACTACTCTATCCGGCTGAGCTACGGGCGCGTGGCCGGGCATTGTAGCGGAAACCCGTGCCGCGATGCCGTATCCGGGATTCGGTCGCCGCCGTGACGCGCCCTCAGCGGATATCCAGCGGCGCGAAACCCTTGACCAGGTCGTCCAGCGCCTTGATCTGGGCCAGGAACGGTTCGAGCCTGTCCAGCGGCAGCGCGCTGGGGCCGTCGCAGCGGGCGTTGTCCGGGTCCGGATGCGCCTCCAGGAACAGGCCGGCCAGGCCGACCGCCATGCCGGCGCGGGCCAGTTCGGCGACCTGCCGGCGACGGCCGCCCGAGGCCTCGGCGCCGGCCTCGCGGCGCTGCAGGCTGTGGGTGACGTCGAAGATCGCCGGCAGCCCGCCGGTAGCCTCGATCATCTCGCGGAAGCCGAGCATGTCCACGACCAGGTTGTCGTAGCCGAACTGCGCGCCGCGCTCGCACAGCACGATGCGCTCGTTGCCGGCCTCGCGGATCTTGGCCGCGATGTTCTTCATCTGGGTCGGGCTGAGGAACTGCGGCTTCTTGATGTTGACCGCGCGGCCGGTGCGCGCGATCGCGTCGACCAGGTCGGTCTGCCGGGCCAGGAACGCCGGGATCTGCAGCACGTCGACCACCTCGGCCACCGGCGCGGCCTGCGCCGGCTCGTGCACGTCGGTGATCACCGGGATGCCGAAGCGCGCCTTCACTTCCTGGAAGATGCGGAGGCCTTCCTCGAGGCCGACGCCGCGGTAGGAGCGGATCGAAGAACGGTTGGCCTTGTCGTACGAAGCCTTGAATACCAGCGGGATGCCGAGCCGGCGGGTCACGTCGACGTAATGGCCGGCCGCGAACAGGGTCGAGTCCAGGTCCTCCAGCACGTTGAGCCCGCCGAACAGCACGAACGGGGCGTCGTTGGCGACGCGGACGTTGTCATCGATCTGGACGGACAGGGACATGCGGGAGTTCCAGGGGAAGGCGGGCGCCAATTATGCGCCCGCCCCGCATGCGGCGCGGTGGCCCGGCCGCGCCGGTATGTTGGCCGATGGACGCGGCTCAGCCGCGCCCACGTGCCCTATTTGCGGCCGCGGCTCAGCCGCGCCCGTACACATCCTCGAAACGGACGATGTCGTCCTCGCCCAGGTAGCTGCCCGACTGCACCTCGATCAGCTCCAGCGGCACCTTGCCCGGGTTTTCCAGGCGATGGGTCACGCCGAGCGGGATGTACGTGCTCTGGTTTTCCGACAGCAGCAGGGTGTCCTGCCCGCGGGTCACCTTGGCGGTGCCACTGACCACGATCCAGTGCTCGGCGCGATGGTGGTGCATCTGCAGGCTCAACGCGGCGCCCGGCTTGACCGTGATCCGCTTGACCTGGAAGCGCTCGCCCATGTCGATGGAGTCGTAGCTGCCCCACGGCCGGTAGACCTTGCGGTGGAAGGTCGGCTCGGGGCGCCCGGCGGCCTTCAGCTGCGCGACCACCGTCTTCACTTCCTGCACCTGGTCCTTGTGCGCGACCAGCAGCGAGTCGTCGGTGTCGACCACGACCACGTCGCGCAGGCCGATCATCGCCACCAGCCGGCCGTCGGCCCAGGCCAGGGTGTCGCGGCAGTCCAGCGCGACCACGTCGCCGTGGTGGGCGTTGCCGTCGCCGTCCTGTTCGGCCACTTCCCACAGCGCCGACCAGCTGCCGACGTCGTTCCAGCCGACCGAGATCGGCAGCACCGCCGCGTCGGCGGTCTTCTCCATCACCGCGTAGTCGATGGAATCGGAGGGACTGGTGGTGAAGGCGTCCTTGTCCAGGCGCACGAAGTCCTCGTCGCGGCGCGCGCCGTCGAAGGCGGCGCGGCAGGCGGCCAGCATCTGCGGCTGGTGCCGGCCCAGTTCTTCCAGGTAGCGCGAGGCGCGGAACAGGAACATGCCGCTGTTCCAGAAGTACTCGCCCGAGTCCACGTAGCCCTGCGCGGTGGCCGCGTCGGGCTTCTCGACGAAGCGTTCGACCGCGCGTACGTCGTCGCCGGGGCTGGCCTTGATGTAGCCGTAGCCGGTTTCCGGCCCGGTGGGAACGATGCCGAAGGTGACCAGCTTCCCCGCGTCGGCCGCCGCCGCCGCGCGGCCGACCGCGGCGCGGAACGCGACCGGGTCGCTGATCACGTGGTCCGAGGGCAGCACCAGCAGCAGCGGATCCTCGCCACCGGCGGTGGCCTGCAGGGCCGCCACCGCGATCGCCGGTGCGGTATTGCGCCCGACCGGCTCGAGCAGGATCGCGCCCGGCGTGCAGCCGGCTTCGCGCAGTTGCTCGGCGACCATGAAGCGGTGGTCTTCGTTGGCGACCAGGATCGGCGCGGCGGTGGCCAGCGGCGCCACCCGGCGCCAGGTGGCCTGGAGCATGGTGTCGGTGCCGGCCAGCGGCAGGAACTGCTTGGGATAGGCCTCGCGCGACAGGGGCCAGAGGCGGGTACCCGAGCCGCCGGACAGGATGACGGGGATCATGAAACGTTCCGTAAGGATGGCCGCAGCAGGATAACGCCGGCCTGTATTCACGGGGTGAGCGGCACGTTGCCGAAGATCGTGTCGGCATTCAGGCGGATATGGAGGCGCACCGTCGGGCTGATAACCTCTCCGGATGTCCTACGAACGCTACGAAACCCCGATCCGGGCTCCCGTGCCCCGCTGGCGCCAACGTCTGGACCAGTACTGGAAACTGGTCCGCGGCGATCGCCCGATCGGCGTGCTGCTGCTGCTGTGGCCGACCTGGTGGGCGCTGTGGCTGGCGGCGGGCGGCGTACCGCAGTTGTGGACGCTGTTCGTGTTCACCGCTGGCGTCTGGCTGACCCGTTCGGCCGGCTGCGTGATCAACGACTACGCCGACCGCTGGCTGGACCCGCAGGTCGAGCGCACGAAGGGCCGGCCGCTGGCGACCGGCGCGGTCTCCGGGCGCGAAGCGCTGGCCGTGTTCGCGGTGCTGATGCTGGTGGCGTTCGCGCTGGTGCTGACCCTGAACCGGCTGACCGTGTGGCTGAGTTTCGCCGGCCTGTTCCTGGCCTCGACCTATCCGTACCTGAAGCGCCACACCTACCTGCCGCAGGTCTACCTCGGCATGGCCTTCGGCTGGGGCATCCCGATGGCGTTCGCCGCCGTGCAGGGCAAGGTGCCGGCGCTGGCCTGGCTGCTGTATTGCGCCAACATCCTGTGGGCGACGGCGTACGACACCTGGTACGCAATGGTCGACCGCGAGGACGACCTGCGCGCCGGTTCGAAATCCACCGCGATCCTGTTCGGCGACCTGGACCTGGTCGCACAGGGCGTGCTGTACGTGCTGACCCTGCTCACCCTGGCGCTGGTCGGCCAGCAGGCCGGGTTGGGCAGGGTCTACTGGATCGCGCTGGGCGCGGCCACGGTGCTGGTGGCCTGGGAGTTCTGGATCGCGCGCGGCCGCGACCGCGCGGCATGCTTCCGCGCCTTCCTGCACAACAACTGGATGGGCGCGGCGGTGTTCGCCGGCATCGCCGTGCACTACGCCCTGGCCGGCTGACACCGGCCGGGGCCTTGGATCGCCGTTACAGCACCACCCGCGTTGCGCGGCGGCGCATGTAGAACGCCAGCGCCACCTGCAGCACGCCGTAGACCAGCGCGCCGATGCCCAGCCACACCGCCAGGGTGGCCACGCCGATGTTCGGCCGGGCGATGAACAGCAGGCCCAGCAGCAGGGCGAGGATGCCGCTCAGCGCCAGCAGCCAGTTGCCCTGGATCAGCCGCCGCATCTGCACGGAGAAGATGATGCGCGCGATGCCGGCGATGATCAGCCAGATCGCCAGCAGCCAGACCAGTGCGGTCGCCACCGTCTGCGCCCGGAACAGCGCCAGCAGTCCGAAGCCGATCGATGCCACCGCGTAGAGCAGCAGCAGCCAGTTGGGCAGCGCGACCTGCTTGCGGAACACGCTGAGCAGGCTGACCACGCCATCGGCCAGGGCGAGCAGGCCGAAGGCCATGATCATCATCCAGACGGTGGCATGCGGCCGGAACAGCGCGAACAGGCCGAACGCGACCGCGAACAGTCCATACAGCAGGAACACCCACCAGGCTCGGGACATGACGGACTCCCAGGAAGGATTGGAAGGGCGGCGCCCCCGGCGCCGCCCGTGCAGCGATGCGGTTCAGGCTTCCAGTGGTGCGTGCTTGCGGAAGCGGAACCCGGCCAGCACCTGCATCACCCCGTAGACCAGCGCGCCGGCACCGATCCAGATCGCGGTGGTGAACTTGCCCATCACCGGGTCGCGCAGGAACAGCAGGCCCAGCACGATCGCCAGCACGCCGCTGAGCGCGATCAGCCACTCGCCGACGATCTCCTTGCGGACCCGGATGGCGAAGATGATCCGGAACACGCCGGCCACGATCAGCCAGAACGACAGGATCCGGAACAGGATGACCGCGGTGATCGCGGGACTGGACACGGCGATGAAGCCGAATGCGATCGAGGCGATCGCGTACAGCAGGAGCAGGAACCGGGGGACGGCCACGCTCTTGTTGAACATCGCCAGCAGGCTGGCGATGCCGTCGGCCAGGGCGAGGATGCCGAATGCCCAGGCCATCGCCACCAGCGCCTGGAACGGCCTGGCCATCGCCATCAGGCCGAAGGCGATACCGAACAGGCCGAACAGCACCGTTACCCACCAGCTGCGCCGCACTTCGTCGACTGAACCCGCTTGCATGCTGCCTCCTGCGTCATGACGGGAGCCGGATAGGCCCGTCAGCCGGGATACTCCTGCGCGGCGGCGACTGTCAAATGACGGTTGCGTGGCCGCGCTCAGGGCGTGCGTGCGCAGACCCAGGCATCGACCCGCGCCACTCCGGCGCGGCGCAGGGCCGCGGCGGCGGCATGCAGGGTCGCGCCGGTGGTCATGACGTCGTCGACCAGGGCGACATGGGCCGGCAATGGGCGGCCGGTGACGCCGAAGGCGCCGCGCAGGTTGCGCCGGCGCGCGGTGGCGTCGAGCTGCGACTGCGCCGGGGTGGCGCGGACCCGCTGCAGCAGGTCGACGTGCAGTGGCAGGCGCAGGGTCGAGGCCAGCGGACGCGCCAGCTCCAGCGCCTGGTCGTAACCGCGTTGGCGCAGGCGGGCACGGTGCAGGGGCACGGGAACCAGCCCCTGCGGCCGCTCGCAGCCGGCCAGGGCATGGGCCATCAGTTGCGCCAGCAGATGCCCGGCCGCCAGGTCCTGGTGGAATTTGTAGCGCGGCAGCAGTCGGTCCAGCGGTGCGGCATAGGCGAAGGCGGCGTGTACGGCGTGCAGCGGCGGTGGCCGGCTCAGGCAGCGGCCACAGGTGCCGGGTGCCGCCAGCGGCAGCGCGCAGCGCAGGCAGGCGTTGCGGTTGAGCGGCAGCGCGGCATGGCAGGCGGCGCACAGGTCCAGGCCGTCGTCGCCGGGTTCCCCGCAGGCCAGACAGCGTAAGGGCAGCGCCCGCCGGGCCAGGCGGACAACGGTGTCCAGGAGCGTTCCGCGGGGCAATGGCGAGGCGTCGTAAACCATTTCTGGGTGGCTCGGGTTGACAGGGTGGGGCCGGCTTTCCAGACTGCCCGGCCTCGGCCCCGGCCGCTGTCAGGAAACCACCCCCGTGTCTTCGGAAATCCGCCACGACTGGAGCCGCGAGGAACTGCTCGCCCTGTTCGACCTGCCGTTCCCGGAACTGCTGTTCCGCGCCGCGGCCGTGCACCGCGCGCATTTCGACCCGGCCCAGGTCCAGGTCTCGACCTTGCTGTCGGTGAAGACCGGCGGCTGTCCGGAGGACTGCGGCTACTGCCCGCAGGCGCAGCGCTACCAGACCGGGGTCGACGCGACCAAGCTGATGGACGCGGCCGACGTGCTGGAGAAGGCCCGCCAGGCCAAGGCGGCCGGCGCCTCGCGGTTCTGCATGGGCGCGGCCTGGCGCAGCCCGAAGGACCGCGACATCCCCAAGGTTGCCGAGATGATCGCCGGGGTGAAGGCGCTGGGCCTGGAGACCTGCGCCACGCTGGGCATGCTCTCGCCCGGCCAGGCCCATGCGCTGCGCGATGCCGGCCTGGACTACTACAACCACAACCTGGACACCGCGCCGGAGTTCTACGGCGACGTCATCCAGACCCGCCAGTACCAGGACCGCCTCGACACGCTGGAACACGTGCGCGATGCCGGGCTCAAGACCTGCTGCGGCGGCATCGTCGGCATGGGCGAGACCCGCGAACAGCGCGCCGGCCTGCTGCAGGCGCTGGCCAACCTGCCGGCGCATCCGGACTCAGTACCGATCAACCGGCTGGTGCAGGTCGCCGGCACGCCGCTGGCCGGCACCGCCGAACTGGATCCGTTCGAGTTCGTGCGGATGATCGCGGTGGCCCGGATCGCGATGCCGCGCTCGATGGTGCGCCTGTCGGCCGGGCGCGAGGCAATGAGCGACGAGCTGCAGGCGCTGTGCTTTACCGCAGGCGCGAACTCGATCTTCTATGGCGAGAAGCTGCTGACCACCGGCAACCCGGACGTGGCGCGCGACCAGGCCCTGTTCGCCCGGCTGGGACTGCAGCCGATGCCGCTCCAGTGTGACCATGATCACGGAATTGGGTCTGGCGCCGGCGGTACCGTTCACGCCGACATCACCGCGCCGGCGCCCGCCTGCGGACGCGCGGCCTGACCACGCCGCGCAACGCTCTCCGGGGGGAGGGGCATCGATGGCCCGCACCGACATCCACGAACGCATCCTCGCCCAGCGCCGCCAGCGCATCGCCCAGGGCCGGCTGCGCCAGCGCCGCACCGTCACCCGCCGCGACGGCGTGCGGGTCGAGGTCGACGGCAATTGGCTGACCGGCTTCTGCAGCAATGACTACCTCGGCCTGGCGGGGCAGTTCGAGGTCGGCGCCGCGTTGCAGGATGCGGTGTCGCGCGAGGGCACCGGCTCGACCGCCTCGCACCTGGTCTGCGGCCACCACACGCTGCACGAGCAGCTCGAACGGGAAATGGCCGACTGGCTCGGCGTGCCGCGCGCGCTGCTGTTCGGCAGCGGCTTCGCCGCCAACCTGGCCGTGCAGCAGGCATTGCTCGAGGACGACGACGTCTGTGTCCAGGACCGGCTCAACCACGCCAGCCTGATCGACGCCACCCGCCTGGCCGGCGCGCGCCTGCGCCGCTATCCGCACCTGGACCCGGAAGGCGCGATGCGCCAGCTGCGCAATGCGCCCGGGGGCGCGGCGATGCTGGTCACCGATGGCGTGTTCAGCATGGATGGCGACGTCGCCCCGCTGCGCGCGCTGTCGCTGGTCGCGCGAACCCAGGACGCGCTGCTGTATGTGGATGACGCGCACGGCGTCGGCGTGCTCGGCCCGCAGGGCCGCGGCAGCGTCGCCGAGGCCGGCCTGGGCGTGGCCGACGTGCGGTTGCAGCTGGCCACCCTGGGCAAGGCGCTGGGCGGCTACGGCGCCATCGTCGCCGGCGACGCCGACCTGGTCGAACACCTGGCCGGCGTGGCCCGGCCTTACCTCTACACCACCGCCCTGCCGCCCGCGCTGGCCGCCGCCTCGCTGGCCGCGGTCCGGCTCGCGAGGCGCGACGACTGGCGCCGCGCGCGCCTGCAGGAGCTGGTCGGCCAGTTCCGCACCGGCGCCGGCCGCTTCGGCCTGGAGCTGATGTCTTCGAGCACGCCGATCCAGCCGGTACTGTGCGGCGACGAAGCCACCGCCACGGCAATGTCGGCCGCGCTGGAGCAGGCCGGGTTCCTGGTTACCGCGATCCGGCCGCCGACCGTGGCCGAAGGCCGCTCGCGCCTGCGCGTGACCCTGACCTCGCTGCATACCCCGCAGCAGGTGAACGCGCTGCTCGGTGCGATCGCCGAGGCGCGCGACCGGATCGCCCGCAACGCCGCCTGACCGGACGGCTCCCGTTCCGGCGGGCCCGGCTGCGGCTGGCATCGGCGACAATGGGTGATGCACATCGAAACCCTGGGCAGCGGCCCGGACCTGGTCCTGATCCACGGCTGGGCGCTGCACGGCGGCGTATTCGCCCCGCTGGCGCAGCGGCTGGCAGCGGACTTCCGCCTGCACCTGGTCGACCTGCCCGGCCACGGCTACAGCCGCGATCCGCAGCAGCCGCTCGACCTGGCCGCGGTGGCCAGCGAAATCGCTTCGCGCACGCCGCCGGCGATCTGGCTGGGCTGGTCGCTGGGCGGATTGTTCGCGCTGCGCGCGGCGGCCACGCTGCCGACCGTGCGCGGGCTGGTCATGCTCGCGGCGACACCGCGCTTCGTCCGCGCGCCCGACTGGCCGCACGCGGTCGAGCCGGACGTGTTCACCCGCTTCGGCGAGGACCTGGCGCGCGATTACGCCGGCACCCTCGACCGCTTCATCGCCCTCGATACGCTGGGTTCGGAGCACGGCCGCGCCGAACTGAAGGCCCTTCGCGCGCTGCTGCATGCGCGAGGCGAGCCGGACCCGGCGGCATTGCGCGCCGGCCTGGCCCTGCTGGAATCGTCCGACCTGCGCCGCGCCCTGCCCGGCCTGCGCGTGCCGAGCCTGTGGCTGGGCGGCCGCCGCGACCGGCTGGTCGATCCGCGTGGCATGGCCACCGCGGCAGCCCGCGCGCCGCAGTCGCGTTTCGTCGAAGTGGCCGGCGCCGCGCACGCGCCATTCCTGGGCCATATCGAGCTGGTGGCGACGGAGCTCACTTCTTTCGCCGACAATGCCCTTTCCGGAAGCACCGTCCCCTGAGCCGTACCGCGCCATCCCCCATGGATTCCCTGTTCGATCCCCGCCAGGTGCGCCGCGCCTTCTCGCGCGCCGCGCGCGGCTATGACGCGGCTGCCGCGCTGCAGGCCGAAGTGCGCTCGCGCCTGCTCGAATCGCTGGAGTACCTCGACGACCGCGTGCCGTCGGTGGTGCTCGACGTTGGCAGCGGCACCGGCCACGCGGCCGCGGCGATGAAGAAGCGCTGGCCCAAGGCGCAGGTGCTGGCGCTGGACCTGGCCCTGCCGATGCTGCGCGAGTCGAAGAAGCAGGCCGGCTGGTGGAAGCCGTTCAACCGGGTCTGCGCCGATGCGCGTGCGCTGCCGCTGGCCGAGGGCAGCGTCGACGTGATCTTCAGCAACCTGTGTCTGCAGTGGGTCGAGGACCTGCCGGCGGTGTTCGCCGGCTTCCGCCGCGTGCTCAAGCCGGGCGGGCTGCTGCTGTGCACCAGCTTCGGCCCGGAAACGCTGGTGGAACTGCGCGATGCCTTCGGCCAGGTCGACGCGGAACCGCACGTCAGCCCGTTCGCCTCGATCGCGCGCTTCGGCGACGCGCTGGTGGCAGCCGGTTTCCGCGATCCGGTGCTGGATCGCGACGTGTTCACCCTGACCTACCCGGACGTACCCGCGCTGATGCACGAGTTGCGCGCGATCGGTGCGACCAATGCGCTGTCCTCGCGCCGGCGCAGCCTCACCGGCCGCGCACGTTTCGCCGCGGCGACGGCCGCGTACGAGCCGCTGCGCGGCGAAGACGGGCGCCTGCCCAGCAGCTGGGAAGTGATCTACGCCCAGGCCTGGTCGCCAGCGCCCGGCGCGCCGATCCGCGAGGGCGGCCACGAGGTCGCCGCGGTGCCGCTGTCAGCGATCCGCATCCGCCGGCGTGGCGAGTGACGGTTCCACGGTGAAGACCGTGCGCCCGAACAGCGGCGCGCCGCGCACGGTCGGGCGGTAGCCGAGCGCGGTGATCCGCGCCTGCAGTTCCGGCCACTGCTCCTGCTTGGAGATCCACAGCACGTCCGGTTCGCGCTCGGCCAGCTCGTTGGCCAGGAAGTCGTCGAACTCGGGGTTGAAACGCGGCTGCGGCAGCCGGTCCAGCGAAATCTTCTCGACCTGCGCGCCCAGTTCCAGGTGCAGGCCGTAGCGGGCCATGTCGTTGACGAAGACCACCTCGTTCACCGGGAAGTCGACCCGCGTGCGCAGCTCCGCCGCCCACACCGCCGCGTCCTTGTGCGTGGGCCAGTACGCCATGCCGACGCGCAGCAGCAGGATCAGCGTCACCCATGCGGCGATCAGCCGCAGCCGTGGCGGGCCGCGGCCCTCGTCGCGCCACTGCTGCGCGACCAGCAGCGCCAGCGGCGCGAACAGCGGCAGCAGGTACAGCGGCAGGCGCGAGCGCGAGATGCAGAACACCACCAGCGGCAGTAGCAGCCACAGCACCAGCAGTACCCGCGGGGCGTCGGCCTCGCGCGCCTGCGGACGGCGCCACCAGCCGCGCAGGCTCGCCGGCAGGGTCCTGGCCCAGCGCAGCAGCGTCGGCGTCCATGGCAGGGTCCCGAGCAGCAGGGTCGGCCCGTAGATCAGCAGCCAGCCATACCACTGGCCGTTGCGGCCGAAGCGGTCGGTGACGATGCGGTTGTAGGTCTCGTCGCCGATGAAATACTCCAGCAGCCCCGGGTTGTTGGTGATCACCGCCACGTACCACGGCAACGCGATCAGCACGAACACGGTCGCGCCGGCCATGGTCAGCAGGTGGCGGCGCGGCCTGGCGGGCACCCACAGGTCGTAGGCCAGCATCGGCAGCAGTGGCAGGAGCCCCGGTGGTCCCTTGGTCAGGAACGCCAGCGCCAGGCCGACCCAGGCCAGCGTGTTCCAGCGGTACTCGCGCCCGGGTGGGCCGAAGCGCGCTTCGACGAAGCCCCACATCGCCAGTGTTTCAGCCGCCGCCAGCACGTAATCGGTGGTGATCAGCTGCGCCGGCCCGGCGGTGAACAGCATGAGCAGGTAGGCCAGCGTGGCCGGGTTCTCGGTGCCCGGGTGCAGGCGCCGGGCGATGCGCCGGACCAGCCAGGCGCAAAGCAGGTAGCTCAGCGCCGCGGGCAGGCGCGCGGCCCAGGTGTGCCAGCCGAACACGGCGACGCTGCCGGCGATTGCCCAGTAGGTCAGCGGGGGTTTTGTCCAGTGGCCGACTTCATGCAGGCGGTGCGGATTGATCCAGTCGCCGCTGGTCAGCATGTTCAGCGCGACGTTGGTGTAGCGTCCCTCGTCCGGGTCCCAGATGCCGCGCGCGCCCAGCAACGCGAACGCCAGCAGCAGCGCAACCGCGGCCAGCCGGAACGACGGAGAACGCCACCACGACGATCGCATTGCTGCTCCCCTGGTTAGCCGGCTTGCCTTGGACGGGTTGCGGAGTCTGGGCCGGGGGAATGTCGGAAAGCTGTCGGAACGGTGGAGCGGCGCCTCAGCCGCCGACCTGCGCGATCCAGTCCTGCAGGTTGTAGTAGTTGCTCACCCGGGTGATGCGGTCGTCGCGGATGTCGAAGAACGCGCCGCCCGGCAGCACGTAGGCCTGTCCACGCGCGGGCGGCAGGCCCTCGTCGTCGCGCAGGTACTGGCCATGGACCACGTACTCGGCCGCGGCGCGGGTGCCATCCTGCGAGGCCAGCACGACAACGTCGTGCAGCTGCTCGCGGTAGCTGGCGTCCATCCGCTGCATGAAGGCGGCGAACGCGTCCTTGCCGGTCTCGCGCGCGCCCTGGTTGAGGTCGTGGACCACGTCATCGCCGAGCAGCGCCAGCATCGCTTCGCGGTCGCCGCGGTTGAAGGCGGCGTAGTAGGCCAGCACCAGTTCGATGGCGCGGTCCTGGCGGCGGGTGCCATCGATCTTCATCGCTGGGAACCGGTCTTCGTCGGAGCGGCCATCATACGCCCGCGCCGTGGTCACGCCGCGCGCAGCACCAGGTCGCGGTGGAAGAAGTAGACCTCCTGCAACAGGAAGCGCCACTGCGTCTGCACCGTGCGGAAGCGCGTGCTGGGCGTCGGCGAGCCGATCGCGTCGATCCCCAGTTCGCGGCTCAGGCGCAGCGCCCGGGCCATGTGCAGCGGGTCGCTGACCACGATTGCGCGATGCAGTCCGTGCTCCTGCATCACCTGGCGCGCCTGCTGCAGGTTCTCGCGGGTGGTGCGCGACACCGACTCGATCAGGATCGCCGACTCGGGAATGCCCTGCTGCAGCGCGTAGCGCCGCGCCACCTGGGACTCGGAGAAGCGGGCGCGGCTGCCGCCGTAGCCGCCGGTGAACAGAAGCACCGGCGCGTAGCCGCGGCGATACAGGTCCAGGCCATGGCGGATGCGCTCCTGGAACACGGGCGAAGGCCGCGCGTCGTAGGCCGCCGCGCCGAGCACGATGATCGCGTCGGCCGGTATGGCCTGGTCGCGCTGGCCGACCCAGACGATCCACGCGGCGACCGCCGCGAGCCAGAGCAAGAGCAACAGCAGTAGCCGCCAGAGCCAGCCGGCCCATCCACGGCGACGCCTGCGCCCGGTCCGGCTCAGCCGCGCCACGGCAACGCCTCGAGATCGACGTTGCCGCCGGACAGGATCACGCCGACGCGACGGCCGGCGAAGCGCTGCGGTTGCGCCAGCACCGCGGCGAGGGCGATCGCCGATGACGGTTCGACCACCTGCTTGAGCACCTGCCAGGCCAGCCGCATCGCCGCGATCGTGGCCGCATCGTCGACCACCACCACCTCCGCGCCGGCCGCCTGCAGCAGGGCGAAGTTGGGCGCACCCAGGGCGCCGCGCAGCCCGTCGCAGACCGTGTCGGGGACGAAGTCGATGCGGCGTTCGCCGGCGGCGAGGGAGCGTGCGGTATCGGCTGCGCCAGCCGGTTCGGCCAGCACCAGCCGGCATCCCGGGGCGGTCGCCGCCAGGGCCAGGGCGGTGCCCGCTGCCAGTCCGCCGCCGCCCACCGGCACGACCATGATCTCCGGTGCGCCGGCCTGGCCGACCAGCTCCAGCGTCGCGGTGCCCTGCCCGGCGATCACCTGCGCGTCCGCGTAAGGGTGGACCAGGGTGGCGCCGGTGCTCGCCTGCACGTCGGCGCAGACCGCCTCGCGGGCGGCCTGGGTCGGTGCGCAGCGCCACAGGGTGGCGCCGTGGCGCTGGATGTTGGCCAGCTTCGCTGCCAGCGCGCCTTCGGGCACGACCACGTGGCACGGGATCCCGCGGCTGCGCGCGGCCAGCGCCAGCGCCGCGCCGTGGTTGCCCGAAGAGTGGGTGACCACGCCGCGCGCGGCGACATCGTCCGGCAGCGACCACACCGCGTTGCAGGCGCCGCGGAACTTGAACGCGCCGCCACGCTGCAGGTGTTCGGCCTTGAACGACAGCGCGCATCCGGCCATCGCGTCGAGCGCGCGCGACTGCAGCACGGGGGTCAGGCTGGCGTGTCCGGCAATGCGGGCGGCGGCGGCGAGGACGTCGTCGGCGACAGGCAGTTCGGTCATGGGCAAAGGTTAGCGCATCGCGCCCGTCCGGCCGCCATGTCTCCTGCTGTCCGACGGCTGAGCGCGACGCGCGAACCGCGCCGGATTAAGCACGGATTCAATCCGGCGCATCGAAGCTGGCCACATGTTACGGGGGGGAATGCCCATGAAGAAGCGATTGCTTACCAGCCTGGCGTGCGCGCTGGCGCTGGGCGGCTGTGCGAGCTACGGATACGTCGACGACGGCGGTGGCTACTACACCGGTGGCGCCTCGACCGAGTACGTCTATCCGCCGTACGCCTACGGCGTCTACGGCTACGGTACCCCCTACTACCGCTACAACCCGGGCTGGTCATTCGGCCTGGGCTACGGCTATGGCGGTTATCCCTATTACCCGGGCTACCGGCCGCCGTACCACTATTCGCGTCCCTACTACCCGTCGCATCCGCCGCGTCCGGACCACGACGGCAGGCCGGACCATGGCGGGCGCCCGGACCACCGTCCGCCGCCGGTCGCCGACAACGATCCGCCGCCGCTGAACCGGGCGCCCTGGCGCGACCTGGAGCGCATGCGCCAGGGCGGCCCGCGCCAGGGCACGTCATACCGGCAGCCTGGACCGGGCGCGATGGGTGGCGGGATTGGCCCGATACCGGACGCGCAGGCGGGCGGCAGCGTGCGGCCGCCGCCGCCTCCGTCATACCGCGCGGAGCGGCCCCGTTTCGGCGGCGTGGACGCCGGTGATCAGGGCGCCTCGAGGCCGGCGCCGCGTGCCGAACGGAACGCGCAGCACAGCGCGCCACGGGCCTCGGAATCACGCGACTCCACCCGTCGCCGGAGTGGGACGCCGGACACGATCGAGCCCTGAAATAGCCCTTGCGCTGGCTGGTGTTCGGTCGCAAGCTAGCGCGGCAAGGTGACCGCGCGCGTCATGTTGTGACCCGCACGGCCAGTTCTATGTCGATGTCCGGCAGGGAAATCTGGATCCCCCCTGTTCCGGCCCTGTCGGACGTCGACGCCCCTGTGACAGCCCGGCCCCTGGCCGGGCTGTCTGCTTCTGCGACCGGCTTCGCCGTTCCACCGGGGCAGACAAAAAAATGGGGCCGGCAGTCCCCCGACTGCCGGCCCCTCGGCTTCCCCATCGCGCGCGTGGCTGGCCCCTGTTCCAATTCCAGCCCGCGCCCCCGAACGCATTGCCGCGATGGGTGCACGGGATGGTTGCAGCAGGAAGCGTGCCAACCCGGCACGTCCCGTGCCGTGCACTGGCGCTAAAATCGCCACCCTTCGGCCGGTGCGATGGCCGGTTTGGCCACGACTCCCCATGACCCAGTCCTTCCACCACTACGACGTGATCGTGATCGGCGGCGGCCACGCCGGCACCGAGGCCGCGCTCGCCTCGGCCCGTGCCGGTGCCCGCACCCTGCTGCTGACCCACAACATCGAGACCGTGGGGGCGATGAGCTGCAACCCGGCCATCGGCGGCATCGGCAAGGGCCATCTGGTCAGGGAGATCGATGCGCTCGGCGGGGCGATGGCGCACGCGGCCGACCGGGCCGGCATCCAGTGGCGCACGCTCAACGCGAGCAAGGGCCCGGCCGTGCGCGCGACCCGCTGCCAGGCCGACCGCGCGCTGTACCGCGGCGCCATCCGGCGCATCGTCGAAAGCCAGCCCAACCTCACTGTGTTCCAGGCCGCAGTCGACGACCTGATCATTGAAGGCGACGCCGTGCGTGGTGCGATCACCCAGACCGGCCTGCGCTTCCAGGCGCAGGCGGTGGTGCTGACGGCCGGCACCTTCCTTGCCGGCAAGATCCACATCGGCGAGACGCAATACACCGCCGGGCGCATGGGCGATCCGCCGGCCACCACCCTGGCGGCGCGCCTGCGCGAGCGCCCGTTCGCGATCGACCGGCTCAAGACCGGCACGCCGCCGCGCATCGACGGGCGCACGCTCGATTATTCGGCGATGGACGAGCAGCCCGGCGACGATCCGATGCCGGTGATGTCGTTCCTCGGCGACGTGCGCGAACATCCGCGCCAGGTGTCGTGCTGGATCACCCACACCAGTGAGCGCACCCACGAGATCATCCGCGGCGCGCTCGACCGTTCGCCGCTGTACACCGGCCAGATCGAGGGCATCGGCCCGCGCTACTGCCCCTCGATCGAGGACAAGGTGGTGCGTTTCGCCGAGAAGGCCAGCCACCAGATCTTCGTCGAGCCCGAGGGGCTGGACGTGGTCGAGATCTATCCGAACGGTATCTCCACCTCGCTGCCGTTCGACGTGCAGCTGGAACTGGTGCGTTCGATCCGCGGCTTCGAGAACGCGCACATCACCCGGCCTGGCTACGCGATCGAGTACGACTTCTTCGATCCGCGCGGGCTCAAGGCCACGCTGGAGACCAAGCTGGTGTCGGGGCTGTTCTTCGCCGGCCAGATCAATGGCACCACCGGTTACGAAGAAGCGGCAGCGCAGGGCCTGCTGGCGGGCCTCAACGCCGCGCGCCACGTGCACGGGCACGAGGGCTGGTCGCCACGCCGAGACGAGGCCTACCTGGGCGTGTTGGTCGACGACCTGATCACCCACGGCACGACCGAGCCGTACCGCATGTTCACCAGTCGCGCCGAATACCGGCTGCAGCTGCGCGAGGACAACGCCGACCTGCGCCTGACCGCGAAGGGCCGCGAACTGGGCGTGGTCGACGAGGCGCGCTGGGCGCGGTTCGAGGCCAAGCGCGAGGCGATCGAACGGGAAACCCGGCGCCTGCGCGCGCTGTGGGCGACGCCGGCCAACGCGCTGGGACGCGAAGTCGAGGCGGCGCTCGGCCTGGCGGTCAGCCGGGAGACGAATGCGCTGGACCTGATCAAGCGCCCGGAACTGGGCTATGCACTGTTGATGACGGTGCCTTCGCTGGGTCCGGGCGTGGACGACGCGCAGGTGGCCGAGCAGGTCGAGATCGGGGTGAAGTACGCCGGTTACCTCGACCGCCAGCGCGAGGAGATCGCGCGCCAGCAGCGCCATGAGGAGACGGCGATTCCGGCGACGTTCGACTACGCCGGCGTGCGCGGCCTGTCGGCGGAAGTGCAGCAGAAGCTCGAGCGCGTGCGGCCGCAGACCATCGGCCAGGCCCAGCGCATCCCGGGCATGACCCCGGCGGCGATCTCGCTGCTGCTGGTGCACCTGGAGCGCCTGCGCCGCAGCCGCGTGGCCTGACTGGCGCCGCTGCCGGTGGCGCGGGTTGTGTGGCATCCGGCCGCGACCTGCGGCACGCTGCGCCGATGAGCGATCTCCCGGCCCCCGTGCGGGACGTCTCGACCGGCGCCGGTGCCGGCGGCGAACAGCGCGTGCTGCGCTTCTCCATTGCCGCCACCGCGGTGGTCGCCGCGCTGGGCATCGTCTTCGGCCTGCTGTCGGGCTCGTACGCGATCGTGTTCGACGGCATCTACTCGCTGGCCGACGGCGCCACCAGCATGGTGGCGCTGCTGGTGGTCAGGCTGATCGCCGGCTACGCCGCCAATGGCCAGCAGAACCGGCGCCTGGCCGAGAAGTTCACCATGGGCTTCTGGCACCTGGAACCGATGGTGGTGGGCGCCGCCGGCATGCTGATGTCCGGGGCAGCGGTCTACGCCTTCATCAATGCGATCGGCAGCTTCCTCGCCGGTGGACGCCCGCTCCAGTTCGGCCAGGCCATCGTCTACGCCGCGGCCACGGTACTGATCAGCCTGGCGATGGCCTGGTATGGCTATCGCGCCAATCGGCGACTGCGTTCGGACCTGGTCGCGATGGATGCGCGCGGCTGGCTGATGTCGGCGGCGATCACCGCCGCGCTGCTGGTCGCTTTCAGCATTGGCCTGATGATCCAGGGCACGGCGCTGGAATGGATGTCGCCGTACGTCGATCCGGCGGTGCTGGCGCTGGTGTGCCTGGTGGTCTTCCCGATTCCACTCGGCGCGGTGCGCCAGGCGCTGGCCGAAATCCTGCTGGTGACGCCGGCGGAACTGAAGCGGCACGTGGATGCGGTCGCGCAGCGGATCGTCGACAAGCACGGCCTCCTGTCGTACCGCGCCTACGTGGCCAAGGTCGGCCGCGGTCGCCAGATCGAGCTCTATTTCATCGTGCCGTCGGGCTGGCCGGCGCGCACGCTGGAAGAGTGGGACGCGCTGCGCGATGAGATCGGTGAAGCCATCGGCGACGATTCGCCGGACCGCTGGCTGACCATCGCCTTCACCACCGACCGCGAGTGGGCCGAGTAGCCGGCCGCCGCTTCAGCCGCGCAGGGCGCGGTTCCAGGGCATTTGCGCCAGCAGCCGGGCCATGCCGCAGAAGCCGGTCAGGCCGGCCACCATCAGGCCGGCGCCGACGACACCGGATAGCAGCAGGAACCACGGCGACACCGTCGCCGCCAGCACCGCGCCGAGCAGGGCCAGGCCGCCCGCAGCGATCTGCACCTGGCGCATCAGTTCCAGCGGCGCGCGCGCATCGCGGACCACGGGCAGGCCGGCCTGCTTCCATGCGTCCAGGCCGCCTTCGACCACATAGGCGGTGCAGCCGGGACTGGCGGCTTCAAGCGCGGCGGCATTGGCGCGGGTGCGCATGCCGGAGCGGCAATGGAACACGACCGCCCGGCCCTGCGCCTGGTGCAGCTGCGGCGCCGAGGCCAGTTGCGCCAGCGGGATGCAACAGGCGCCGGGAATGCGCTCGCGCGCATGCTCGTCGGCAGCGCGGATGTCGACCAGCAGCGCGCCCTGTTCGACGAGAACCTGGGCGGCGCGGGGATCAAGAATCTTCATGCGGGATCTCGATTGTTCAGGGGCAGAACACGGACTTGAGCGCGAACACCAGGGTTTCCACGCGGGGGTCGTCGATGCGGTAGTACATCGACTGGCCTTCACGGCGGCAGGTGACCAGGCCATCGCTGCGCATCCGGGCCAGGTGCTGGGACAGCGCGGACTGGCCCAGATCGACCTGCGCCTGCATCTGGCCGACATTCATCTCGCCGTGCTCGATCAGCAGGCACAGCAGCAGCAGGCGTTGCTCGTTGCCGAGCGTGCGCAGCATCGCCGCGGCCTGTTCGGCGCCCTGCTCCACGAACCTGCGGTCCTGTCGTCTCGTGTTCATGCCGGCATCATATCAGATCTTGCTAAATTAGAAATAACTAATATATTAGCCGGCATGGGCAATCGGCCCGGATCGATGGAGACCGCTGTATGAGCACCGCTGCCTACCAGGAACTGACCCGCGAGGTGTCGCGCAACCTGACCGCCTTGCGCACCCACAACCCCGACGTCATGCAGGGTTTCGGTGCGCTGAGCAAGGCCGCGCTGGCGCCGGGCGCGCTCGACGAGAAGACCAAGGAGCTTATCGCGATGGCGATCGGTGTCGCCAACCGTTGCGACGCCTGCCTGGGCTTCCATGCCAAGGCGCTGGTGCGGCTTGGCGCCACGCCGGAAGAGTTCCGCGAAATGCTCGGCGTGGCCGTGTACATGGGCGGTGGTCCGTCGCTGATGTATGCCGCCAATGCGACGGCGGCGTACGAGGAATTCAGCAAGGCCGCGGCTGCGGCCTGACCGGCGCGCATGCGCGCAGCCCCTGACCTGGTCCGGTGGCTGCGCGTATCGGAGCGATGGCCGGAAGGAGCGGGCTTGCCTGCTCCCTGCGCCGCTCAGCTGCGGCGCAATCCCTTGAGCGCATCGGCCATCGCGCTGTTGAACGGCGCGGCCTGCTGCGGGCGCGGCGCCCCACCGCGATTGTCGCGTTGCTGCGCACCACCGGGACGCCCGCCATCGCGGCGTGCGTCGCGCTCGCCACCGCGCTCGCCACCGGGGCGCGAGGTCGCGTGGCCGGGCTCGTCGTCCATGCGCCGGGTCAGGGCGATGCGCTTGCGCGCCACGTCGACCTCAAGCACCTTCACCTTGACGGTGTCGCCGTGGTTCCTGCTGCTATCCGGTGTCGTCGGCGCCGGCCTGAT
>JAGHZW010000154.1 GCA_017745195.1 Pseudoxanthomonas sp. | reverse complement strand
TTGCATGGCCGAGCTCCGTTTCGAATATCGTCAATATTTAACGCATAACGAAACTAATTGCACAAGCGGCGCCGTTTACGATTGTGACCCGGGTCGTGCTCTGAAAGCGCCGCTGTACTCGAAAAAGCCCTAGCGCAGCGCCGGCTTTAGCGGCCCCAGCACGCCGTCGCCCTTCTCGCCCTTCACGCCGATCAGCCGGATCAGCAGCGGATAGACGTCGACATTGTCGAACACAGGCAGCGCCACGCCCGACTTGAACGCCGGGCCATGGGCGATGAAGACCGCCCGCATGACCGGATCGTACGGGTCGTAGCCATGCGCCCCGCCGTCGCGCGGGTGCTCGGCCAGCCGCTTCTGGATCGACTTGGCGGTGACGAAGTACCAGCCGCGCTCGGCCAGGCAGACGATCGGCGGTACGCGGGGATTGGTCCCGTAGCCGTAGCGGGCCGGGACCTTGGTCTTCTCCCAGCAGGTCAGATGGTCGTGCGGCTTCAGCATAGCGGAGGCGATCTCGGCCTCGAAGCCGGGCAAGGCGCGTACGCCGACGACCGCGCCGGTGCTGACGAACTTGGCCTTGGCCGGATCGGCGAGCGTGGTGACGTCGATCAGCTGGTTCAGCGGCTGGGACGCCATGCCGTGATCGGCGACGATGATGATGTTGGTGGTCTCATACAGCCCCCTCGCCTTCAGCCCCGCCACCAGGCGCCCGATCGCGACGTCCGCCTCGGCCGCGGCGGCGTTCACCTCCGGCGAGTCCGGCCCGTAGTGGTGGCC
>JAGHZW010000153.1 GCA_017745195.1 Pseudoxanthomonas sp. | reverse complement strand
CTCCGGCGCGGCCGACCTCGACGTGTCGGCCAGCAACCTGGTCCACGGCCGCGTTCGGATACTTGCGCGCCAGCACGTGCGGCAGGTGTACCCGCCCGAAGCCGGCGGCCAGGTCGCGCGCATGCAGTACGCGCACCTCGGCCAGCTGCCGCGCCAGCCCCTCACGCAAGGCCGCCGGCAACACGGTCATCCGGTCCTTGCCGCCCTTGCCGTCGCGCACGACCAGCTCGTTGCGTACCAGGCCCACGTCCTTGACCCGCAGGCGCACGCATTCCATCAGGCGCAGGCCGCTGCCATAGAGCAGCCCGGCCATCATCGCCTCGCGCCCGGCCAGGCGCGCAAGCAGCAGCCCGACCTGCGCCCGCGACAGCGCCACCGGCAAGCGCTGCGGCCGCTTGGCCCGGACCACGTTCTCCATCCACGGCAACTCGATGCCCAGCACCTCTCGGTAGAGGAACAGCAGCGCCGACAGCGCCTGGTTCTGGGTGCTGGCGGCGACGTGGTCGTGGGTGGCCAGCCCGGTCAGGAACGCCTCGACCGCCGCCCCGTCAAGATC
>JAGHZW010000152.1 GCA_017745195.1 Pseudoxanthomonas sp. | reverse complement strand
CCCGTATCCTGCCCCGGAGGTCGTGATCCGGTCCCTGAGCGTGGGAAGCGAGCGCATCCGCTATCCGGGGCAGGTCAGGCTGGCAAAGGGCACCACGGCCCTGTCGATCGATTATACCGCGCCCGCCCTGTCGGTCCCGGATCGGGTGCGCTTCCGCTACCGGCTGGACGGCGTGGACACCGGCTGGGTCGAGGCGGGCGCGCGCCGCCAGGCCTTCTACACCAATCTCGGCCCCGGCGAGTATCGTTTCCGGGTTATCGCGGCCAATGAGGATGGCAGCTGGAACCGGGTCGGCGCCCAGCTCATACTCTCGGTCCCGCCGACCTTCGTGCAGAGCTGGGTCTTCAAGCTGCTCTGTGCGCTCCTGATCCTGGCGCTGGTCTGGGTCGCCTATGTCTTCCGGGTCCGGGCTGTCGCCAATCGCATCCGGCTGCGGACGGTGGAGCGCGTGCGCGAGCGGGAACGCATCGCCCGCGAACTGCACGACACGCTTCTCCAGTCGATCCAGCTGCTGACGCTTCGCTTCCAGTTCGCAGTCGATGCATTGCCGGTGCG
>JAGHZW010000151.1 GCA_017745195.1 Pseudoxanthomonas sp. | reverse complement strand
ACGGGCCCCAGTACGGCCTGGCCCGGGGGGAGCGGGGCAGGGCGTGACCACGCAGAAGCAGTCGCCGGTGTTCCTGATGGTCGTGCACCTGACGTCCAAGGATGGGCGCTACGACTCGCTGTACCTGCGCAACTACATGCGCCTGCACGTCAAGGACGAACTGGCGCGGCTGCCCGGCGTGGGCGACGCGCAGCTGTTCGGCGGCGGCGATTACGCGATGCGCCTGTGGCTGGATCCGGACAAGGTCGCCGCGCGCGGCATGACCGCCGGTGACGTGCTGGCCGCGGTGCGCGAGCAGAACGTGCAGGTATCGGCCGGCCAGCTCGGCGCCGAACCCATGCCCAACGGCAGCGACTTCCTGCTGCCGATCAACGCCAAGGGTCGGCTGGAGAGCGTGGAGGAGTTCGGCAACATCGTGCTGAAGAACGGCGCCGACGGCCAGGTCGTGCGCCTGGCTGACGTGGCCCGGATCGAGCTGGCTGCCGGCGACTACACCCTGCGCGCGCGGCTGGCTGCGCTTCACCGTTTCCTATTCGATCGGCATTGCCTGGGTGGC
>JAGHZW010000150.1 GCA_017745195.1 Pseudoxanthomonas sp. | reverse complement strand
GAAGGGCTCGCGCGGCCATTTCGGCTCGCTGCTGCTCGCAGGCCTCGATCGCCGCGGTGCGTACGTCGTCCTCGTTGACCAGCTTGGCCGCTTCCTCCTCGACCAGCAGCGGTCGCGCCGCCTTGATCGCCACGCTGCGGGTGTGGGTCTTGCCACCGCCGATGTTGGCGAACATCTGCCGCAGCTGCTGGCCCATCTCCTCCATGCCCGGCGGGGTCATGATGTCCACGCCGGCACTGGCGGCCAGCTCCAGCTCGATCTCGCGCTCGTCCAGTTCGCCGGCGCGCAGCATCCTGCGGAACTTGGCGCGGGTGGAATCCTCCGGACCGGAGACCTGCACTTCGGCGCGCGCTTCCGGATCGAAGCCCATGGTCTGTGCGCGACGCGGCAGCAGCGCGTCGAGGATGCGTTCCTCGGCGCGCTCCTCGGCCTGCAGGCGGACCTTGGTCTTGGCCTGCTCGCGGTACATCTTCACCGCGGTGTCGGCCAGGTCGCGCACGATCTGCTCTGACAGGCAGATGCGGATGAG
>JAGHZW010000149.1 GCA_017745195.1 Pseudoxanthomonas sp. | reverse complement strand
GCGGTCGCAGATTTCGGCGCGGTTGATGCCACGCTTCCATGCAGGGATGACCGGGCCGATGTTCAACTCGCTGCACGTCATGTTCGAGCAGCAGTACACCGAGCAGTGGAACGCGCTGGACGAGGTCGCCGAGCGCACCCGCGCACTGGGCTTCAACACGCCCGGCTCCTATGCCGAGTTCATCCGCCTGACCTCGATCCGCGAGGAACCGGGCGCCGACGGCGTGCCGGACTGGAAGGGCATGGTCAAGCAGCTGGTCGCCGGCAACGAGGCGGTGTGCCGCACCGCGCGCGCCGTGCTCAAGACCGCCGACGAAGCCGGCGACGACCCGACCGTGGACCTGCTGACCCAGCGCCTGCAGACCCACGAGAAGTACGCCTGGATGCTGCGCTCGCTGCTGGAGTGAGCGGCCGCGCGCCGGCCTGCCCCTCCGACGAAGGCCGCCCTCGGGCGGCCTTCGTCGTTTCCGGACCGGGACGTCAGCCCTTGGCGAACACCAGCTGCTGGCTGGAAGCGGGAAGGGCGACGGCTTCGGGAACGACCTGTGCCGGTTCCGGG
>JAGHZW010000148.1 GCA_017745195.1 Pseudoxanthomonas sp. | reverse complement strand
AAGGAAGGGAAGAAGAAGTGATCAGCACCAAGGGTCTTTCGCTTTTCGCGAAGCGTCGCCGCCGCAACCGTACCGCGCTTCGTGCGCGTGCGGGTGGCCGTCCCCGTCTCTCGATCCATCGCTCGGGCAAGCACATCTATGCCCAGGTGATCGACGATGCAGCGGGCCGCACCGTCGCCGCCGCCTCGACGCTCGACAAGGGCGTCCGCGGCTCGACGGGCGCCACCATCGCCGCGGCGCAGGAAGTGGGCAAGCGCGTTGCCGAGGCCGCCAAGGCCGCCGGCATCACCCAGGTCGTCTTCGACCGCGGTGGCTTCCTCTATCATGGTCGCGTCAAGGCGCTGGCCGATGCCGCTCGTGAGAGCGGACTGGAGTTCTGAGAATGGCTGACGAAACCAACCAGACGCCGGAAGGCGCGGGCTTCGAGGCCCAGGACGCCGGCGCTCCCCAGGAGCAGCAGGGCCGTGGCCGCGGCCGTGGCCGTGGTGGCCCGGGCGGCGGCGATCGCAGGAGGCCTTCCTCGCCGTGCTGCAGGTGGACAGCAAGTAAGTCCGGACCCG